>NZ_AZQP01000042.1 GCF_000601455.1 Fervidicella metallireducens AeB
TAATATTTCTAAATATTTGTTACAATTTTCTTGCTGCTTTTTTTAAAAATCCGTAATATATACATTTATTTACTTAGGTGATCGTAGAAATTGCTTTCTTACCTGGGCCCTTGAAAGCAATGGAGATAGTAGGGCACCCACCACCTTACAAATCTTACATTAAGGGGGGGTTGGGTTTGGAAATTTATCAAATCTTAGACATCATTAAAAAAAGACTGTTATTGCTTCTTTTAATACCATTTCTTCTTTCAGTTATCATTGGTATTCTAAACATATATTTTATGAAACCAGTATACAAGGCAAGTACCCAGCTGATTGTTGCAAAGATTTCAGATGCAACCAGGAACAAAGTTCAATATAACGATATACTGATGTATGAAAAATTAGTTAAGACCTATGTAGAAATTGCAAAAAGTAGAACTGTAGCTCTGGAAACAATAAAAAGGCTAAACCTTGACAAAAAGCCCTTTGAAGTGCAATCTATGATAACTGCAACTCCAGCTGCTGATACACAGGTTGTAACAATTTCAATAAAAGATGAAGATAAATACAGGGCAGCCTTGATTGCAAACACACTTTCTTTAGCCTTTATAGATAGGGTAAAGCTTCTTATGAATGATGAAAATATAAAGATTATTGATACAGCCAAGATACCGGAAAAACCAATTGCACCTAATGTCAGGTTGAATATAATAATAGCATTTTTTGTAGGTTTAATTTTATCTCTTGGATTAATATTTTTTCTTGAATATTTAGATAAAACAGTAAAAAGTGTGGAAGAGGTTGAAGAATATATAAAATTACCTGTTATAGGTATAATATCAAAGATTTAATGGGGTGAATGGAATGGAAAAAATTAATTTAATTACATATAACAGCCCGAAATCACCAATAACTGAGGCATACAGAACCTTAAGAACTAACATACAATTCTCATCCTTTGATGAAAAGGTTAAGGTAATAGTTATAACCAGTACAGGACCAGGTGAAGGAAAAAGTACAACTTCTTCAAACTTAGCAGTTACTATGGCTCAGGGTGGAAACAAAACTTTATTGATAGATTGTGATCTTAGAAAATCAATGTTACATAGAAAATTTAATCTTTCAAATGAAATTGGTTTAACAAATTTGTTGGTGGATGAGCTTAATTTAGATAGAGTAATACAAAACACAAGGGTTGAAAACTTGTCTATACTGACAGCTGGTACAAAACCTCCAAATCCTGCAGAGCTTTTGGGATCAGAAAAGATGAGCTCCTTTGTTCAGGAGATGAAAAAGATTTACGATTATATAATAATTGATACTCCTCCTGTGATTATGGTTACTGATGCACAGATCTTGTCTCAATATGCCGATGGAGTGCTTTTGGTAGTGGCTTCAGGTGAAGCTGAAAAAGATGCTGTATTACGATCAAAGGAACTTTTACAAAAGGTTGATGCTAAGATACTTGGAGTTGTTTTAAACAAGATAGATGCATCATCGAAGGGTAGGTATAACTATTATTATCAATACTATTATGGTAATGATGTTAAAAATATTGATGATAAAAGAAAAAACAAACTATTAAGTATATTTACAAATAAAAGAAGTAAATGAATCATTTGATTAAATATGCAAATTTAGTCGAAAATTTAGTTAAATTCTGCTATAATATTAAATGTAACGGTTCTAAGTTAAATAGAAAGGGTGAATAAAGTGGAATTTTTGAAAAAGTGGAAACCCTTTGTTTTAATTGGAGTAGATATTATTTTAATTAATTTATCATATTTCTTTGCTTATTACTTTGTTTTCAAGGATTTTATGCCCCAGGAACAAAGATACTTTTATCTTCAACATATAGGAATTATAACTGCTATATATATTTCAATGTTTTACATATTCAGGCTTTATAGAAGCCTATGGTTTTATGCCAGCCTTGATGAATTTCTTTTTGCAGTGGCTGGATGTCTGTCAGCCAACTTATTAATTCATTTATACAGCAGGATTTTTGAAACTAACATCCCAGAAAACATTAATATACTTTCAGGGATATTTACAGTTATTCTTGTTGTAGGTTTCAGACTCTCCTTTAGGGTTTACAGAAGAATAGTAATTAAATTTTCGAAGAAAAACAGAAATAAGGAACAGAGAGTTATGATTATCGGTGCTGGAGCTGCAGGAAACCTTCTAGTTAAAGAAATGAGGGAAAACGAACATTTAAACTATCACCCCGTTGTTTTTATTGATGACAGCAAATACAAACAAGGCAGAATAATCACAGGGGTTAAGGTTTGCGGAAGAAGGCAGGACATCCCCAAAATAGTGGAAAAGGAAAATATAGATACCATTATAATTGCAATACCCTCAATTGATAAGAAAAATAGAAAAGAGATTTTGGATATTTGCAAAAACACAAACTGTAAAATAAAGATACTGCCAGGCTTTGATGAAATGTTAAATGATAAGGTATCCATAAAAAGCATCAGAGATGTTGAAGTTGAAGACCTTCTTGGCAGGGAACCGGTTAAACTTGATATGGAGGGTATAGCGGAATATATAGAGAATAAAAGGATTTTAGTTACAGGCGGAGGAGGTTCAATAGGCTCTGAGCTTTGCAGACAGATAGCAAGATTTAAACCTTACCTTCTTGTAATACTTGATATATATGAAAACAATGCTTATGATCTTCAAAATGAACTTAAATATAAATACCCAGAACTTAACCTTAGGGTAATGATTGCATCAATCAGGGATAGGAAAAGACTTGAAAACATTTTTGAAGAGATAAAACCAGATGTCGTCTTTCATGCAGCAGCTCACAAACACGTACCCCTTATGGAGGATAATCCTTCAGAGGCTATAAAGAATAATATCTTTGGAACATTAAACGTAGCAGAATGTGCTGATAAATTTAGTGTTAAACGTTTTGTTATGATATCAACAGACAAGGCAGTTAACCCAACAAATGTAATGGGGGCAACAAAAAGGGTTTGTGAAATGATTATTCAGTCAATGGACAGGGTCAGCAAAACAGAATTTGTTGCAGTACGATTTGGAAATGTTCTTGGAAGCAACGGCTCCGTGATTCCACTATTCAAAAAGCAAATATCTCAGGGAGGCCCTGTAACCTTGACTCACAGGGAAATAACAAGGTTTTTTATGACAATACCTGAGGCGGCTCAGCTTGTTCTTCAGGCAGGTGCTTTGCAAAGGGTGGAGAAATATTTGTCCTTGACATGGGTAAACCTGTAAAAATTTATGACCTGGCATATGATTTAATAAAGCTTTCTGGTCTTGAACCGGAGAAGGATGTAGAGATAAAGATAACAGGACTTAGACCAGGGGAAAAGCTTTACGAGGAACTCCTAATGGCAGAGGAGGGACTTGGAAAGACAAGACATGAAAAGATATTTATAGGCAAACCAGCCTATGAAGACATAGATGAACTTAAAAGAAAGATAGGGGAATTGAAGTTTATTGCACTAACAAGGGATAATGAATTAATTAAAAAGAAAATAGAAGAATTAGTACCCACATATAAAAGGTTTGAAATCAACGACGAAGCTGCTGTGACATTTGAGAATGGGGAAGTGTTGAATAGTAGGTAAAGAGTAAATAATTTAGCTTAAATCTGGAGGGATTCTTTGAAAGCTTATTGTGTATTTTGTAAATCAGGATTAGAGTTTTCTGTTGCTGAAAATGTAAATAAAGTTTTAGATGACTTTAGGGCAATTGTACCAACTAAAGTTCTCCTTGAAAAAAGAAGGGGGAAATGGGAAGAAAAGACTAGTATTCTTCTACCTGGTTATGTTTTTTCTCTATGGAGAAAAAGAGCTTGAAATAAACTTAAGAAATAGAGTATTTAATGTTATTAGAGTTTTAGAGTATGAAGCCGGGGCAAGGGAGCTTTCAGGAAAAGATTATGAATATGCAATGTGGATTTTTCGCAATCAAGGTACAATATTACCTTCAAAAGTTTTAACAGAAGGCAAAACAGTTAAGGTAATAGAAGGACCATTGTTAGATGAAATAGGAAAAATAATAAGACTTGATAAACACAAGAAAAAAGCTTGGGTTGAAATTGATTTCTGTGGACAAAGCAGGATAATATCATTAAGTGTAGAATGTTTAACTGAGGTATAATCTACTTTTAAAAAGCCTTATACACGTGAATCATCGACCAGTGCGTGTTCATTGTTATAAGGCAGCATAGCAAAAACCTGTAGTGCAGAACAAACTTTTTGGACGAAAGGGCGAAGCTATGCCCATTTTTAGAAAACTGTTGGAGGTTGGTGATTAGATTAATGTATAAGATTAAGATTAAAAGAACTATAGATATAATTTTATCTTCAATTGGATTTATTATTTTATCCCCTATATTTTTGATATTAATGGCAGCAATTAAAATAGATTCTAAAGGCCCTGTTTTTTTTAAACAGAAAAGAATTGGAATCAAAAAAACTCATTTTAATATATTAAAATTCAGAACCATGAGAGTAGATACACCTAAGGATACCCCAACACATCTCCTTGAAAATCCTGAACAATGGATTACAAGGGTTGGCAAGTTTTTAAGAAAAACATCATTAGACGAATTGCCACAAATAATAAACATCCTAAAGGGAGACATGAGTATAATAGGCCCTAGGCCAGCACTATGGAACCAATATGATCTAATAGCAGAGCGTGATAAATATGGTGCCAATGATATATATCCAGGACTTACAGGCTGGGCACAAATTAATGGTAGAGATGAATTACCAATAGAAGTTAAAGCAAAATTTGATGGTGAATATGTAGAGAAAATGAGTTTTATATTTGATGTTAAAATATTCTTCAAGACATTATTCAGTGTTTTAAGAAGCGAGGGTGTTGTTGAAGGTGGGACAGGGAGGTTAAAAAACAAAGATAACATCGGACCAGGAAGGACACTGGAGCATTGAGAGTAAATGATGATGTACCGTATTAAGTTTAAATGGTGAGGACGAAGTGAGAATGGGAAAGGGATTAGAAGATTAACTATACAATAAATAATAGACGAGAAGAGGGGATGTTGTGATAAAAGTAATAATCATGACTCAGCAAGATAGGTTTTTCATTCCAAAGAATATACAGAAAATAATTGATAATTCAGAAGTACTTGAAATAGTGAATGTTGAATGTAAAAGTTCATTACAAAATAAGTTATCAGATTTTATAAAATGGTTTGGTATTTTCCAAGTAGGAAAGATGGGTATAGTTACAGTTCTACGTTCCTTAGCAGGTAAAATAGACAAGCTATTTGGTTATAAACTATATCATGGTTTATGTGGAGTAGAACATGTAGCAAAAAAGAATAACATTCCATATAAAGTTATTAATAATTCAAATAGTGAAGATTTTTATAAAGAGGTAAAAGAGCTAAAGCCAGATGTAATTCTTTCTTTCTCAGCTCCTCAAGTTATTAAAGAGCCATTACTTTCATGTCCAAAGTATGGCATTTTGAATGTTCATGGTAGTTTACTACCAGATTACAGAGGATGTATGCCAAGCTTCTGGTACATATTTAATGAAGAGGAGTATGGTGGAGCAACAGTTCACTACATGTCTGCAAAGATTGATGATGGAGATATAGTAGCTCAAGATAAAGTTTATATAGGCGATTGTAAATCAATGTTTGAACTTATGGAAAGAACTAAAAGAGTTGGTGGGGACATGATGGTGAAAACTATCAAAGCTTTGGAAGCTGATAAATTAGAAAGAAGACCTAACATTGCATCTGAAGGCAGATATTTCACATGGCCAACAGCAGAGCAAGGTAAGGAATTTAGAGCTAAAAGGAAGCGTTTAATATGAGAAAGTATTTTTTAACAATGGATCTTGAAGAATGGTATCATCTTGAATACCTAAAAGACTATAAGGATGTAATAGCTTCAAAGCAAAGATTTGCGCCTCAAGTTATACCATTTCTTAAGAAAATGGCAGATGAGGGAGTGTATCTAACAGTTTTTGTACTTGAAGATGTAGCTAAAGATCACCCAGAAGTAGTTAGAGAAATTGCTAAAATGGGTCATGAAATAGCTTGCCATGGTCAACACCATGAACTAGTTTATGAGTTAAGTGTTGATGAGTTTAGAAAAAGTATTGGAGAGTCAAAGAAGACTCTTGAAGAAATAACTGGTGAAAAAGTTAAAGGTTATAGAGCACCATGTTTTTCAATGGAAAATGAAAAGCTTGATGTACTTTGGGAGTTAGGTTTTAAATATGATGCAAGTCTTATAAGGTTTAAAGAGCATAAGCTTTACAATGTTATGGACATGTCATCATTTAAAAACATTGAAAGCATGGTTTATAGAAAAGAAGATAAGTATGAGTTTGAAACTCCTACATTAGATATAATGGGTAAATCCATTCCAATCTCAGGTGGTGGATACTTCAGATTATTCCCACTATGGCTTATGAAATACTTCATGAAAAAACATTGGGAAAAAGAAGAAAACTTCATATTCTATATACATCCATTTGAAGTGGTTGGTGAAATTCTTGAGAATGGCAAGAAGATGGGTAAGAAGAATTATTTTAGATTCCAAGTGGGTAGACCTACATTACAGAAGAAGTTGCTTAAATATATAAATTGGCTAAAGAAACAGGATGTGGAGTTTGTTAAATTTGAGGATTATATTACGAAAGAAACTAATAAAGAAGGTATGGTAATATGAAGGTACTCATAACAGGAATTAATGGAAGAATAGGACAATATGTTGCTAAAGGTTTGTTAGCAAAAGGTTATGAAGTACTTGGTATAGATATAGCAGATAATATAAATTCAGCTTTAAGTGAATGTTCATATGTTAAAGCTGATATTACAAATATGAGTAATTTAGAAGAAACTTTAAAGAATTATAAAATAGACCAAGTTGTGCACTTAGCTGCACTTGCTCACTTTTCATCAAATAATATTACCTTAGAAGATTTTATGAAGATAAACTGTGAAGCTTCTTTAAATGTTGCAAAAGTGGCTCAAATGTGTGGTGCTAAAAAGTTTTTATTTTCAAGCACAGTTGAGGTTTATGGACAAACAGGAGAATTAATTGTTAATGAAAATACTCCATGCAATCCAAAAACTAATTATGGTAAGAGTAAATATGAAGCAGAGAAGAAGCTAAGTGAATACCTAAGTTCAGTAGGAGTTGAATATTTTGTTTATAGGTTCACACCAGTTTATTTAAAAGAGTACACTAAAGACTTAGATAAAAGAGTTCTTTTACCTAAGGGCATAGGAGCATATTACTTTAAGGATGGAAATCATAAATTCAGTCTTTGTTCTGTTAATAATATAGTAGATAGTGTGGTTGCATTTATGGAAGGAAAAATCCAATCTGGAGTATACATTGTTAGTGATAAGCAAGCTTTGACAGCTAAAGAAATAGCAATTATGAAAAAAGATAAAGGTGAGGCAAAACGAGTTATTAAAATGCCTTATGGATTAATTTATTTAGGTTTAAGTATGCTTTCATGGATACTTGAGAAAACTGGAAAAGCTGAAAAAGGTTTGTTGATTAACAATTTAAATAAATTAGTGAAACCTGTTTGTTATGATAGTTTGAAGATAAGTAAAAAGGTTGAGTTGAAGTGGAATATTGAGAATACGTTATATAGTAATCAGCAGGATGATTAGGAAATTTTTAAAATTTATTTATTTTATGGAGGATAAGCTAAAATGATAGATTTAACAGCAATCATTTTAACAAAAAATGAAAGTAAAAATATTGTAGACTGCTTGAATTCAATAAAAGGCTTTGCAAAAAGAGTGGTGGTAGTTGACTCAGGAAGTACTGATAATACAGTTGAATTAGCAAAAAATCTTGGAGCAAATGTCTATACTCATCCATTTGAAAATTATGCTAGGCAGTTTAATTGGGCGTTAGACAATACTAATATTGATACAAAATGGGTACTTAGATTAGATGCAGATGAAAGATTTACTCCTGAATTATGTAAAGAATTAGAATTAAAAATGAAACTTCACGATAATGATGATGTGAATGGCTTCACAATGGAGGCATGGCTTTATTTTATGGGCAAATGTTTAAAACATGGTGGACCAAAGAAAAGAAAGTTAATGGTATTTAAATATGGAGTTGGTAGAATCGAAGATAGAAAGATGGATGAACATACTATTCTATCAGAAGGAAGATCTTTACCATTAAAAGAAAGATTCTTGCATTATGATTTTAAGGATCTGAATTATTTTATTGCTAAATATAACTGGTATGCAACAAGAGAAATGCAAGATTACTTCGATTTTATAAATGGTAATAGTAATGAAAATGTTTTTGCTGATAAAAAAATTGAAAATATAAGAAAAAAGAAATTTGGGATATATTACAAGGCACCGGCGTTTTTTAGAGCAAAGTTATTGTTCATACTTAATTACTATTTCAAACTAGGGTTCCTTGATGGTAAGGAAGGGTATATATATCACTTTTTACATACATATTGGTATAGATATTTGGTTGATGCAAAGATATATGAACAGATGCTAACAAATAAGCCATTTGAAGAAACAGGAGATTTAAAAATTTAGTTTTTTTATATAGAATGGGAATTTTGATAAAAAGTAAAACAAGTTGGTGAAAAATATTGAATTACAAAAATATAAAACTTTTAATTATATCTACAACAAAATTTGATTTGGATGGTATTACAAATGTAATTTTAAATTATTATCGAAGTATAGATAAATCAGATATGCAAATCGATTTTGTTATTCCTAATGACATTAGAATGGATTTTAAAAAAGAAATAGAATCATATGGAAGTCGTATATATATTGTAGAAGGGCGAATGAGAAACCCGCTTTTATATGTAAGTAAGTTAATAAAAATTATTAATGAAAATAATTATAATATCGTTCATGCACATGGAAATAGTTGTACTCTTGCATTAGAAATGTATGCAGCTAAAAAAGGTGGCGTGAGAGTACGGATACCACATAGTCATAGCAGTAAAAATAAATATAAACTTGCGCATAATATCTTGAGAAAACCATTCGATACATTGTATACACATGCTTTTGCATGTAGTCAAAAAGCTGGTCAGTGGTTATATAATGGGGAAGCGTTTGAAATTATCAATAATGGTATTGAAGTTATAAAGTATAAATATAATGCAGAAATACGTGAAAAATATAGAAATAAATATAATCTTATAGGAAAAAAAGTGATAGGGCATATTGGACATTTTACTTATCCTAAAAATCATGAATACTTAATAAGTATTTTTGCAGAACTAATTAATATTAATAATGATTATCGATTAATACTGATAGGGGATGGAGAATTAAAGCCAAGTATTGAAAAGAAAGTAAGTGAACTTGGTTTAACAAATAAAGTTATTTTCACAGGAAAAACATTAGATGTTCCTCAACTTATGCAAGCTATGGACATGATTGTAATGCCATCTAGATTTGAAGGATTACCACTTACATTAGTCGAAGCTCAGTCATCATGTTTACCATGCTTTGTTTCTGATGCTGTTTCAAAAGAAGTTGCAATTACAGATTTGGTTCAGTTTATATCATTAGAAAAATCACCAAAAGAATGGGCAGAACAAATTGATAGTTTAGAACATGTAAATCGTGAAGAAATAAAGGAATCTATTTATAAACAAATTGTAAACGCAGGTTATAGTATTACAGATAATGCGAAAAGAATGAAAGAATTATACAAGAAATTCATAGAGTAGGTGGAAAATTAATATGAAGAAACTTACATTTGTAACAAGAAATATGAAGGCCGGTGGTGCAGAACGTGTTATCTCACAACTGGTAAATAATTTTAATAGAGCAGGAATACAATGTATAATTATTACCCTTGATAATGAAGAAATTTTCTATCGATTAGATAATGCAGTTAAAGTACATGCTATTGGAAGAAAGTCTAGCAATTCATATCTCGATAAATTCCTAAAATATAAGGAGTTAAGGCGATATATTAATGTAAACAAACCTGATATTGTATTAGCTCTTCCCGAAGATATTGGAATATATGTAATTCCGGCTCTTTTGGGAACTAAAATACCTGTAGTTGTTTCAGAAAGAAATAATCCTTGGGTTATGCCATATAAAAAAATCACTCGTATTTTAAGAAGAATATTTTATCCGTTAGCGGATGGATTTATTTTTCAAACTGAACAAGCAGCAAGTTTTTTTTCACCAAATATACGAAAAAAAAGGTATAGTATTACCTAATCCATTGGATATAGAACGAATTCCTAAACCATGGGAAGGAGATAGAGTTAAAGAAGTTGTTGGAGCAGGCAGATTGGATAAGCAGAAAAATTTTCCGTTATTGATAGAAGCTTTTGCAAAATTTTATAAAAGCCATTCAGACTACGTGCTTAAAATATATGGAGATGGGCCGCTTAGGGAAGAATTAATTAGATATGCAGAATCTCTTCTACCAAAAGATGCATACTGTTTTCCAGGAAGAACAACAGAGTTATTAGAAAAGATTAAAAGTGCGTCAATGTTCGTTTTAAGTTCTGATTATGAGGGTATGCCAAACGTAGTTATAGAAGCAATGGCTATGGGAATGCCTGTTATTTCTACAGATTGTCCATCTGGTGGATCTTCATATCTGATTCAAAATGGTAATAATGGAATACTTACTCCCGTAGGGGAGGTAGATGCATTAAGCGAAGCAATGTGTAAAGTAGCAGAATCAGAAAAGTTTGCAATAAAAATTAGTAGGGAAGCAGAAAAAATTAAAAATGTATTAGATGCCGAAGTTGTAGCAGAAAAGTGGAGGGAATATTTAGATGAAATTAGTAAAGGATGAAATTCCTCCTTATGTAAAAAACAGAAATATTAGAAATAAAAAAATATATATAAGTGGTAAATCAGTATGCTGGTTTTTGCTTGTCATACAGTTATTAATGGCTAATATAACAAAACACTCAGTATACTATCAAATTTCTGCTTTAATGTTTATGTTTTCAAGTTTCTTGTATTTATTTTTACATAAAGGAATTAGAATAAATAAATACTATATCATAACTTTTGTTTTTATTATTTATAATTCAATTATTATAACTCTAGGAGATGTAATTAATAAAACGCACTCTACTAATATGGTTAAAACAATTAGTATAAATCTGATTTTACTTATTTTGTTTTATAGTTTTATATCTTATGTTCAAGATACAGAGAAATTATTAAAACTCTATGTAAACGTATCGGCTATTACTGATATTATAATTTTATTTATTTTCAGAGATTCACTGAATACTGGTAGATTAGCTTTTTCATGGGGAGATTCCGTAAGTAGTTATAAAATTTTTGGAATTGAAGTAATAACAGCAGGATCTAATGGTATAGCATATTTTTCTGCAATTGCATTTTTACTAGCATCTTATTTATTTTTTACAAAAGGAAAGAAATGTATATATTTGTTTTACGACTTGTTGTTCATATGTACAATATTATTAACAGGTTCAAGAAAAGGGATATTTATTTTGGTTATAGGATTTGTTTGTTTAGCAAATATATTAAGTAAACATGGGAAAAAAGTGTTTTATATAACGGTAGCAATAATCATTGCTATTTTAATATATTTTTTATCACAAAATATTCCTTTACTATATGAAATTATGGGTTCTAGATTAAATGAATTATTTAATTTGATATTTAAAAAACAAGTTAGTGATTCTTCAATTAATACAAGAATGAGATTGATTGAGATGGCAATTGGCTTTGCAAAAGAACGTCCAATATTTGGTTATGGTCTTGATGCTTTCCGTATATTAGGACCTTGGGGTATTATTACTGATAATAATTATTTGGAAATTATAGTATCAAGTGGTATTGTAGGGCTTATAATTTATTATTCATATATTATATTTGTATTAAGAGATTATTTTTTACTAAAGAATAAGAGCAAAATATGCAAGTTATTTTTTATCATTTTTATTTTGAATTTAATTATTGAGTATGGTTCAGTAACATATTTTGAACGAAATTTTGGATTTATTAATGCGATGCTTTTTTATATTTTACAAACGGAAAAGAAGGAGAGACAATATGAGTTGGGAAAAGAACAATATTAGTATAAGACGTTGTATTTCATATATATGGCATTTACCAAGTATTCAATTTTTTGTACCTGATAAGTTGTATTTAAGATTGCAGTACAAGAATTTCACAGGTAAAAAGCTTGATTTAAATAATCCTCAAACTTTCAATGAAAAGCTCCAATGGCTAAAATTATACGACAGAAACCCATTATACACGCAATTGGTGGACAAGTATGAAGTTAGAAAATATATAGCAGAAACTATAGGAGAAGAATATCTTATTCCATTAATAGGAGTATGGGATAAGTTTGAAGACATTGATTTTTCAAAATTGCCAAATCAATTTGTATTAAAGCCAAATCATACATCGGGTAATATTTTCATATGTAAAGATAAATCAAAGATAGATTACGTTGAATTAAGAAAAGAAGTCAATATGTGGCTTAAGAGAAGGTATTATTGGGTTCATAGGGAATGGCCATATAAAAATGTAAAGCCAAGAATTATATGTGAAAAATATATGGTAGATGAATCTAGCGTAGAGCTTAAAGATTATAAATTTATGTGTTTTAATGGTGAAGTAAAATGCTCTTTTGTTTGTTTAAATAGATATTCTTCAAATGGGTTAAATGTGGATTTTTATGATATGGATTGGAATCCTATGCCGTTTGAAAGACATTATGCAAGTAGTGGAACAGTAATAACTAAACCAAAGAATTTTGACAAAATGGTTAAGTTTGCAGAAAAATTATCCAAAGATATGTCATTTGTAAGAGTAGATTTTTATGAAACAAATGGGCAATTATATTTTGGAGAACTCACATTTTATCCGGGTTCAGGATTTGAAGAATTTACACCGGAGTCATATGATTATTTACTAGGTAGTTGGATAAAATTACCCTCAAAGATAGATAAGTAAATAATAAGGGAGAATACTATATGCAATTATTAATAGCTGGTGACTTAGTACCAACAAAACCAAATATAGCTTTATTCAATAAAGGCGATTCAAAATCTTTACTTGGAGAAGAGTTATATTCACTATGGGATTCTGCGGATATAAGGATTTTCAATTTAGAAGTGCCTCTTACAGAAAAAGAAGAACCTATACCAAAGTGTGGACCTAATCTTATAGCACCTACAAGTACTATAAATGGAATTAAGGCGCTTAATCCATCATTGCTTACTTTAGCTAATAATCATATTCTTGATCAGGGAGAACTGGGTTTTAAATCAACTCAAGATATCTTAAATAAAAACAATATACCTTTTATTGGGATAGGTAATAATCTATCTGAGGCAAGTAAACCTTATATAATTCAACAAGATGGATTAAAGATTGGTGTATATAATTGTGCAGAGCATGAATTTACTATAGCAACTGAAGAAACTCCTGGGGCTAATCCGTTTGAACCATTAGAAAGTCTGGATCAAATACACAATTTAAAAGAAGAGTGTGATTACGTTATAGTTTTGTATCACGGCGGCAAAGAGCATTATCGTTATCCATCACCTTATCTTCAAAAAGTTTGTAGAAAAATGGCTCAAAAATGAGCAGATTTAGTTATATGTCAGCATAGCCATTGTATTGGCTGTTTTGAGAATTATGAAGACTCAACTATTGTATATGGACAAGGGAATTTTATATTCGACTATTCCGATAGCGAATATTGGCAAACAAGTTTATTGATAAAAGTAGATATTAAGGATGTACTTAACATAGAGTATATCCCTATAGTAAAAAAAGAAAATGTTGTACGTTTAGCAGAAGTAAAAGTAGGACAAGAAATACTATCAGCGTTTGATAAACGTTCAGAGGAAATATTACAAGAAGGGTTTATTAAAGAACAGTATAGAAAATTTGCAGAAAAAAGTATTGAAAATTACTTAAAAAATCTTTCTGGATTTGGAAAATGGTTATCTAGAGTTGATAGATATTTGTTAAAGGGGAATTTGCTTAAAAATAAATATAATAAAAAGAAACTATTAGCAATACAAAATCACGTGGAATGTGAAGCTCATAGAGAATTAGTTCTTTGTGGTTTAAAAGGAGAAATTAATAGTGAAGGAAGAAAATTTGAAAAATAAATTTGTAAATGCAACTAAATGGTCAACCGTTACAGAAATAGCTGCAAAATTAGTTAGCCCTGTTACTAATATGATTTTGGTTAGAATTATTTCACCAGAAGCTTTCGGTGTAGTTGCTACTGTAACCATGATTATGAGTTTCGCAGATATGTTTACTGATGCAGGGTTTCAGAAATATTTGGTGCAGCATGAATTCGAGGATGAAAATGAAAAATATAAGAATGCTAATGTAGCTTTTTGGACTAACTTTGGAATATCTATTTTTTTATGGCTAATTAGTATAGTATTTCGTGAACAAATTGCTGTATCAGTAGGTAATCCTGGTTTGGGAAATGTAATTGCTATAGCTTGTGTTCAGCTATTACTTACATCCTTTTCAAGTATACAAATGGCACTTTATAGGCGGGACTTTGATTTTAAAACACTTTTTTTAGTTCGAATGGTAGCAGTGTGTATACCATTTGCTGTAACAATACCATTAGCTCTTTTAGGACTAAGCTATTGGTCACTTATTATTGGGACTATAGTTATGCAGTTTTCAAATGCAATTATACTTACCATAAAATCAAAGTGGAAACCACATTTGTTCTATAAAATAGAAATATTAAAAGAAATGCTGTCCTTTAGTATATGGTCATTAGTTGAGGCTATTTCAATCTGGTTTACTGCATGGGCAGATGTCTTTATTATGGGAACTGCTTTAAGTCAGTATTACTTAGGAATATATAAGACATCAACTACTATGGTAAATGCACTTATGTCACTAATAACTGCATCAATAGTACCAGTACTTTTTTCAGCATTATCTCGGTTGCAAGATGATGACGAAAAGTTTAAAAATATGTATTTAAATACTCAAAGACTTGTTTCTGTTTTTGTATTTCCACTTGGCATAGGAATATATCTATATAGTGATTTAGCTACAAGAATAATGTTAGGTAGTAAATGGAGTGAAGCTAGTGGGGTTATAGGTGTATGGGCACTAACTAGTGCAATAACGATAGTTTTATCACATTTTAATAGTGAAGTATATAGAGCAAAAGGGAAACCTAAATTATCATTTTTATCACAAGTGTTACATTTAGTTGTTCTTGTTCCAGTTTGCATAGTAAGTTCAAAATATGGATTTTGGCCATTAGTTTATTCAAGAGCATGGATACGTATGGAAGGTATATTGGTTGGTCTAATTATAATGAAGGTTGGAATAGGATTTCCAGTGAGGGAAATATTTAAAAACGTGATGCCAACAGCAATTTCAGCCATTGCTATGGGGGGGCTAGGTTATTTACTACAACAAATAAGTAAAGGAATATTGTGGAGCTTTGTATCAATTATAATATGTTCCTTATTTTATTTTGGGGTGTTGTATTTGTTTCCAAGTATGAGACGAAAAATGAATGGAATAGTTAAAAAGATTGATAAGAGATTGTTTAAAGGTAAATATATTTCAGAGTAATTCTAATTGAAAGGTAGATGTCATAAATTGAAAAATTTAGAAAGTAAAGATAATATATTATATAACATTTTCATTCTAAATAGTATTGCTATTATTTTAGTTATATTAGGACATAGCGGGTGTATATATGCAGGAAAATGGGATTATAAAGTATTTTACAATAGCTCAATTATAATTAAATTTATAACAGATTACATATATAGTTTTCATATGCCATTGTTTGTTTTTATTTCAGGTTATTTGTACTGCTGTGAAAAAAATGGGAAAATACGAATCTTTTAAAGGGTTTATTCTTAAAAAATTCAAAAGGCTAATAGTACCATATTTAATGATAGGTACTCTATTTATGTTGCCAATAAAAATGGTATTTTATTTAGATAATAATAGAGCTCCATATTTTAAAAGAGTCCTAAACGAAATACTTTTAGCTAAAGTGCCGAGTCATTTATGGTTTATCTTGATGTTGTTTAATTTGTTTATTATATTTTACTTTGTTGAAAAATATTTAAATAAGAATAATATTGTGGTTAACATATTCATATTATTCATAGTCTCAATATTATCGATTAAATTGCCGAATATATATCAAATTTCTCAAAGTCTACAGTATTTATTGTTTTTTTACATAGGATATAGTTTTTATAAATATAGAGATGTGATTATCTCTATAAAAAACAAATGGATATTATTTTTTATAGTTCATAGTGTTATTTTTAATATTGCATATTTTATAATTAATAATTTAAAATTAAGTGGTACAAAATTAATTGGCTTAAAGCTTTTTAGCTTAACTTATGATAAATTTATAGCCTTCTTTGGAATAACATTTATTTTCACGTTGATAGAATTTTTACTAAATAAACAAGAAAATACAAGTCATAAACTTGTTAATAGTAAATTATTAGATAAAATGTCAAAAATAATTATTTTATATATTTAGTGCATCAACCCATAATGTTAGTTATTTTAAAAAATATAAGAAATATTCAGATTAAACCTATTATTGTTTATAGTATTTTGTTTTGGAGTACGTTAGCTATTTCGTTTAGTTTAGCTGAAATTTATTATTTTATAGTGCATAAATGGATAAAAATAAGGAGACTAAAATTAAGTGGTGAGATATAGATAAATTTTAATAGTAATTGATATTCAGGTTAGACTTCCGTAGTGTTAGTATGGACTTTATATATCTCAAAATATTATAATAATAGATTGTTAGGTATGTAATAAAATAATTAGCAGTCAATAATAATAATTTGGAGTTAAAAAATAAAGACTAAATTATGAATGGAGGATAGCGTAATGGAAATAGATTTGTTCACTGAATTTAAAGAAAGAATTGGAACTGAATATGAAATCTTAAAGAAGTGCTTGAAGTATTATGATTCAGATTCATTGGATGTAAGAGAATACTCTAATCAAGAAAATGATAAGGTATTATTAAAAATGGAGATGCGTGAATCAATAAGAGATTCTGTTGCAAAATCTATTACACAAGAACTATTTTTACCACTAGTTTTTGTTAACTTATTCAAAATATTAGATGAATTACTTATATATGCTTATGGAGTATCTATGGGAAAAATAATTAATCCTTATATGGGTTATACTTTGAAATCTAACCTATTTTTAGGTCAAGATGTTGAGTTCAAAAAAGAAAAATATTCAGGGTTGGATATGAGTAAGCTTGTGGTTTGCAAAGATTTAAATATATTGTGTGATAAGTCTTGGTGTCAAAAATATATAAAACTATATAGCAATCTATATGAGAAAAGAAATACATTAGTTCACAATAAATATTTGGTTGAGGATAATAAAATTAAATTTTATACAGGTTCTGGACAAACAGAAGAGCTTAGTTTTGATGATATATATTATTTAATGCAGGTTATTCTTTATGGAGTAGATCAAGTGATAAATACAGAGAGCTATAGGAAATTTAGTAGAATTGACTATTATTATGGAAGTTTAAGTTTTATAAGTAATAATACAAACAATTTTAATAAATTTATACCAGGACTAATTTGTGTTATTAAATGTGAATGTACAGAGCTAAATAAATTAAAAGAAGACGTAGAAAAACTCAGAAATAGAATTGTTAATACTAATAAACATGAGATAGATTATCTAAAGATAATCCATAATAAAATTGAATATTTAATACCATTTGATGTTTATGAACGTATCACCGATAATGTTAATTTAAAAGATTTAGAAGAGTATAAATCAAAGAATGTAAATGATTATGAGGAGCTAAGAGATTTGTAATAGATATAGTACTAATCTTTAGATATAAAAAATATATATTGATTTAAATAAAATTACACTTAAAAGGAAGGTAATGCATTATGAACAAAATAGCAGTAGCAGGGACAGGCTACGTTGGCTTAGTGGCTGGGGTATGCTTTGCCGAAGTAGGTCATCAAGTTACCTGTGTTGATATTGATGAAAATAAAGTTAGATTAATGGAGAGTGGAGTATCTCCAATATATGAAGCAGACTTAGAAGAGTTAATGCAAAAGAATTATGCAGCTGGTAGGCTTCATTATACTACAGATTATAAAAGTGCTTATAAAGACGCTGATGCCATATTTATTGGCGTTGGAACTCCAGAGCAGCCAGATGGTTCTGCAAATTTAAGCTACATAGCTACAGTTGCAAGGCAGATAGCTGAAACTGTAGAAAAGGACTGCCTTGTAGTAGTTAAGTCAACTGTACCTGTTGGCACTAATGATAAGGTAGAGAAGTTTATTAAAGACTTTTTAGTTAATGATGTTAAAGTTGAGGTGGCTTCAAATCCTGAATTCTTAGCTCAGGGTTCAGCAGTTCATGATACACTTCATGCTGCAAGAATAATAATTGGAACTGAAAGCAAGTGGGCAGAGGAGATGCTAAGAAAAATATATGAACCCTTTAATCTTCCTATTGTATCTGTAAGCAGACGCTCTGCTGAGATGATAAAATATGCTTCAAATGATTTTCTTGCACTTAAAATATCCTATATGAATGATATTGCAAATCTTTGTGAACTTGTTGGGGCTGATATTCAAGATGTGGCTAAGGGCATGAGTTATGATGAACGTATTGGGGCTAAATTTTTAAATGCAGGTATTGGCTATGGAGGTTCCTGTTTCCCAAAGGATACAAAGGCTCTTGAATATTTAGCAAGGCAGCATGGTTATGAACTTAGAACTATTAAAGCTGCTATTGATGTGAATAAAGACCAGAAGACTATGCTTTATAAAAAGGCTTGCAGGAGGCTTATTACGTTTAGTGGTTTAAAAGTTGCTATTCTTGGACTTACCTTTAAACCAGGAACTGACGATTTAAGGGAAGCTCCATCCCTTGAAAATATACCTTTACTATTAGATGCAGGAGCTGATATTTATGCCTATGATCCTGTGGGAATAGAAAACTTTAAAAAGAAATACTCAGAGGGCAAAAATGGACAAGGCTCAATTAAATATGTTGAAAGTGTTGAAGAAGCGTTAAAGGATGCTAATGTTTGCTTTATATTTACAGAATGGGGAGAGATTAAAGCTGTAAAACCTGAGCAATACAAAAAATTAATGAGAACTGCATTGGTATATGATGGAAGAAACATATATGATGTTGAAGCAATGTTTAAAGCAGGAGTAGAATATTACTCTATAGGCAGACCATATATGAAGATAGCAGAAATGAATTCAGAAGCTGCTGCAACTAAGGAGGCATAAAAGTGAACTATAATTCTTTGGATACATCTAAAACATATTTAATTACTGGTGCTGCTGGGTTTATCGGATTTTATTTATCAAAGAAACTTTTAGAAAAAGGTTGCAGGGTAATTGGTATTGATAATATAAATGATTATTATGATGTAAATCTTAAGTATTCAAGGCTTGAAAAGCTAAAACCCTTTGAGAATTTTATATTTATTAAAGGGGATATTTCAGATAAGTCAATGATAATGGATATATTTAAGGAATATAAGCCTGACATTGCAGTTAATCTTGCGGCACAGGCTGGTGTTAGATATTCTATTGAAAATCCTGATGTATATATAGGAAGTAATATTATTGGCTTTTTCAACATTCTTGAAGCCTGCAGGTTTAATCCTGTAGAGCATCTTGTATATGCATCTTCAAGTTCAGTATACGGGTCAAATAAAAAAGTACCTTTTGAAGAGACTGATTTTGTCGATAACCCAGTATCTCTTTATGCTGCTACAAAAAAATCTAATGAACTTATGGCTCATACCTATAGCCATCTTTATAAAATACCAGCTACGGGATTAAGATTTTTTACAGTCTATGGTCCTATGGGAAGGCCGGATATGGCATATTTTAGTTTTACAGATAAATATTTTAAAGGAGAACCTATAAAGATATTTAATAACGGTGATTTTGAGAATGATTTATACAGGGATTTTACTTATATTGATGATATTGTTGAGGGTATTGAAAGGCTTCTTTGCAATCCTCCTATTGAAAGTATAGATGATACAGGGCAAAATACAGCACCCCACAGGGTTTATAATATTGGAAACAATAGCCCTGAAAAGTTAATGAAGTTTATATGGACGTTGGAGAAAGCACTTAGCAGGACGTTAGGAAGGGAAGTTGTTTTTGAAAAGATTTTTGAACCTTTAAAGGCAGGAGATGTACCTAAAACCTATGCATCTACGGATAGATTGTTTGAAGCGGTAGGCTTTAAACCTTCAACAAGTATAGAGGAAGGTCTACAAAGATTCGCTAATTGGTATGTTAAGTATTATGGGGTGAGGTAATTTATAAAAGATAATGTTTAAAAATGGTTTTATGAAAGAGGATAAATGTAAGTGTCAAAAATTTAGACCATATACACAGAGGGACATTTAAGTGCTGTTCTGCAATAGGATATAATATCAAGGTTGATATGGAATATATAATTGATTTTTAATAGGACAATTCATTAAGTATTAAAAACTTAGTGGATTGTCTTTTTATTTTTTCCATTGTAATATGAAAATTTTTTTAAAGTTATATATAAACTTTTATCTTCCCCCAACTTATATAAGTGAAAGGGGGTGAAAAGGATGGCAGTGAATTCAGTTAAGTTAACATCAGCTTTAGTGATGAAGGTTAAAACTGGAGTTGATGGAAAGGGAAATGACATTTTTAAGAACATTACCTTTAAAAGGGTAAACCCAGGGGTAGTTAAGGAAGATGTTTTTGCAGTGGCACAGGTATATCATCAATACTTGCTGTTCCAGTAAGTTCAGTTCAAAGACAGGATTTAGATGAGCTTGTAAATGAATAATGAATTTAAATTTAGGTAGGAAGGTGGTGAAAACATGGCAAAGAGTCTTCAGATGGTTTTTCAAAACCAGGCAGGGAAGAATGTGTCAATAAATGTTCCAGAGGTTAAAGATAACCTAACAGAAGCTGAAGTTAGGCCATTGATGGATCTTATAATTTCAAAAAACATCTTTGACACAACAGGAGGAAGTCTG
>NZ_AZQP01000043.1 GCF_000601455.1 Fervidicella metallireducens AeB
ATAGAAGAAGGGTTAAGCTATAAAGATATTGCAGTTTTATATAGAAGGCAATCACAAGGAGAGGTAATAGCTTATATTTTTGAAAAGGAAGGAATTCCATATAAAAAGCCATTTAAAAAGCCTTTGATATTTGAAGATTCTATTTCAACGGAGGAAGATGATAACAAGGTAAATCTATTAACTTTACATGCTTCAAAGGGGTTGGAATTCTCCCATATTTTTATTATAGGTGCAAATATGGGGAATATGCCAATATCAACTAAAAGAGATGAAGAGGAGGAGGAAGCAAGGCTTTTCTTTGTAGGCTTAACAAGGGCTAAAAACTATATAGAAATTTCATACCACGTTAAACCCAGCCTTCAGGGGGTGTCGCCTTATATGAGTCCATATATAACTATGATTCCACAGAATTTAATAACTAAGGAAGACGAAAGCAATTCATTAAACTTATCAACATTAATGAATATGCTCAGGGAAGAAAGGGAGAAGAAAAGAAAAGAGGAAAAAGTAACCAGAGCAAAGCATCCTAAATACGGAGAAGGAATAGTAGTATTTGAGGATGAAAATATAATCAGGGTTAATTTTAATGCCTATGGAGAAAAGGAGTTTTCAAAGCTTTTCTGTCCAATTGAAATATATTGACAGAAAGATTATATATAACCACATTTAACCATAACTATTGTGGATAATTATTTTATATGCAAGTTGAGATATTTCAAGTCTCTTCTTAAATTTATACAGCTATCTTGTGGAAAACCTATGTTCAAATTAAAATAATATTATAGATGTTTAAATTAAAATTGATATAGGATGGAGATTTGTATGAAGGGTATATTAAAAGGAACAATATGTGTTTTAACAGGGTTAATAATCGCTGAGGTCATAAACCTACTTAATTTATCTAACCACATTTCTTTTGTTGTTTCAATTTTTGTAACAACTCTATTAAGTTTTATAATAAATAAAAAGGATAAGCATTTAAATACCAATGATGTGATCACTGTTGAAAAAACAGATATAGAAAATAATAACAAACTTACAGCAATGGAATTGTCAAATACTAGTAAGGATATGTATATAGCAAAGAATAAACTTTATGATTTATCCAAGGATATACATTTAGCTTCAAAGGAAGTACTTAATTTAGTAGAAAAGGATAACAGCAATTTATCTTTGATTAATCATGAAATAAGCAGTATAACAAGGGAAGTAAAAGAAATCAATAACTCAGCAAATAGAACTAAGGAATTATCTGTAGATAATATAAAAACAGTTAAAGAAGGTGGACAGACAATTAAAAGGGCTGTTGATACCTTTAAAGATTTAATAAAGACTTATAAAGGCTTTGCTCTGGCTAAAAATAATTTAGATGAATCATCTAAGAAAATATATAGTATCACTGATTATATCAATGAGATAGCAGATCAAACACATCTGTTATCCCTTAATGCCAGTATAGAAGCAGCAAGAGCAGGTGAAGCTGGAAGAGGATTTTTAGTAGTTGCAAATCAGATTAAAAAACTTGCTGATCAGTCAAAGGGATTTAGTTCAAATATAAAGTTTATTGTAGATGAGATTCAAAAAAGTATCAACGACATGGAAAATATAGCACAGGAAAGTGAAGAAAAAATAAATGCAACAGAAAAGGCCTTAGGCAGAATTATGGATGTTCTCGATGGGGTGGAAAAGTCAGCTGATATTTTGGATAAGGATATAGATAATATAATAAAGGGTACTTTCAGCATAATTAAATCATCAGATAAAGCAATTAATACATCTAAGGAGTTATCACAGTCCCATGAAGAAACATACGCATCTATAGAGGAAATCGCTTCAGATATTGAGATGCAATGGAAAATAATTGAACAACTTAATTCAATAGCAGAAGCAGTTGCAAAGGTTACAGATGAGTTTGTATCAAAAAATATAGATGAAAATCTTGAAAAGGATATCATTAAAAAATGCTTAAAAGTAAGAGATTATCTTGGTGATAAATCACAGTCCAGCCTGAAACAACTATGCAAAGAAACAGGCGTTGATGATGTGTACTATGCTAATAGTCAGGGAATTTTTGAACATGGAAGTACAAGTGATGCCATTGGGCTTAATATTTTTGAGCTGGATAAGAGATATATAAGTTTTTCCAAAAGTGATAAAGAGATTGAAATTTATCCATTAACAAGAAGATTAGACACTGGTGAGCTTTATAAATTTGTTGCTGTTAAGAGGAAAGATAAAAACGGGATAATTTCGGTTGGAATATCCGTTAAAAAAATTCTGAATCAGTTTTAGTGCAATTGAAAATAATTAAAAATGTAAACATTCTTAAGTGGGATTTCCCTTTAAGAATGTTTTTTTATTACATATTGAAAAAAATTTATGGATATAATATAATTAAAATACACCCCCTAGGTAGGGGGGAGGAGGTGAGAGTGTGAACGAAGAGAAAAAAAAGGCAGCCCAATTATTGAAAACAGCTAAGGGGCAAATAGAAGGAATACTTAAAATGATTGATGAAGGAAGATATTGTATAGATATATCTAATCAAATAAATGCTGTACAGTCATTGCTAAAAAAGTCAAATATGCTGATATTAAAACAGCACTTAAATCATTGTGTAAAGGATGCCTTTATAAATAACACAGGTGAAGAAAAGGTAGAAGAGGTTATAAGTGTTTTAGAAAAGCTAATTGAAAAGTAGGTGATAAAATGGAGAAAATTATAAACATTGGGGGCATGACTTGTGCTGCATGTTCTAAAGCAGTGGAAAGGACAGTAAAAAAATTAGATGGGGTAATAAGGGCGGAAGTAAATTTTCCTATGGAAAGACTTTTCGTTGAATTTGATCCTGCAAAGGTAAGAATTTCAATGATTAAGGAAGCTATTAAAAAAGCAGGTTATATCCCTATAGAAGAAAAAGATACAACCCTTGATAAAAATAAAGAGAGAAAACAAAAAGAAGAAAAAAGGATGTTAACAAACCTTATTGTCTCAGCAATTTTTACCATACCATTACTAATTATAGCTATGGGACATATGTTTGGTATGCCTTTACCTGAAATAATTGATCATTCTAAAAATCCTATTAACTTTGCTATTGCACAATTAGTTTTGGTGATACCATCACTTATAGCAGGAAGAAAATTTTATATAGTAGGATTTAAAACTATGATTAAAGGAAGTCCAAACATGGATTCACTGATAGCAATAGGAACATCAGCAGCTGTAATCTATGGTCTATTTGCTTTATACCAAATTTCTATAGGAAACCATATGTATTCAAAGGAACTTTATTTTGAATCAGCTTCAACAATAATAACATTGATACTTCTTGGTAAATATCTTGAGGTTAGGACAAAAGGAAAGACCTCTGAGGCAATAAGAAAGCTAATGGAGCTTTCACCAAAAAAAGCATGGATAATTCAAAATGATTGTGAAATAGAAATTGAAATTGACGAAGTTGAAGTTGGAGATATTGTCCTTGTAAGGCCTGGAGAAAAAATTCCTGTTGATGGAGTTGTAGTTGAGGGAAATACTTCTGTGGATGAATCAATGCTGACAGGTGAAAGCATTCCAGTTGAAAAAAAGATTGGAGATAAAGTAATAGGTGCCAGCATAAATAAAAACGGAATGATAAAAATCAGGGCAGGGAAAGTAGGAAAAGATACTGTACTATCACAGATTATAGAGCTGGTGGAATCTGCACAGAGTTCAAAGGCACCTATAGCAAGACTGGCGGATGTTATTTCAGGTTACTTTATACCGGTAGTCATAATAATTGCCGTTATCTCAGGAGTTTTATGGTTGTTATCAGGAAAGGACATAATATTTTCACTAACGATTTTTATTTCAGTTCTTGTTATCGCTTGTCCTTGTGCCTTAGGCCTTGCAACACCAACAGCAATAATGGTTGGTTCAGGTAAGGGTGCTGAACATGGGGTATTAATTAAATCAGGTGAAGCGCTGGAGAAAACACATAAAGTTGATACGGTTGTTTTTGATAAAACTGGAACAATAACAGAAGGAAAACCAAAGGTTACGGATATGTTTAGCAATGAAATTGATGAAAATGAACTTTTAATGTATGCAGCTTCATGTGAAAAGGCTTCAGAACACCCACTAGGTGAGGCAATAGTTATGGAAGCAGCAAGGAGGGGTATCACACTAGGGACGGTCAACAATTTTACTGCAATTCCTGGCCTTGGAATAGAAGCAAAAGTTAATGAAAAAGATGTCCTTATCGGAAATAAGAAATTGATGACTGATAAAGGAGTGGATATTTCTTTATATCAAACTAAATTAAATGAATACTCAAAGCAGGGAAAAACACCAATTATTATTGCCATAGATGGCAAAGCAGAGGGAATAATAGCTGTGGCTGACGTTGTCAAGATAAACAGTAAAAGGACTATAAAAACTCTCCATAAAATGGGTATTAAGGTGGTAATGCTGACAGGTGATAATAAAAATACGGCTGAGGCTATAGCACAACAAATTGATATAGATAAAGTATTTGCAGAGGTTCTTCCTCATGAGAAATCATCATATATAAAAGAACTTCAAAGAGAGGGACGAACAGTTGCTATGGTTGGCGATGGAATAAATGATGCTCCAGCTTTAGCTATGGCTGATGTGGGAATTGCCATAGGTTCAGGAACAGATGTTGCAGTAGAGTCAGCAGATATAGTCCTTATGAAAAATGATATCATCGATGTTATTACTGCAATTACCCTAAGCAAGGCAACGATAAAAAACATCAAACAGAATTTATTTTGGGCATTTGCATATAATACTGCAGGAATACCAATAGCAGCTGGGATATTGACTTTATTTGGCGGCCCCAAATTAAATCCAATGATTGCTGCTGCAGCAATGAGTTTCAGCTCAGTTTCTGTTTTGCTTAATGCTTTGAGATTAAAAGGCTTCAAGCCTTATATATAGGAGGAATGTATATGATAAAAATAATTAAAATCGAAGGAATGTCATGTATGCACTGTGTTAATCATGTAAAAAACGCTCTGACTGATATAGCAGGTGTGAAATCCGTTGAGGTTGACTTAAAAGCAAAGTCAGCTAAAGTTCAACTTGAAGGTGTATCAGATGATGAGTTGAAAAATGCGATAGAAGATGCTGGATATGAAGTTGTTGGTATAGAAGAAAATTAATAAAAGATATAGGACCTCCCGCAGTGATTACTACTACAAAGGAGGTCCTATATTTTAACATGATAGTTTACTTAGCAAGCTATTATTTCCTTTATTTTAAATTCCTTTCCACTTAGTAATTCCCAGTTTTCAACCCCACAATTTGGCATTTGCTATTATTATCAACTATGTTAAAAACATTATTACATTTTTTACAAATACCGTTTCCAGGAATTATTTCGATTTTTAATTTAGTATCCTGTAATAATGTACCATCCACAGCAGCTGGATAACATGCTTCAACATATCGAGGAATCATTGAGGAGAGTTCACCAATTTGGAGAACTAAGGTATCTATTTTTGTTAAACCATTTTTTCTTGCAAAATTCTCTACAGTTTTTATAACCTCAAATACTACTCCTAATTCATGCAAATGAATCCACCTCTCATATAAAACTTTTAAGGCGGAGAAACAAAAGTCTCCCCAGCCTTTTAAGTTCAGTATTATTCTATTTATTATCTTTCTTAGTAAAAACATTTTTCAACAATTTAATTGGCTTTTTAACAGCTATTCTTACCTTACGCTTTAAAGCATACTTTACTATAGTAGACTTCATATTTTCGAATTCTGGGTTTTGACAGTCATATTTTCTTACCAGTTTAATTGCATCAAATTTACATTTTGTTGTACATTGGCCACAACCTATGCAGATGAATTCATCTACAACAGTTGCACCACAGCTTAGACAACGCTCAGTTTCCTTTTTAACTTGTTCTTCAGTAAATGTCCCTCTTAAATCCCTGAAAGTCTTGGCTGGACTATTATCATCTGTGTGGCTTGTTTTTTGTCTTGGTACACGGTCATATCCTCCAAGATCAAGGTTAGTTTTATCGAATGGACGATAATCACGCTTAGTACGACCAAGAACTAAACTTTGTCCTGGCTGAACAAAACGATGGATTGAAATTGCTCCTTCCTTTCCCATTGCAATAGCATCTATTGCAAATTTAGGACCTGTTACAGCATCTCCACCAGCAAAAATATCAGGTTCATCTGTTTGATAGGTTATAGGATCAACTTTAACTGTTTTATTTGGATTCAATTGTACCTTTGAATCTTTTAATAATTCACCCCAATCAAATCCTTGACCAACAGAAATGAGAACATGGTCAGCTTTAACTATCTTTGTTTCATTTTCATCAAATTTAGGGCTGAATTTTTTATTCTCATCAAAGACAGAAATGCACTTTTTAAACTCAACACCAGTGACACGTCCATTTTCAACAAGAATACGTTTTGGACCCCAAGAATTGTTAATGATAATGCCTTCTGATAAAGCTTCATCTATCTCTTCTTCAAGTGCAGGCATTTCTTCACGGGTTTCAAGACAATACATATTTACTCCAGTAGCACCAACCCTTGTAGCAGTTCTTGCAACATCTATAGCCACGTTTCCGCCACCAATAATAACAGTTTCTCCCTGAAGTTTTAAATTCTCACCTAAATTTACTTTACGTAAAAAGTCAACACCGGTCATTACACCTTCAGCATCTTCACCCTCAATTCCAAGTTTTCTGCCTGATTGGGCACCAATTGCTATATAAAATGCTTTAAAGTCTTGAGCTCTTAAATCATTTAGGCTTAAATCTTTACCTATTTCAACACCAGTCTTAAATTCAACACCTAATTCCTTTAAAATATCGATTTCTGAATTAACAACATCCTTCTCAAGTCTGAAAGAAGGAATACCAAGGGTAAGCATACCTCCAAGGGCTTTTTCTTTCTCGAATACTGTCACCTTATATCCATCAACTGCAAGATAGTAAGCACAGGAAAGACCAGCAGGACCTGCTCCGATAACTGCAATTTTTTTACCATAATTATGCTTTATTTTAGGTATGTAGCGGTGTTCCAATTTCATATCCTGTTCTGCAATGAACTTTTTAATATCATCTATAGCTATTGGATCATCAATATCACCACGAGTACAAGCAGATTCACAATATCTTGGACAAACACGTCCACATACAGCTGGGAATGGATTTTCCTGTTTAATAAGCTCAAGTGCTTCCTTATATCTACCCTGAGAAGCTAATTTTATATATCCTTGTATACCTATATGGGCAGGACATTCAGCCTTACAAGGACTTGAGCCTGTTTCTTCAACAACTTTTTTATTTATACGATAATCAGGGTTCCACTTGTCAGGACCCCATTCTGTATCATAAGGAAGTTCTCTTTTCTTTTGGGGAGTTGGTGTTTTTGAACATAATTTTTGACCTAGCTTCAAGGCGTTAGTTGGACAATTTTCTACGCATTCTCCACAGGCTACGCATTTATCTTTATCTACCTGAGATACATAGTTTGAACGTATCATATCGGGGTTTACAAACATGTTGGCATTTCTAACGGCGAAACATCCGCATCCGCAGCAGTTACAAATTGCGTGAATTTTCCCAGGACCATCTGTATTTGTTACACTGTGCATTAATCCATTTTCTTCTGCTTTTTTAATTATTTCAAATGCTTCTTCACGGGTAATCTGTCTAGCTCTGTCTGTACGGATATAGAATTCAGCAGCATGACCCATTTGAATACACATATCTTCCTTTAAGTGACCACAGCCTTCACCCATAACTTCTCTGGCTGTACGACAAGAACAATCTGAAACTGAAAAAATAGTATTTTCGTTTAAATATTTTGAAATTTCTTCATAGGAAGCCCTTCTAGTTTCTCCTGAAATAGATTCTTCGATAGGTATTACACGCATAGGACCTGAACCAACTGGAACATTACCAGCAGCCTTTGGGGCTCTTTTTTTGCCGTATGCATCAAAAGCCTCACCTAATTGGGGATACTTTTTAACGTTTTCCCTGTTATTAACTATCATTTCCATATGCCCTGGTACCCAGATTTCATTCCAGAATTTATCAACACCGTCAATTTTATTTACGATAGCAACACCAGCATAGGCTAAATCCCATAGTAGTTTTTCAGTTTTTTCAACAGACTTACCACACATAGAGGCAATTTCTGAGGCGCTCATTGGTTCACGAAGTTTCAGGCAAAGTGCAACTTCTGCCATTTCTTCCGTTACTATAGGTTCAAGAATTTTATATTCTGGATCATTAGGTGTAATCTCATCTTTTGAACCCCTTTTTGTACGACTGATCTTATTTGCCAGGTCAAGAACCTTTTCATTAACCATAAGTATTATCCCCCTTAATTTATTTGTATTATGATATTATTTTCCTTTCCAGTTTATAACCTCGGTGCGTAGCCAGTCTATCCAATCCTCAATACCCTCACCTGTTTTAGCAGAGATTGGGATAACTTTAATGTCAGGGTTTAATTTCTTTACACGTTCCTTAACAGCTTCAATATTAAAATCAAAAACACCCATGGCGTCTATTTTGTTAATTAACAAAACATCAACAATAGAAAACATTAAAGGATATTTTAAAGGTTTATCATCACCTTCAGGTACACTTAATATCATTGCATTTTTACAAGCACCTGTGTCGAATTCAGCTGGGCATACTAAATTGCTACATTTTCTAATATCACTAAATCCAATCCCTCTGTTCCCAATTCCATAAGTCCCTGTTTAGTCATATCAGCATCAAGATGGCACATGCCACCAGTATGTAATTGTATGACTTTTGCACCGGATTGTGAAATAGTATGAGCATCAACATCTGAGTCAATATCTGCTTCTAAGATTCCTATATTCATCTCACTTTTTAAAGCTTCAATTGTTCTTAAAAGTGTTGTCGTTTTACCTGAGCCTGGAGACGACATTAAATTTAATAAAAAAGTCCTTTCTTTTTTCAATTCTTCCCTGAGGGAATTAGCTTGTCTATCATTATCCTCAAAGACACTTTGTTTGATTTCGATAACTTTGTATTTCTCCATATCACCATCACCTCGCCCTATTAATTAGTTAAATTTACAATAATATAAAATATTAACTCATATTACCAATATTATATCATTAAATTTTTGTTATAAGAATATGGTTACTAAAATAAAATAGCTGTCCCATTAGAATTTTTTAATTACTAATGGGACAGCTGTTTTGTTTTATTTCATAATAATAAATGCATTTGGTAGTGGTCTTTCCCCGTGTTTACTTGAGGGGCTGTTTATAAGCCTGTTTTGATAATACATTACAGTTGAGGAACCGCCATCTAAATTAGAAGCATTATATGCACCGTATTCAAGCATAATATCCTGTATATCTTTGATACTTGCTCCCACAGAAGAAACTTGTCTACCATCAACAACAAGTAAAAGCACAGTTCCATCCTTTCTTTGACCGATAACGGTACGAGGAGCAATACCCCAGCCACCATTTCCATAAATTTTTGAAGGGACACCATTAACAATAAGAAATGGCTTAAAGTTAACTGCATATTTAATATTTTTTTTCTTAATTTCATCTAAGGTATAACGGCCAAGCTGTAAAAAACCATCTTTATCAAATCCTACAAGGCTGAAGGTTTTTAAAGAAGTATCAATGTACTTAATTTCGTAATTTTCAATTACAATCCCAGTTGGGATACCACCATTCCCCTTGCCTTCCCTATCTTCAAAGCCACCTGCATTTATCCCCCCAATTCCACCATAACGGTTTATCATATCATTTAATTTTTCACCGTAATTACCTAGATTTTTGCTGGTGCCAAGGATGATACTTCGAGGATTACTTACAATGAGCATATGACCAACATAGCCCTTTCCCTTTATATCAACAAGTTCAATGCTATTGTCTGATTTGTCTTCAATTACAATATCATCCTTTTTAGATTCAGAACTTGTGGCATTTTCATCAACTCTGTTTTCTCTCATTATATCTTTTATTTGGCTGTCTGAAGCGGCTACATTTGCAATGTACTTATGACTAAGTGTTGTCATGCTGGAAGTTACAAGAAAGGATTGGATGTTAGCGAAAAAACCAGCACGTATCAAGAAAAAACTTATAACAGCAGAAAATAATAAAGTTGTAATTAAAGCAAATATTTTTTTTAACCGTCTATTCTTTTTACTTTTTCTTCTACCCATAACAATCCCTTTCAGCATAAATTTAAGTTTTCAATAATATTATAATACAAATTTAAAGTGACTTATATTAAAATATCGATAAAATAATAGATTTAACTTATATGACATATATGTTAGAATAGGTACATAAATAGTGAATATAGGTGATTAAATGGAACCAAGTTATAAAACTATAAATAAACAGCTGAATAAAATAGATAAGAAAATAAGTGCTGTTAATCATTCTGAATACGGTTATATTAAGGATAACTTTAAAAAATTGATATGGTATAATTTTTTAATTGGTCTTGCAAGGGGTTTCGGAATGGCAGTTGGATTCACGGTCCTTGGTGCAGTAGCTTTATATATACTTCAAAAAATCGTGATGTTAAATCTTCCGTTGATTAGTGAATGGATTGCCAATTTAATAAGACTTGCTCAAAGCTATAAATAATTTACGGTCAGCTAAAGCTGACCGTAAAACTTTATTAATAATCTAAATTTATTTTTGAAAAACTAAACTAGGATAACAAGATAAAAGGATGATGTAGATGAGAAAAACTTGGGGAGACAAAAGATATTATTCTTTAAATTATTTTCTTAGAGAAAAATTTGGAGAAAAGATATTTAAAATTTCTTTAGATGCTGGATTTACCTGCCCAAATAGAGACGGTAAAATTTCAAAGGGTGGATGTATATTTTGCAGCGAGAGGGGTTCAGGTGATTTTGCAGGAACAAGAAAAGATATAGTAGAGCAGTTTTATGAAGTTAAGGAAATAATGAACAAAAAATGGAAGGAAGGAAAATACATAGGATATTTTCAGGCATATACAAATACATATGCTCCAGCAGATGTTTTAAGGGAGAGATATAACAGCATATTGGAACTTGATGACGTAGTGGGAATAGCAATTGCAACAAGGCCGGACTGTCTTGATAATGAAGTATTTGAAGTTCTAGAGGAAATAAATAGAAAAACATATCTTTGGGTTGAGTTAGGTCTTCAAACAATACATGAGAAAACAGCTAAAATAATAAACAGGGGATACGAATTAGATGTTTATATAAATGCTGTAAAAGAGCTGAAGAAAAGAAATATAGAGGTAGTAACCCATGTTATATTGGGTTTACCAGGAGAGACAAAGGAGGATATGCTAAAAACCGTTGATTTTGTAGCTAATACGGAGACTCAGGGAATTAAGCTTCATCTTCTGCATCTTATGGAAGGCACAAGAATGGTAGAGCTTTATAATAGGGGAGAACTTAAATTTTTAGAAATGGATGAATATGTTAATTTAATTACTGAATCAATTCAAAGGCTTCCAGAGAACATGGTTATTCATAGGTTGACTGGGGATAGCCCAAGAAATCTTTTAATAGGACCTATGTGGAGTTTAAAGAAATGGGAGGTTCTTAATGCCATTGATGCAAGACTTATTGAAATAGACGGATGGCAGGGGAAAAATTATTTAGAAAACAGGGAGATATCAAAACTATTTAATAAGCCACAGTAAAAACTGTGGCTTATTAAATAGTTTGAAAGTTCAGAAAAGTATTTATATTTTATGTAGTTTAGTGTATAATTCTATTTGTAAGATGTTTAATGATTTTTGTTAACTTTGCGCAAATTCGTGTCTTTAAGTGATTTTCAAGATATTAAGCTGCTTTGAACGTGTCAAAAAGTCAAAGGTCTGTGCTACATGTGTTGCAATAATAATCAAATTTTTTAAAAGAAATAATTTTATAGCAATGTGTATATAATAAAGCTGGTACATGATATTTTATTAGCTGTTTATCACTTTTTCTTCATCCACTGAACAGTCTTATAATTAATGGGTTAAATTGGGTAATTTTAATTTTTAAGGGGTGGTGTCAGGATGATTAGTGTACAAGAGTTAAAGGAGCGATTTTATCGAGAGTATCCAGAGTGTAAAGGGGATGTTTTATGCTTCTTTTCTCCAGGTAAAGTTAATTTAGTTGGAGAACATCTGGATTACAACAGGGGATGCTTATTTCCTATTGCAATATCCTTAGGGATATATGGGGTATTATCCTATAGAGATGATAACATAATAAGGCTTAAATCAGTTAATGAAACAAATGAAGTCATTATTGATTTAAATAAAGAAATAAATTTTGATGAAAATGATGGATGGGGTAATTATCCAAAGGGAATAATTTATTACATATTAAAAGACAGGCATTCTCTACGGGGATGCGATATATTGTTTATAAGCACACTTCCTAGTGAAGTGGGACTTTCATCTTCTGCAGCACTTGAGGTATTAACAGCATATATGATGCTTTATTCGGAAAATGGTGAAACTTTAGATAGATTTTACCTTGCAGGGTTATGTCAAGAAGTAGAAAGAGATTTCATTAAGGCAAACTGGGGACATCATGACCATATACCAATAATATTAGGTAGAAAAAATAACGGAATAGTTTTAAATTGCAGTACACAGGCATATAAATATGTTCCCTTGGATTTTAAAAACTATAGTTTGATTATAATCAACAGTAACAAGAAGAGGGATTTGGCACATATAGGTCACAAGGAACGTCAAATTCAATGTAACAGTGCATTTAAAACAATGAATTCATATAAAAATGTGGAAAATCTTTGGGAAGCAGATTTAGATGACATATATAGAATTATGAAAGAAGATACAGTTATTTCAAGGGCTCGACATGTTATTTGGGAAAATCGCAGAGTTTTAAGGGCTGTTGAGCTATTTGAAAAAGGAGACATTGAGGAATTTGGAAGGTTAATGATTGAATCTCATAAATCACTTAGAGATGACTTTGAGGTTTCAACAGAGGAGCTTGATTTACTTGTTGATGAATCAATTAAAACAGATGGATGTATAGGTGCCAGAATGACAGGCGTTGGTTTTGGAGGATGTATAATAGCACTTGTAGACAGGGAAAAGGTAGAGAACTTTAAAAACAGAGTAGCAAAGGTATATACAGAGAAGACAAAACTGGTGCCAGAGTTTTATGTAAGTGAAATTGAGGATGGAGTCAAACTATTATTAGAGGCATAATATTATAAGCCTGCTGCATGAAATTTCTCTGTAGCAGGCTTATTTAAAATAAAAATTGAAAAATTTTCATATAAATATATAATATAGGTATTAAAATTATTTATGAAAGACGGATAAGGTTGACAGATATATAAATAAAGAGTTGATTTATAGATTTTTTATGAATGATAAGAGGGGGGAGGAGAATGGATAACAGAATATTTTACAAACTAAGTTATGGACTGTATGTTGTATCTTCGGTTAAAGATAAGGTTTTTAACGGTCAGATTGCCAATACAGTATTTCAGATATCATCTGAACCAGCCACCATTGCTATCAGTATAAACAGGAATAATTTAACCCATGAGTCATAAAAGAAAGTGGTATTTTTACCGTATCAATATTAACAGAAAATGTTCCAATGAATTATATTGGACATTTTGGTTTCAAATCCGGTCGGGATATAAATAAGTTTACTGGTGTGAAATATGAACTAAGTAAAAAAGGTGTACCATATACCACAGAATATTCTGGCGGATGGATAGAAGCCGAGGTTATAGAAAAAATAGATGTAGAAACGCATACTGTTTTTATTGGGAAAGTATTAGATGGTGAGGTTTTAGGTGAAGATGAGCCATTGACTTATGCCAATTATCACAGAATAAAAAAAGGTCAGAGGCTTACTGCAGCTGTTGTAACAAAAGAAACAGATAGCAAAACTGATAAAGTTTCAGACAAAATTTTATATAGGTGTAATATATGTGGATATGTGTATGATATGGAAACTGGTGATCCAAGTTCCAATGTACTACCTGGCACACCCTTTGAAGATATTGATGATGAATGGGTATGTCCGGTATGTGGAGTTTCTAAGAAAAATTTTGAAAAAATATAAGGAACCAGAGATGAGCAGATATGCTTATCTCTTTTTATATGAATATATTATTGTATGCGTTTTCTATTAAATTGGTTATAATTGTATTAGGAAATAGAAAGGAGAATAATTATGATATTTAATACGCCATTAAGTGAAATAGTAAACAAAAGAATTTCAGTTAGAACATACGAAAATAAAAAATTGGATATAGAGTTAAGGAAGAAACTAGAAAATTATTTAGCTACCTTAGACAGTCCATTTAATAATGAAATTAGATATATGCTTGTTGATAAAGCAGATAATGAAGAAATGAAGTTAGGCACATATGGTGTAATTAGGGGTGCAAACACATATGTAATAACGGCATTAAAAAGAGGTGAAATGGATTTAGAGCAGCTTGGATATGAATTAGAAAAATTTATTTTATATGCAACTTCACTAGGTCTAGGAACATGTTGGCTAGGAGGTACCTTTAAAAAGAGTGAATTTGCTAAAGCAATAAATTTAAAAGCGGATGAAATTATGCCAATAGTTACTCCAGTTGGATATTCTAAGGATAAGACAAATGTACTTGATTTAGTTATAAGAAAAATTGCAAAACCAGAACAGAGGAAGAATTTTAGTGAGTTATTTTTTGATGGAAACTTTGAAAATTTACTGGCAGAAAAAGAATCTGATATATATACATTTGCATTAAATATGGTAAGAAGAGCGCCATCAGCTTCTAATAAGCAACCTTGGAGGATATTAAAAGAAGGTGATACATTCCACTTTTATCTACAACATGCAAAGGGATATGTTGATAAGATGGGATATGATATACAAAGGGTTGATATAGGAATAGCAATGTGTCATTTTGATTTAAGCATGAAGGAACAAGGAATAGAAGGTAAATTTATTAAGCTTTCACCTGACATAAAAGTACCAGATCAATCTATAGAATATATTATAAGCTGGGCAAAGGTAAGATAAGGTTTTATTAAAAATTCTAGGGACATATAAGCATTGTTTAGAGCTAAAGAATAACATCTTCATTCAAAGGAAATACTTGCTGCGAAGTAAACTTTGAAGGGAGATGTTTTTTTATTAAAGAAATTTCATGGCAAAAGGAGGAATGCTTCTAATTTGTTAATCATATTTTACATAAAAATCATCAAATCATAATAATATAATTTTAAATTTATACGAAAATATTAGATATAGACTAGAATTTGAGGTGATTTGATGGATGTAAGGTATATAAACCCCTTTTTACAATCTTTTTTAACTGTTTTACCACAATTAGGTATAGAAGATATAAAAAAGAATAAAATAGGGATAAAAGGCAAAGAAATTCAGAGCCATGGGGTTGTTATAATAGTAGGTATAGTTGGAGATGTTAAGGGAAATGTAGTATATTCAACTACAGCTGAGTGTGCAAAAAAGATTGCATCCTCTATGATGATGGGAATGCCAGTTGAAGAACTGGATGATATGGCACAAAGTGCACTTTCAGAGATGGCAAACATGCTGACAGCAAATGCAGCAACTAAATTTTCTGAAATAGGCATAAATTTAAATATCTCTACTCCAACACTAGTGCATGGAGATTTTACAGCAAATACGGGAATAGAACAGACTGTATGTATTGAGATGCTTGTTGAAGGTTTACCATTTGAGATAAACGTTTCAATTGAATCTTAAGATAAAAAGTGATATATCAGGTTATATTTTAAGTTTATCCCTATCAGTTTTAAGATAATATATTTGTCATATTGTAATATAAGCTTTGATTATAATATATTGTCTAGTAATTGATGGGGGTTATTTTTTGTTTAAAAAAAGATATAGAAAATACAACTATAGAAAAAAACAAAAAATTTTTTAATTGTGTTAATTAAAGGATATCTTTTCTATTTAGTTTTTATCGTTGCTTTAGTTGGATTAATCGTAGCTATATTTAGTTTTCAAAAGGATTCAAAAACAGAAAAAAAAGAGATTAAAATCAGTAGAATATCACGAAGTGTTGCATATAATCGTGGCATGGATATGATAAATTATGTATGGGAATATAATGGAGCTAGAAATGGCATTGAAGATAATGTTGATATTAAGCTGCCCTTTTACTTAGAAGGAAAAAGCAGTGTTAAAGTAAGTGGAATTCCATACTGCTGGGGCGGATACATTGGGCTTGATATAAGCAACCAAAATGATGTAAAAAACTTTCAGGATGCCATTGAAAAGGGATATATTGCAGGGAACGTTAATTGTTCTGGAGGATATAAGGACTTAACAGCGGGACTCGATTGTTCAGGTTTTGTTTGTGCTGTATTTAAGATTCCAGAAAAATGTTCTACTAAGGGACTTGTAAACTATTTTGACGAGATAGATATAAATGAATTGAAACCTATGGATATTTTAAATAGCATTGGAAATCATGTTGTGATTTTTATTAAAGAATCCTCAGACAAAAAGGGCGTTATTGTAATGGAATCAACAACCAACAGGGAATCAAGAACAAAGGAAAAAACAGTTATTAATTTCAGGAGCTGGGATGAAATAAAAAAAGGAGTAAATAACATTCCATATACTCCTATGAGATACAAAAAAATAGTTGATGATAAGGTAAGATTATTTCAGGATCAATATGAATTTAACAGCACAAAACTATATTCAACTAATCTAAATACAAATGAAATATATAAAGGATACATCGATTATGTAGGAGATGAGGACTATTATAAATTTTTATTGGATGTAGATAAATTTATCAATCTCAACATAATGAATATTCCCAAATATTGCAGGATAACCATATTTGATGATAATGACAATATCTATGGCGAATATACAAAAACAGGAGTAAATGCAATTCCTTTGAAAAAGGGAACATATTATTTAAAAGTAGAGGGTATTGATTTTCAATATGGAGAAGAAGAGTATAATTTTATTATTCATGATTAATTAAAGGAGAGCTAACTCTCCTTTAATTATTAAGTTTGTTGTATAATTTTTCACGAAATTCCTTAAGAGTAGAATCAAATCTTCTGGATTTCAAACCTGGGAAGGCACTTAAAATTCTACGATGGACAACATGTCTTTTTGAAATGAGTTTTTCGTATCTTCCCTTTAGTTCATGGATTCTTGCTTCAATAACTTCAGTTCTCTCAATTGTATTTTCTTTAAGGATTTCAACCTTTGATTTAATCTCATCTGAAATTTCATGAAGCTGTTTTAGTAAAGCATTTAATTGAATTATTGAAGTTACAGTAATCACAATATCAGCTATGAAATAGGAAATAAGTATGAAGGATAGTATAACACCTAATTTTTCAGGTATAAGTAAAACTAAATTGTTGACATAGGGGTGAATTATTTTTAAAACAATAACAGAAAAAATGCCCCAATAAATTGAGAATCGCAGACATACTCTTCCTTTGATATTAAATTTATTTTCACTATAATCCCACCAAGTAGCATGAAAAAATTTTTCCAATAAAAAACCAGTAATATACTCAAGAATAGACGTTAAAATAACAGAACCTAAAAACAATATAACAGTATTATTCCTAAGCGGATACAGAAAAATAATAAGTGTTAAAACTCCAAAACCATAGATGGGGCAAAAAGGACCGTTTAAAAATCCCCTGTTAACAAATTTACCCTTTTTTAAAGTTGCATAGACTGTTTCAAGACACCACCCCATAAATGCATAGATTACAAAATAAAAAAATAAGTAATATATGCCTGGCAGGTATAAATATTGAGACAATATATCCCCTCCTTTTTTAGTTATTAATGTTAAATATAATATGTCATTACAAAATTTTATATTTTTAAAATATAATAACTAACATGTTGAGTCAAGGAAATATTTTCAGGTCTTAATTATATAAATTTATTAATTTTTAGTTAAAAGCAGGGATTTTGGTGGAATTTTATCTTAAAAGATTTGTATAATATCTTATATTGGTTTTTAAACATTGTTTTAAGCCTGTAAAAACAAAATGAAAAGGTAGTGAAGCTTATGAATACAAAGCAGATAATGGAAATAGCAGCCCTTGCAGCAGAAATTCTATTATCTAGTGGTGCAGAAATTTATAGAGTAGAGGATACTGCAAAAATTATATGTAAAAGTTACGGAGTTGATTGTGAATGTTTCGTTATTCCAACAGGGTTCACCATTTCCTGTACAGGGCCGGACAACGAAACAGTTACCTATGTTAAACGTATTGAAAACAGAACTGTTGACCTGCATAAAATAGACTCAATAAATGCTTTTTCAAGAAATCTTGAGAATGAAAAAATGAAATATGAAGATGCAATTGAACATCTTAAAAGTATTGAGAAAATGCCTTATTTTGCTCAATTGACCAGCTGCATTGCAGCAGGGTTAATTGCATTCTCCTTCGCAATGCTATTTAAAGGCACATTTATGGACAGCATGGTGGCATTTTTTATAAGTATGCTTATATTTAAAGTCAAAAACACTATTGAGTCAATAGGTTTTTTCCAGTTCTTTGAATACTTTGTATCAGGAATGATAGCAGGTGGAGTAAGCCTTATTGCCCATAAAATCTCACCTGCATTAAATCTGGATAAAATGATAATAGGATCAATTATGATTCTTGTGCCAGGTGTGACAATTACTAATGGTATTAAAGATGCCCTTTATGGAGATTTAATTTCAAGCTTTACCCGGCTTGGAGAGGCACTGTTTATAGCAGTAGCCGTTGGAGTAGGGGTAGGTATAACCTTAACATTTAATGTGTATTGGATGTGATATAAAATGTCAGAGTTTTTTTTAGCTTTTTTAGGAAGTTTTTGTGGAGGAATTATTTTTAACATACAGAGAAAAAACCTTATATGGGCAGGTATATGTGGAGGCTTAAGCTGGATAACCTATGTTTTTACCTACCAACATACTAATGGAATTGTTTTTTCAACATTTGTGGGAGCTGTTGTAGTAGGCCTCTATAGCGAAACGATGGCAAGGGTATTAAAAACTCCAGCCTTTGTATTCTCTATTCCTGGTATATTCCCCTTAGTACCAGGTGCAGGTGCGTATTTTACAGTTTTATATTTAGTAGAGAGCAATTACAGCAAGGCAGGGGTTAAAGCTATTGAAACTGCGGCAATAGCAGGTGCTATCGCCTTTGGAATTTTATTTACCACCACTTTATTTCAGTTCGTAATGAAAATTAAAGAAAAATCAAGAAAAAAGATACTCCTAAAAAATAAGGAGTATTTTTTTAATGCGCAAATATTGAATATTCTGAAAATTTAAAGAGGATTTTTTAAAATTGCATAGAATAATGGAATTTAATGGGTTTAAAATAGAAAATGTCGCATATTTTATTTATGTAAAAAAGAAAAAGG
>NZ_AZQP01000044.1 GCF_000601455.1 Fervidicella metallireducens AeB
GCTGTGTTTCCACAGCTTCAGATTGTTGATAAACATAATTATTAGCTAAAGTATGAAAAAGCCCCATGAAGGGATTTCAAAAAGGCATATTTCATGAGCTTTAGTAATTCTTAGGTTTTCGACTTTGAAAAGTCCGTAAATCGGCACAGGACGTGCCGAGCCGAGGGGCCGTCAGGACGATGGCATCCCGAGGGTAGGACTTTTTCAAACAAAGAAAGGCTTAGAATTGCTTGGCGAAATGAACGGATGCCCAAGAAATCCTTCATGGAGCTAATCAATATATAAATTTTTCCACAGCTCTATTCCCATTTATTTTCCACTAAGAAATTATTTAAATTTAATATAATAATTGCCGATATTACAATCAACCCTCCAATAACCATATTTATTTTTATCTTCTCACCAAGAAAAACAAATCCAAAAAAATATGTGATCATTGGCTCTACTGTACTGATTATAGCGGCCTTTGACGTCCCTATTATCTTTGCTCCAGCACAGAAAATCATGATGGCAATAGTAGTTGAAAAAAGACCTAAAAGGAAGATATTAATCCATGCATAATACTCTATATTTAAAACAAAATCTCCCATTAATAATCCATATATAGTAAAGGATAGTGAAGCCCCTATTATAAGATACCCTGTCATCACCAAAGGATGTATATTCTTAAACTGTCCATGTCCTATTAAAGCAACATAAGAAGCATAAAATATCCCTGCAGATAATGCCAGAACTATTCCAACAAAACTGAAACTCTGATTACCAGAATAGGCAGATATAAAAGTTCCTATAAAAGATAAAATGATGGCAATTAACTTTTTTCTCTCAAGTTTTTCCTTAAAAGCAATAACTGAGATAATCAATACCCAGATGGGTAGGTAAATATAAGAACATCCGCAAGTCCTGCAGAAATGTATTTAAATGATGCAAATAGTGTTATAGCAGAACCTGAATAAAAAAATCCTCCTAAAAAAAGAAGCATTATAATTTGTTTTCTGCTCAGTTTAAAATCTATCCTTCGAATAAAAATATATCCCCAGATTAAAATTAAAGCAAAATAAAATCTAAACGAAAGAACAGTTGTAACACTGGCACCGCAGCATAAGAAAATTTTGCAAAAACAGGCATAAGTGCAAAACCTATTGCAGATAAAATAACAAATAACTCTCCCTTAAATCTCATGCTCTCACTCCTCAGTCAGTCTATTCCATCTCATTATATCATTTTTGTCAGATCCCAGTGAATATCAAAAGAAAAGTTTACAATTTAGTCACATCCTGAGGGTAAAAAAAGGACAGCCTGTCCTATTAATACAACAAGACTTAACTGTCCCTATATGTTTGTCCCACTGAACCAGTGAACTATCCCAACAATATCTAACTGTCCCCTTTTGTTTGCCGCTGTTCAAGTGCTATTCCACGTTCAACTATATTCAACTATGTTTACCAACAACACCTAACTGTCCCATTGTGTCCTTTTCATTTGTTCATCTCTGTTCCAACAGTTTCTAACTGTCTCCTTTTGTTAGACCCTTTATTGCTTCAAGAAGTTCATTGGAAAGCTTTCTTGCAATTTCTGCCTGATTTATGTGTTCCTTTGACATTGCCGCAGCTTCCTCTGAATTCGCCATTGTTTCCTCAGATGCAGCAGCAATATTATCTCCTGCTGTTTCTATTCCAGCCATACCTTGGATTACATTTTTCATCATTGAATTTAATCTGTATGTCTTATCCTTAATTTCAGAAATATTTGAACTTATACTTTTAAACATACTGCTTACTTCATTAACAAGCTCCTGCTGTTTCTCATTAATTCTTATAAGCTCACCAACTGCTTTAACAGATAAATTGGTTTCACTTTGTAATTCAAATATGATTTTTGCAATATTATCTGAATTATTTTTGCTTTCCTGAGCCAGCTTTTTAATTTCATCTGCAACAACTGCAAAACCACGTCCTGCTTCCCCAACTCTTGCCGCTTCAATTGCTGCATTTAATGCAAGAAGGTTTGTTTGTTCCGAAATTTGTGCGATAACACTGGTAATATTAACAATATCATCAGATTTTGTTTTTAACCCATCCATTGTTTTGCTTACACTATTATTATTAAACTTAACATCATCAGACATACTGGACAGATTATTAATAATATCCTGCCCCTTTTCAACTATACCCATTGTAACATTTGTTGAATCCTGAATTTCCATGGAGGCTTGTGATGTGTTTTCTACCTCTCTCTTTATGTTTTCAACAATATTATTAGTTTCCTGGATTTCTGTAGCAGTACTTGAAGCACTTTGTGCGATTTCTTCCACCGCAGTTGAGAATGCAATAGTTGAAGAACTAATATCATCAATAATATTATTTAATTCAGATGAATTGTTCTTAACTAAATTGGCAATTTCAAAAAGATTATCCATTGCCCTTCTCATTGCTTTTTCTTTACTTTCTATTTCAATCAGGTTTTCTGCCGTTTGCTTCTTTAGCTTTCCCGTTAAGGTAACAACTGAAAACACCGCCGGTAGATACATTATAATAGTACCTGCAATCAAAACATAGTTAGAAATATCAAGGTTAGTAACTGCCCCCCTGGATATTTTAAGAGCAACGAAAACTCCCACTAAAATTGTGGCAGCTGTATTCTGGATATAGGATAGTTTCTTGTCAGCATACAATGTATATATCATAGAATACGGAAATAGGAAAATAAATGTCATTGCATTTTCAGCTTTTAATAAATTTACTGCATACGCTATTCCAAAGGTTATCATTAAAATCCATTTTACACTGGTGGAATCATTTTTTTTCTTGTAAATAATATAAGATGTTATCAGTCCCAAAAAAGAAAATCCTAAAACAATGAGAATAAAAATAAACTCAACATTTCCTTTTTTATACTCCAAAAAAAATCCCAGGGCGACTATTGCAAAAATAAGCAGGTGAATTTCCAATACCCTTTTGTTAATTATTTTCAGCTCTTTTTGGATAGCTTCCATATAACCCTTCCCCCTTAAAAAATGAAATATCTAAATGAATTATCGTCAAAAAACTCAAAAACTTTATCTAATTTTTAGAATATTTATTTAATTTTACCAGTATTTATTTTTACAAAAAGCCACGTAAAAACGTGGCTTTTCTTAATGAAGATATCTCACTGGATTTTCCCATGTATTTTCATAAGCAATATCAGTTAAAGGTTTTCTTTCCCTGGAATCTGAATGCTTACCTGGATATCCAATAGGAGTCATTGCAACTACTCTGTATCTTCTTGGAATATCTAAAATCTCCCTGATCTCATCCTCATCGAAAACCCCTACCCAGCAGGTTCCAAGGCCTTCGTTAACAGCTGCAAGAACAAGATGCTCCATAGCTATTCCAGCATCAACCATATAATATTCCTTCATAGCAACATCTCCGGATTTATCAGGGTCAGCACATAAAACAACTATTACAGGTGCTTCCTTTAAAGCATTTTTAGCTGGATTACTATCAGGTACTGCATTAACTATTCTTCCTCTAATTTCACTATCCTCTACAACAACAAACCTCCAGCACTGCTCATTAGTCCAGGATGGTGCAAGCCTTGCAGCCTCAAGAATCCTTCTCATCTTATCCTCTGAAATATGTTGGCTTTCAAAATTTCTAACGCTATGTCTCTCCTGAAGAACTTTATTAAATTCCACACCTACCACCTCCTGTAAGGTAGTATGTGTAAAATTACTTCAGCTAATACATATTAACTATTTTTTAAACTTTTTCTTTAAAGTATCAACAACGTACTGCATTTCACTCATCCTTAGAAGATAAGCAACTAAGAAATAAACTGTACCTCCGATTACAATTGCAGAACCTACATCTAAAAGCTGAGCTGTTTTTGATTCTATTCCAAAACGAGCTTCCATAAAGCCAGAAACAAAATACACAACAACTCCCATCGCTGCCGCTGAGACTGCAGATTTAGCACATGAAACTACAGTTTCCCTTGTTCTTAATCCATTAACCTTTTTGCTTAAACTTCTATATAGCAAATACATATTTATGAAAGTCGTTATTGAATGTGATAAAGCTATACCTCCAACAGCAAGACTGCTGCTTTTTACAAAAATCAAGTTCAGTGTTATATTAATAGCAACAGTTAAAACTCCAATCTTAAGTGGTGTTTTAGTATCTTTAATCGAATAAAATCCTCTGGTTATTATCTGAACTGCTGATTGTCCTAATAAACCAAAACTATAAAAAGCAAGGGCAAAGGCTGTAACCTTTACGTCTGCCTCTGTAAATTTTCCTGTTTTAAATAAAAGCCTTATAATGGGTGAACTTAAGACCAAAAGCCCTACCATAGAAGGAATAGTAATAAACATTACTGTTCTTATACCCATTGAAAAAGTCTTTTTGTACTCATCCATTTCATTTCTTGATACATGGGTATTAAGCTTTGGAAATATTGTTGTAGCAAGACTCATGGCAAAAATACCAAGTGGCAGAAGCATAACCCTGTATGCATATCTTAAAGCAGTAATACTTCCTGTATCAAGCTGTGAAGCTATGTTCTGATTTACAACATAGTTAATCTGTGAAACTGATAGACCTATGATTCCAGGAACCATTAAAATCATCATCTGCCTGAAACCTTCATCCTTCATGTCTATCTTAAACCTGAATCTTTTCCCTACCTTTGAAAAATCAGGAATCTGAACTGCAAAGTTCAAAAATGCCCTATTATAACCCCAATTGCCATACCATAAATTCCAAAGGTTTTTCCAAGAAGCAGAGCACCAAGTATCATACCTATATTGTATAAAACAGGACCTAAAGCCGGTGCCGTAAATAATTTATACGAATTTAATATCCCCTTTAAAAAACCTCCCATAACTGTAAAGGTTATTGCTGAAAACATAACCCTTGTAAGCCTTACAGTAAGGTTAAACTTCTCTGGAGATTCAGTCATACCACTTGCAACAAGTGGAACCAGATATTTAGTAAATGTTATTCCAAATAAATTAAAAAGAAGAACGAATAATAAGCCTACTGTAATAAAAGTATTTGCCGCACTCCATGCCTTATCCTCTTCATCCTTTGCTATAAACTGAGTAAAAACAGGCATAAAACCCGAACTTAAAGCCCCAGCTATAAGTAGTCAAACATCATATCCGGTATTGTAAAGGCAGCAAAAAAAGCGTCAGTTTCAATTCCCCTGCCATATATTTTAGCTATTATCATTTCCCTGACAAAGCCAAGTATTCTACTTAAAAACAAAGTAACCATTACAACTGCCGTGGCTCTTTGAAAATTTTCCTCCTTAACTTTAGACATCTTATGTCTCCTTTCTCAACATAAACTTAGAACAAAATATCAGGATTTATCTTTATTAAATAATACCTTAACAAAGAAAAGTGGCAGAACCATCATTCTCTTATATCTCCATGGTTCCTTAATAAGTCTGAAGAGCCATTCCAGTCCCATACTGCACATCCATTTTGGAGCCCTTGGAATATTACCGCAGATAACATCATAACTTCCTCCAACTCCCATAGAAACAGGAATTTTAAGTCTGTCCATATTTCGGGTTATGAAAAGCTCCTGGGCAGGGCTTCCCATAGCAACAAACATAACATCTGGATTTTTATCTTCAATGTATCCAAGGAGTTCATTTTCATCCTTAAAATATCCATCTCTGATACCAACAATATTTATTCCTTTATATCTTTCACGTAAAATTTCTGCAGCTCTTTCAGCAACCCCAGGTTTTGCACCTAGAAGAAAAACTCTGTATCCCTTTTCTGCAGATCTTTTACAGATATTCTGCATTAAATCAATTCCTGTAACCCTTGATTTAATCTTCCCTCCTTTTAACTTAGAAGCTATAACCACTCCAACCCCATCGGCAATCTGTATAGCCGCACTGTTTAAAAGGTTTTTCAGCTTTTCATCCTTAATTGCCTTCATTATTTTCTCAGGATTAATAGCAACAATAAATGAAGGCCTTCTTTCTCTGACAATCTCATCTATTTCATCTAAAACACCTTCCATATCGGTTTTACAGACATCTACACCTAAATAATTTTCCTTCTCCATCTTACTTTCCTCCAGACAAAACAGTGTTATAAATTTTTAAATATCCATCAACAAAGCTCTCAATGGAATACTCTTTTCTTGCCTTCTCATTTAGTCTTTCACCAAAGATAACAGCTTTATTTTCATCCTCTAGTAAATCAAGGATTTTTTCTGCCATTTTTAAACTGTCCCCAACTGGCACAAGGTAGCCATTATATCCGTCCTCAATAAGCTTTGGTATACCTCCAACCTCAGTTGAAACCATAGTCTTATGATACATTGCAGATTCTAAAAGAGTTATTGGAAAACCTTCTGTATATGATGATAAAACCGTAAAATCAGAAATTGCAAAGAACTCAGCAGGGTTTTTAAACCCAACAAAGGCGGTATTTTCATATATACCCTTTTCCTTTGAATAGCTTATCATCTCATCCATCAACACACCATCACCAACAAGTATAAATACAACATCTTTAAAACTCTTTAAAACCTCAGTACAGGCATCTAAAAATACCCTGTGCCCCTTAACCTTATGCATCCTTGCAACTATTGAAACATAGTGTCCTGCTTTTTTCAGGTTATATTTTTCAATTACATCTTCCCTTCTAGGGTTAACTCTTTCAGCATTAAAATCAATGCCATTATTTATTAAAAATACCTTTTCCTTTTTAAATCCCCTTTTAAGTAATAGCTCACTTAATGCCTCAGAAACGTTAACATACCCATCAAAATGCTTCAGCACAAACTTGTTTATGTTGCTGTAAACAAGGGTTTTATATTTATTTCCCTTATAGTCTTCCCTGTAATCGCTGTGAAGTGTTGTTATATATTTTGCTGACTTATACTTTTTCATTAAAAAATACCCAAGGAAATTTGCCCTTCCTCCATGGCAGTTAACCACATCTATTTTTTCTTCATGACAAAGCTTTTTCAACCTTTCAACAACACTAAGGTCAAATCTTTTCTCCTGCTTTATCAGCCTTATATCTATTCCAAGCTCCTTTGCCTCATAATAAAGCTTACCCTCAATAAAACAAGCAACAATAGTTTTAACTCCGGTTTTTTGCATATTCTCAGCTAAAAGAAGAAGATGTTTTCTTGAACCTCCAGCCTCTCCTCCGCTTATTAAATGAAGTACATTCATAAAAACCCTCCATTACAGATGAAATAGGTGCGTGAAATATTTCCACACACCTAACATTTATTTCACACTATATTGTCTTAAATAATATTCCCTTTGCAGTAAGCTCATCTTTTATATCTGCAAAAAGATTTCTTGTATCAAAAATTACACTCTTTGAGTTTAACTTTGAAGTTAAATAATCTGCCTTAATAGTATCAAATTCCTTCTGCTTAGCAAGAACTACAACTCCATCTGCACCTTCAATTGCTTCTTCAAGGCTTGATACCTTAAAGTCATATTCAGTTGGAACAGCAGGATCATACGCTGCAACCTTAGCCCCCTTAGACTTTAAAATCTTCACAATTTCAATTGGAGGACTTATTCTGTCATCATTTGAGTAATCCTTCATTGCAATACCTAAAACTGCAACCTTTATTCCTTCAAGGCTCTTACCTGCCTTTTTAAGCTCATTCTCAAACATTGAAACCATTACATTTGGAAGTTCAGCGTTCTTAGATCTTGAAAGCTTTAATAAATCTAAACCAACTCCAAGTTCCTCTGCCTTTGGAGCAAGATAGTGATATGCATTTGGAATACAATATCCTCCAACTCCTGGTCCTGGAATTAAAAGGTTAACCCTCTTATGAGTATTAGCAACTCTTATAACTTCATTTGTATCTATTCCAAGGGCTTCTGCAAATCTTGCAAACTCCTGAACCATTGCAATGTTAACATCCCTTTGAACGTTTTCAAAAACCTTAGCAGTTTCAACAACCTTAATATCACTTGCAATTATAACATCAGTTTTACAAACTATAGATAAAAGTTCCTTTGTTTTCTCTGCACTAATCTTATTTATACCTCCAACTATTGTTGGCATGTACGCAAATTCATTAAAGGCATTACCCTCAGCAATTCTTTCTGATGAATAACCAAGGTAAAAATCTTCTCCAGCCTTCATTCCTGATTCTCTTTCTAAAATTGGAAGGATTACATCTTCAGTTGTTCCAGGAATTACTGTACTTCTAATTACAACTAAATCATTCTTCTTAAGGTTTCTTCCAATTCCAGTACAGCACTCAACAAGATCTGATATATCGTGCTTTCCATTCTTTATTGGAATACCAACTGTTACTATAATGTTGTTGCAGTTTTTAAGAGCATATTCCATATCACAGGTTGCTCTATATCTTCCTGATTGAAGTTCTTCATTTAGAATCTGTCTTATTCCCTTACCTTCAAACTCCTCTGTGTGGTGTGTAATACCAGCATTAATATCATCAACTAATGGTTTTATAACATCTACACCGTAAACGTTACATCCTCTGAAGGAAAAACTTAAAGATAGAGGAAGTCCCACAAAGCCTTGTCCAAAGACAGCTACATTTTTATATTCATTCTTAATAACTGTATTTTCCATTGTATCTCTCCTATCCTTTGCTTGTATAATTTTATACTATGCAAATTTGTTACCCTAACATTATAGATTATTTAATCAAATTTTTAAAGTCAAAATCTGTTATATTTTTATCAATCATTACTCCTGCCTCAAAATACCAATCTTTCTTCCAAATACATAGGCAAAAAGACAAACAAACATAAAAAGCATAAAGGATGTCTTTGTTGGAAGAATCATAGCTATTATTGATAAAAGCCCCATAATCATACTTATTATATACATAAGTATAACTGTTCTTTTTTGACTAAGCCCCCTGTCAAGAAGCTTATGATGAAGATGTCCCCTGTCAGCAGACATCATAGGTTTATTGTTAAGCTTTCTTCTCAGCATTGCAAATAAAGTATCATATATTGGAAGACCTATTGCTAATATAGGAACAACAACAGCAACTGTTGTCACTGATTTTATAGCTCCCTGAATTGAAATAGCAGCTAAAACAAAGCCTAAGAACTGAGAACCTGTGTCCCCCATAAAAATACTTGCAGGATTAAAGTTATAGTACAAAAATCCTAGACATGCACCTGATAATATAAGTGTCAGTATAATTGCAACATCTCTTTGGCTTATAAGTGCAACACAAAAAAGAGTTGTGGATGATATAAAGCTTATCCCGCATGCAAGTCCATCAAGTCCATCTATGAGGTTAATTGCGTTGGTGATTCCTACAACCCAAACCAGCGTTATTGGTATTCCCCAATATCCAATATAAAGATATTCATTCATAAATGGAACTGTTATGCTCTTAACTGTTATTCCAAAAATTATCAAAACCACTCCAGCAGCAATCTGGGCTATAAGCTTATATAGTGGTGGAAGCTCCCTTCTGTCATCGATTATACCCATCACAACAAGAATTGTAGCACCAATTATTATTCCTATAACCTGCTTATTGGCGCCGTAAAAACCAAGGCTTACAATGACAAAGGATATGTACATTGCAAGGCCTCCCATCCTTGGGATTGGCTTTTTATGTACCCTTCTTTCACTGTTTGGAACATCTATTGCATTCAGTCTGAATGCCAGCTTTTTTACGAAGGGTGTTGCTGCAAAGGAAATTACTGCAGCAATTACAAAAATTATAAAATATTTTATCATTTTTCTCACCTCTAAAACATACTGGTGGATGTTATTATATTGGTTCTGCCATTTTCATCCAGTCTAAAACCAAACCAGAACCAAAAGAATAGTGAAATAATTTGAATTTCAAATATGTTGTAAAATAATCCCATAAACAAGAGCATAACCAATAAGGTAAAGGTTAATACATTTCTTTTTTTATAGGTTGCAAAAATAATTGAAATTATAAATAAAGCATAAGAAAGAGTACCTATTACACCCGTTTCCGCAATAACCTTTATATATTCATTATCGGAATAAAAGTTCTCTCTTATACCATATTTTTCATAAATCGGAGAACCAAGTATTAAACTTGCAGCATCTCCATAGGTTCCAAATCCAGATCCTAAGAGCTTATGTTCACTGAAAACTTTAATTCCTGTTTTAACGGAGTAAATTCTTCCATCTTCGCTGCTGTTTTCATATATTTTATCTCCAGCCATCTCACCAAACCTGTCTAATAAATTGTTTCTCTGCATGTTAAGATTTATTTTACTTGCAGCAAAATCTACAGCTAGATAACAGGGTATAGATAAAACTAAAAGAATTAAAACCGTTGCCTTAAATTTTTTATCTTTGATTACAAAGGCCAAAATAACAAAAGCAATAAATAATGCCAAAATTGAACTTCTTGAAACAGTTAATGCAAGTCCTAAAAAAGACGTAAAATAAAAAAGCTTACTGGTTTTTTCATATTTCACATCATAAACCATCATAGTTATTATTGACAGAATAATAAAGGCTCCAAAGGTATTAGGATTATTGAAAAAACTATATACTCTGGGAAGGTTGCTTCCAAAGGGTCTTCCAAAGTACCACTGATATGGGAAAAGCCACATCTTACTGGAGAGCTTTTCAACTAAAGAACATATTACAAGTACATACATATCAACAATCAGAACACTTCTAAGCTTAAAAAACATCTCCCTTGGAAGGTTTTTATCCCTTAAAAGAAAATAAACCAAATATAAAACTGAAATACTTCTAGCTTCTACTAAAAAAGATTTTATCCCAACTTTATTAAGCATTGTACTTATAAAGGCTACTGCCAGAAAAAGTGCATATGACAAATCGATTCCGTTTATTTTTTTAAATCCCTTATATCTGAAAAACTCATACAAAAACAACCCTATCACAAGGATATCAGGAATTAACTTAATAGCTGGGGAAATATACAGGGCCAAAAGCTCTCTAAAGGGAATAAAAGCAAACAAGAAAAGTATTACGTAGGTTAAAATATTGATAAAACCGTCACTGTATGTATTATTCCTATTCAAGATTATACCTCCTAAAGCCTTTATAAAAAGACATACAAAATTATACACCTTATACATAAAAATAACACTTATCTAATATAATTTCAAGGGAATTTCCCAATGTACAAAATTTGTTTACAACTAAAAAAGCTATCCCTCCATATATTCCCTGAGTTTTTTCACTGCCCTCTCCTTAAGTCCTGATACCGCCATATAATGACATCTTTTTCCCTTGCATATATCAACCATAGATTTATTTTTAAAGAAATAATCCTCAATAACTTCCCTCTGTTTTTCTGAAAGCATATTTATTGCTTCTTTAAGTCTTACTAAATCCTCCTTGTGTATATTATCTCCTTCAATATCAACATCACCAGGAAGAATATCTAAAAGGGTTCCTCCATCCTCATTTATAGCTTCATCCAGACTGACTTCACATTTTAGCTTTTTTGCAAAATCCCTTATAGAGTAAATTACCGCCCTTTTAACATAGGCAGGAAAGGGACAGTTAGAGCTTGTTTCGTATGTATAAATACATTTTAGCACAGTTAAATAACCCTCCTGCATTCCATCATTAAAATGAGACATATCCTTTAAATACATTTTCAATGATTTTTTAATAAGAGGCTCAAAGTCCTTTAAAATCTTTAACTTTATCTCTTCATTTTCCCTTGCTTTAATAATTAACTCCTTCATCATTATCCCTCTTTCCAATATTTAGCCGGCTTTAAGATAATGATAAGACAAGCTCAAGAAAATGAAAAAATTGAAATCTCAACACCAATTCTGGTATTTCAATTTGAAATATTAACCTTTGCAGATATTTCAAACTGAAATGCTGACATTTCAAAATTGAAATGTCAGCATTTCTTAAATTTATCAATATCTAACTATCCCTTATTACTTTAACAAGCTGTTTATTTTATTTACAGTAGTTAAATCCAATTTTCCTGTCGCCATAATCTTATACTTTTTCTGGAAGGTCATAACAGCATTATATGTTTTCTTGTCATACACTCCAGTTACATCAACAGAATACTTTAAAAATTTAAGGGCGTTCTGAAGCTTTTTAACATCCTCACCCTTACTTCCAGAAATAAGGGTCCTTTTATAGGTTAGTCTCAGAGCAGCTAGTAACTGTCCCCTTGATGGGCTTTGGGGAGCTTTGTATTTTGCTGAAAGACTTTTGTTTATTGCATCAACTGTAGCACTGGCAACTATTCCATATGAAGGAAGTTTGTTTTTCTTCTGAAAACTAACCACTGCATTATGGGTTCCATTTCCGAATAATCCAGTTGGTTTTGAAGTACCAATGTTATAGCCTAAATCCAGAAGAGCCTGCTGAAGATATTTAACATCCTCTCCCGTTAATCCCTTCTTTAGTGTTCTTTTTAATACCAGTTTCTTATTAATATAGGAACCTGAGGTCCCTCCCCTTGAAGTATCAACAAAGATTTTGGCAGAAAAGGAAGCACTGTTAAAATCATCAAAATCCTTGTTATTTGCCCTGTCCTTTATATATACATTAACTGTATAATCACCCTCAAAGGCTGGTGTATAGGTAAATTGAGAATTAGAAATATACCCAGTTGTATAGAGGACTTTATCATTTAAAATTACCTCATATTTATAATCTATTCCCTTTGAACTTCCACCAGAAACCCCTGTGTTTATCACAACTGCCTTTCCTGCATACTGTGACTCTTGATTTACTGTCACCTTATTTATCTTTGGCGGAATATATACTGAAAGCTTAGAAGTTTTCAAATCATCATATTCCCTGTTAGAAGCAATATCCTTAACATATAGATTTATGCTGTATTCACCTGTTGAAGTTGGAGAAAATGAAAATGCAGAACTATTTGTGTATTCTCCTGTAAAAACCTTCTCCCCTGATTTCTCAACTATATATTTATAAAGGAGTCTATTTGAATCTCCAACTATTGAAATATTTGTTCCTATGCTATCCCCAACTAAAGCATAACTATTTGTTAAACTAAAGGTCTTTACATAGGTATTAAGCTGCTTTAAGCTTGTTCCAACATAATAAAACTTTAATATATCCTCAAAGGAAGCCCCTCTTTCAGCCCTATACTTTGCCCCCTTTTGACTCATACCAATACCATGGCCATAGCCCTTACCTGAAAAGGTATAGGTTGAGGTTTTGTCATCATAGGTAAACGTAAAGAGAGCACTTGGAAAACCAGTGTATACATCCTTAAGCTCAGTATTTACCTGTTTTCCTGCTAAAAGAGGAAAGTTTGCTGAAAATAAAACACTGTTGTTGAAAAGATTGAAAAATTCTGGATACTTAGTTTTTATATCCTGATTTTTACTTGTTACAGCAAAGAAGGAACGAACGTTATCGTTTACAGAAAACTTCTTTTCCTTTTCAACATTGTCAACGTCAATATATTTTATTGTAATTTCCTTTACCCTTCCACTTGTAAATGTTCCAGATATTTTGATATCAGTAAGACTCTGATTTAAACTTAAATATCCCTTAGATTTTAAAATCATGTCTATTTCAGATTTAGTTAATTTTCTATCTCCATAGGGCCAACTATCGTTATCTATATCATCTTTAAAACTTTTTAAATAGTCAACCCTTCCACCCCAGGCATTTTCACTGGATTCTGTATAACCTCCATTACTTGCTGAATAATAAGTGTTAACCAGGCTGTTTCCATAAACCAAAATAACTCCCCTGGTTTCTTCAACTGCTTTTATAACCTTATCATATCCTTCGTTATATCCCCTGTATACCTGACAATGGGTTCCATCACAAACATCATATCCACTGCTTCTATGTCTGCCTATCTGAGAGAGGCATAGTTTCTTGCAGCAACTGCCTGAGCTTTTAATGCTTCTAATGGATAAGAATTTGACATCTCATACCCAACAACACCATTTAGATACTCTTCTATGTTTATTGTGTTTATTGGAAGAATCATGTCTCCTTTGACAACAAAATCTAACTGTCCCTTAAAGTTGTACCTCTTTATTCCAACTATCAGTCTCATTGTGCTAGAATTATCCACGGGAGTAAAGCTGATGTTGTCGTATAATGTGTTATTAAAACTTACTTTACCATTTAAGATACTTATTACAAAGCTTGTCCCTTTTTTATATAGAACACCGCCTGATATATAATCTCCATTTAACTCTACATTAATTGAGTTTGACATCATATTTTCAAGTCCAACCTTTATGTCATTGTAATAAACATCTTCATTAAAGGCAAAGGTTATTGTAGAAAAAGTGAAAAATATTAACAAAAACATTGCCGCAATTCGTCTTATCAACCTACCACCCCCGAAAATCTATCATTTATCATCATTATATACCATGAAAGAAGTCAGTACAACAAATGACTTTTAACTTTAATCAATCTTTAATAAAAATTTTAAGTGTATTAAAATTCATTAAATTTTATATAAAAAAATAAACCCCTTATGGGGTTTACACACTATGACCTTTCTTTTCAAGTTCGCTTAACCTTGCCAGTTCTATTGAGTTCTTGGCAACTTTTATATTTAAAAGATTAACATCTAACTTGATACTGCCAAGTTCTTCTTCCAACTTTACAACAGTAATATCATATGATGCTTTCAATTCTTCAACTGCTTCATACTGTCTCTTAATGAGCATCTTTACATCTTCTTTAACCTCAGAAACCTGAATTTCAACATTCTCTAACCTTTGTTCTACTTTGTCTATTCTTTCTTCTACTGCTTCTAATCTCTGCTCTACCCTATCCAGCCTTGTTTCAACAGTCTCTAATCTCTGCTCTACCCTATCCAGCCTTGTTTCAACATTCTCTAATCTCTGCTCTACTTTATCAAATCTTTCATTCACTTCTTTTCTAAAGGAGCTGAACTCTGTAGTTAATCCGTTAATTGCTTCAACTAATAGGTTAAATTGCCTTTCCTCCACCAAAAACACCTCCATCTAAAGACTATTATATTACATCAACTGCCTGATAACAATTAAAAAAACCTTATGGAGCTGATTGCTGCATAGCTTATTAAATAAACTATAATTCCTGCAAGAACATTTCCTAAAAACACAGCAGAGAAAACCCTTTTAAACCTCATACCAAGAAGGTCACCTGCCAAAGTCCCTGTCCATGCTCCAGTTCCAGGAAGAGGAATCCCAACAAAAAGTAAAAGCCCTAAAAAACCATATTTCTTAACTCCACCGCTTTTTCTGATTGTCCTGTCTATTATCCTTCCTGCTTTGTTTTTAAAAAGCTTTGTTTTCATAAGATAATTTATAACAGGCCTTGCTCCAAAAAAAATAAACGGAACAGGAATAGTACTTCCTAAAATCGAAAGTGCTGTTGCACTTAAAGGATTTAACCCCAGTGCTATACCAAATGGTATTGCCCCTCTTAGCTCAATAATTGGGAGCATAGCAGCTAATATTACAATTACATGTACATCTAAATAAGGCTTTAAACCTAGTAAAAACTCAGACATAAAACTTCTCCCCTGCATATATAAATCCCATAAAATGGGGATTTAATATTTTATTGATTTTTTTCAAAATTCCATGCGTCACGACACATTTCAAAAATTCCTCTTTTTGCAACCCAGTTAAGCTCAATCCTAGCCTTTGTTGCATCTGCATAGCAGGTTGCAATGTCCCCAGGTCTTCTATCCACTATTTCATATGGAACCTTAATATTATTTGCCCTTTCAAAGGCATCAAGAAGCTGTAAAACAGATGTGCCCTGTCCTGTACCAAGGTTATAAATATGAACACCGGCAGTTAATTTATCTAAAGCCGCAACATGTCCCTCTGCTAAATCCATAACATGGATGAAATCACGAACTCCAGTACCATCAACTGTTGGATAATCATTTCCAAAAACACGAAGTTTATTTAACTTTCCCTTTGCAACCTTTGTAATAAAGGGCATAAGATTATTAGGAATTCCATTAGGATCTTCTCCAATTAAACCGCTCTCATGGGCACCAACGGGATTAAAATATCTTAAAAGTGCCACTGAAAAATCCTTATTTGCCTTTGCAATGTCAGTTAATATTCTCTCACTCATTGCCTTAGTTTCTCCATAGGGATTAGTAGTTGGCAGAAGTTTCATAGTTTCAACAAAGGGCACCTCATTATCTCCATAAACCGTTGCAGATGAACTGAAAACAAACTTATTAACTCCATATTTTTTACAAACCTTAGAAACAACCATAGTTGCAACAAGATTATTATAATAATACTCTAAAGGTTTTTCAACTGACTCACCAACAGCCTTAAGGCCTGCAAAATGAATAACTCCATCTATCTTATGTTTTGAAAAGATATCATCAACTGCAGCTTCATCCGTTACATCCGCTTTATAAAAAACAACATCCTTCCCTGTAATTTCCTTTATTCTGTCTATCGTCTCTTCCTTGCTGTTACAAAGGTTGTCGGCAACAACAACAGAATGACCAGCCTCAAGAAGTGCCACACAGGTATGACTCCCTATATATCCCGCTCCACCAGTTACAAATATATTCATAACACCAATTCTCCTTTAGCATTTATTTTATCAAATCTAAAATTTCAGCCTTCATTTTTTCAATCTTATCCTCAGCATCTTCAAGGCTCTTACCAGCAGTTGCAAAATAGAATTTAATCTTTGGTTCTGTACCTGAAGGTCTGGCTGTAACTATTCCTCCGTCCTCTAAAACAAGCTGAATTACATTGGATTTTGGAAGATTTATATCATGTCTTTCTGAAGTTATAAAGTTTCTTTCAATCCTCTGAAGATAATCCTTGGATTTTACCACTCTTATACCAGAAACACTTAAAGGTGGATTGTTTCGAAGCATATCCATTATTTCAATAATCCTTTGGCTTCCCTCAATTCCCTTAAGGGTAATGGACTTTAAATCCTCTTTAAAATATCCGTATTTTTCATATATCTCTAATATACCATCATATAAAGACATACCCCTTGATTTATAATATGCTGCCATCTCACATATCAAAGAAGAAGCAACAACAGCATCCTTATCCCTTACAAAGGTTCCAGCTAAATAACCATAGCTTTCTTCAAAACCAAAGACATAGTTTTTATCCCCGTTTTCCTCAAACTCTTTTATCTTCTCACCAATATACTTAAAGCCAGTTAAAACATCCACTATCTCTACACCAAAATCTTCACAAATCTTAGCAGCCAGCTCAGTTGTAACAACTGTTTTAACAACAACTGGATTTTCAGGCATCTTTTCTGCCCTTTGCAGCTGACTTAAAATATAGTGTGTTAAAAGGGCTCCTGTCTGATTTCCTGTTAAAACAACATATTTACCCTCATTATTTTTAACAACAACTCCAACTCTATCACAATCAGGGTCAGTTCCTAATATTAAATCTGCACCCTTCTCCTTTGCCATCTCTATTGCCCTTGTAAAAACCTCAGGCTCCTCAGGATTAGGATATTTAACAGTAGAAAAACTGCTATCTGGTTTTTCCTGCTCCTTAACAACATAAACATTTTCAAACCCAAGCTCATTTAGAACCCTTCTAACTGGTATATTTCCTGTTCCATGAAGTGGAGTATATATAACCTTTAGTTCCTTTCCCATTTCAACAATGGCACATTTATTAATTGCAAGGCCCTTAACAAGCTCTATGTATTCATCCTCAACCTTATCATTAATTACCCTATACAAACCATCAAAAACAGCCTTGTCAAAATCCATTGTCTTTATATCTTCATAATCTATCTTACTTATTTCATTTAATATTCCCTCTGCATGTTCCTCAGTTATCTGTCCTCCATCACTCCAATAAACCTTATACCCATTATACTCCTTAGGATTATGGCTTGCAGTTATAACTATCCCTGCTGTTGCTTTAAGCCTTCTGACAGCAAAGGACAACATTGGAGTTGGTCTTAACTCCTTATATACATATGTTTTTATTCCATTGGCATTTAAAACTAAAGCTGCTTCCCTTGAAAAAACATCACTGAATAACCTAGAGTCATAGGCTATTGCAACTGAAGGGTTTTCAGCTCCACAATTTAAAATATAATTTGCAAGGCCCTGAGTAGCCCTTCTTACGGTATAAACATTCATTCTGTTTGTTCCTGCCCCAATAACCCCCCTGAGCCCCCCTGTTCCAAACTCAAGCTCTTTATAAAATCTTTCCTCTATTTCCTTTTCATCAAGACCTAAAAGCTCTTTTTTTGTTTCTTCATCAAAATCAAGCCACTTCTCATATTTTACTCTATAATCCATATTTCCCCTCCATACTAAAACCGCTGCACAGCAGCGGCTAATATATCCTTTTTATTTTGTAAGGGCGGCTTCCTCCTCAGACCTTACAAACTCTCTAGTGGACAGAAGATTTTCAAGATACATTAAAAAATCTCCCCTTAATTCATCCCTTTTAAGAGCATATTCTACTGTAGCCTGAAGAAATCCAAGCTTATCCCCAACATCGTATCTTTTTCCCTTAAAATTATATGCATACATTGCTTCTGAATTTACAAGTTCCTTAAGGGCGTCGGTAAGCTGAATTTCTCCTCCCTTACCTGGCTTAGTATTTTCAAGTATTTCAAATATCTTAGGAGTTATAATATACCTTCCAAGGATAGCAACATTTGATGGAGCCTTATCTGCATCTGGTTTTTCAACAAGATCCTTAACCTTATATACTCCATTTTCAATATGCATTCCCTTTACTATACCATATTTGTTTACATCGGATATTGGAACCTCCTGTACCCCAAGTACAGTTGTCTTGTATTCACTGTAAATATCTATAAGCTGTTTTAAACATGGATATTCATCGTTGTCAACTATATCGTCTCCCAGCATAACAGCAAAGGGCTCATCTCCAACAAAGGTCTTAGCACAAAGAATTGCATGACCAAGTCCCTTTGGCTCCTTTTGACGGATATAGTGTATCTGGGCAAGGTTTGAAATATCATTAACCATTTCAAGAAGATCGTCCTTTTTCTTTGACTTTAACTCCATTTCAAGCTCAATGGACTTATCAAAATGATCCTCTATTGCCCTTTTACTTCTTCCTGTTATTATTAATATCTCTTCTATTCCTGAGGCAACTGCTTCCTCAATTATATATTGGATTGTTGGTTTATCAACTATTGGAAGCATTTCCTTTGGCTGTGCCTTTGTTGCTGGTAAAAAACGTGTTCCAAGGCCAGCTGCAGGAATAACCGCCTTACGTACCTTCATTTTCCCATCCCCTTAATTTTAAAAGTTGAGTCAATAATAATATTTTATTAAAAAATTTAAATAATTTCAATAGAAATGAACTAAATACTAGCTAATTTTTTCCAATTAAAAGCTGCAGCATCAGATTTTAT
>NZ_AZQP01000045.1 GCF_000601455.1 Fervidicella metallireducens AeB
AGGGTAAAATGTAAAATGTAGGAAATGGTTAATAAGTGTGTGCACATACTTGGGAAATAAGTTAAAAATATCTACAAATAAAGATATTCACTAATTCTGGAGAGTGACAATAAATATGCAATAATTATAACTAAGTAAATATTAAAAATGATTCTAAGAATGTTATATAGTTTTTTAATATATACAGAAATTATTCTTACGAACTAACTACTTAAAATATAATGTATACACTTAAAAAACATTAATAATTTGAAAAAGTCTTATATAAGGTCAGTGTATCATATAAAAGTATAGTTAAGAGGGTGGATAAAAATGGGGAAAATTATAAGTAAAATTATATCTATTTTATTATTAACTGCTTTTTTAACAACAAATTGGGTTTATGCCCAAGATAAAAATATTCCTATAGAAATCGTGCCAAATGAAACAGAAGAAAGATCTTTTATTTCTCCAATGTGGACAGTTAGATATGAATTTGATCATTATGATGCAACTTATAAGGCAACAAATGATACGAAATTCTATATTGGTGAATTTACTGTTATAAATCAAAGTTATACTCAGTATGCTGATGCTACATATATGCAAAATGAATTTAAAGAAATAAAAGCTGAATTCACGTATCAGGTATCAGCAAATGCTAATTATAAAATTAAAGTGATAGAAGTTGGGACCTCAACAACAGTGGGAGGAGCTTTAGCTGTAACAATCAATAGTGGTTTTACGTATTCTACGGGGACAAAAGTATCGCCAAGAAAAAAAGTAACTATTACATTATATAATAAAGGATTATCAGTTACTGGAGCAAAAATTTATAGGATGTATGATACTGACGGCTCATTTTTAGGTTATGAATCAAGACCTGATACAGCAGATTGTTGGTTTCCAAAATTAAATTCAAAAACAGCTGTTATAGGCCCAGAAATTTCAATATAATAAACAAAAATGATACACTTACTTTACTATATAATCAAAAATTTGAACAAATGGGGATTTTTATGAAAAGCAAGTATCTTTTAATAATATTAACAATTTTTAATGTGATCAGTTTTTTTATTAATTTTGGATTTTATGAACGATATAACAAATTAATAAAAAATTTTAATAAAACAACAATTGAAAACGCAACCAACAGCCAAAACTTCGAAATAAACTTAAGCGAACTAGCGAGTTATTTTAATGATTCACCAGATTTATCTATGTTGGTTCAAAAGTTTAAATTAATAAAAATTGTAACTGACCCAATACATGCTTTAGATGAATATGACGAAGGTGCTAAAACAGGGAATAAAATTTTATCGGTCTCATATGGTATAGAAGGAATATATCAAATAGATAAAAATACTTTAGTGAAAACTACAATTATTGAAGATAATACTTTGGAAAATGGCAATTATATTTATACAAAATCAGAAAATTCTTATGAAACATCATTTTACAAAATTAATAATACTTTTGTCCTTTTTGATGTTATATTAAATTCAAATCTAAATGAAAGTGCAGTTAAAGAACATATGTTAAAAGTAATTAGTTTTAAAGAAAAATTTTATTATCATTATAAAGCGTATCTGATGATGAAAAATAATAAGAACTAAGAAGGTGATAATTTGTGATAGAGAAACTGTTAAAAATTTTGCGTCGTAGATGGGAAAGGATGTGCAGTTTAGTGAATGAATGTCCTGTCTAATGAACCCATAGTCAAGGTGATAGTAACGAGGCTTGGAGCATTGCAAGTAATTGTAATGTTTAAGTGCTAATATTGACGTAAAATAGTAGCTCTGAAGCATGCAAAGGTAAGTGATTAAGTCTCATAAATCTTAAAAAGTTGGGGAGAACGACTAGATTACAAACTGAAATTTAAAATTGCATTCATATCACATATAATTAATTGTCTTTTATCAATAGTTAGGATGAATATTAGAATGCCTGCCCTTTATAGTAAATATAAAAAAATTAACTTTTGTATCAACATCATCGTCCAAAGACACATTGAACAACACAATGATACAATAGATAGAAGCCTTGAGAAATCAGGGCTTTTTTTGCTTTTTTGATGCAAACATATCACATATATAGTTTGCCATATAAAAATTTTTAGAAAACAAAGTTCCAACACCAGCAGGTAAAGGGGTATGGCATCAAAGCACAGTATTAAGTATTCTTAAAAATGAAAAATATAAAGGCGATGCAGTGCTGCAAAAGAAATTTACAGTAGACTTTCTTACAAAGAAGATAAAGAGAAACGAGGGGGAAGTTCCACAATATTATGTTGAAAACAGCCACCCTGCAATTATCTCACCTGAAGTTTTTGATATGGTGCAGATGGAGATAAAAAATAGAAAAGATGCAAGATGGTATAAGACAGGAAGAAACTACTTTTCAGGAAAGATTATCTGTGGTGATTGTGGAAGTTTTTATGGCAGAAAGGTTTGGCATTCTAATGATAAGTACAGGAAGATTATTTGGCAGTGCAATTCAAAGTATAAGAATCAGGAAAAGTGCAAGACACCATTTATAAATGAAGAAGATTTAAAGAAGGCATTTGTAGAGGTGTTTAATGGGGTTATTAATAATAAGGAAGAAATATTAAGAGGGTATGAGAAAGTTATAAAGGAACTGATTTGTACAAAAGATTTAGATGAAAAAATAAATGGACTTGAAAGACAAGCTAAAGAAATTTTAGATGAAATAAACAGATGTATTCGTGATAATGCAACTAAAGCACAGGACCAAGAGGAGTATATGAGAAGATACAATGCTTTAGTAGAAGGGTATGAGAGTGTTAGAAAGTCAATTGAAGATGTTGAAAATGAGAGGTTTGAAAGGCTTGTAAAGAAGGATAGGATAGAGGAGTTTATGAATGTTTTAAGAGAAAGGGATGGACTACTTGATGAGTTTGATGGAGAGCTTTGGAATATGGTAATTGAATTAGTTAAGGTTTATGAAGGTGGGAAGATGGTGTTTGTGTTTAAGGATGGGATGGAGGTGGAGAGTATAGACTGAATTTAGATAAAATACACAAATTTAATTTTATAAATTTAGATATATCAAGCTTTATAAGGAACACTTGCCGAATCCAAGTTTGCAAAATACGACTAATTATGAAGGAATTTTAATATATGTGTCGAATAGATAAAGTATATTCAATAATTTTTTATACAGACAAAATATGTCCACAATAAGGTTTATAATGAAAATTACAAAAGGAATGGTTTTATGAATGATAAGATTTCAAAATGGTACAGGATATTATATATTTATAACAAGCTTATTGATGGTGAAGAGTTAGATAAAAGTAGTTTAGCAATTGATTTGGGAATAGATGAAAGAACAATACAGAGGGACTTTTCAAATATTAATGACTTTTTTAGTATGTATGACAAATATAAAAATGCGGAGATAATATATGATAGAAAACGAGAAAAACATAAACTTATTAACTATACAAAAAATAATTTAGTGAAAAACGAGATATTGGTAATTATAAAAATATTACTTGAAAGTAGAGCATTTAATGATGAAGAAATTGCTATAGTGAAAAAACTTTTAAATAATTTAAGTACAAATGATAAAAGATATGTTGAAGAAATAATTGGTAATGAACTTTTTAACTATACACCAGTTGATCATAACCAATGTTTAATTGATAAAATTTGGGATTTAAGCCAACATATCATTCAAGGAAATGAATTAGAAATTAATTATATAAAAATGAATCAAACAAAGGTAAATAGAATTATTAAACCTGTTTCTATCATATTTTCAGAGTATTATTTTTATCTAATTGCCTTTTTAAAAGAGAATGATTTTACAGAACCTATTATCTACAGAATAGATAGAATTGAAAGCATCATCACAACTGGAGAGAGATTTAAAATACCAGAGACAAAGAGATTTAAAGATGGTGAGTTTAGAAAAAGAATTCAATTTATGCACGCAGGTAAATTAATGAAAATTAAATTTGAGTTTTGGGGGCCTTCTATTGAGGCAGTATTGGACAGGCTGCCAACTTCTAAAATTATTGAAAAGGTTAATGAAAAATATATAGTTGAAGCAGAAGTTTATGGTAAAGGAATAAAAATGTGGATATTAAGCCAAGGAGATAAACTAAAGGTATTAGAACCAGAGGAATTAAAGGAGGAAATGTTGAAGGAAATAGAAGGGATGAGAAGGAATTATATAAAAAATGAAAATACATATAACCTTAATTCTATAAATAGTTTAGTAAAATATTGATAATACAAGTAATTTTATACTCGAATTAATTATAGAATGAAAATATTTTTTATAGGAAAGAAATAATTCGGAATTTGAGAATTTTAAATGTCCTAATGAGTTTTGAAAAAACTAATAAAAATAATAAGGGGTGGCAAATGTGCAAGGTAATTTATATTTAGATTTTGGGAAAAATATAGATAATCTTAATAAAGCAGCAAAGAAAATAAGAGTAAGGCATCCTAGTTATTTTAAAAATATTGATGAGAATGAGAGTGAACTACAATATATAATAAATATGATTTTTGCAGATGGAATGTCAGCAGAATATTATATTTCAAATACTTCATTAAAGGAAGATGTGTATGATTTTACTATAAGACCTAAAATAGGACCACGTTTAGAGAGAATATTTGATGATGGATTTACAATTGCAATAAAGGGATATTTAGATAAAAGTGGAAATTATCTTATAATATATAGAATAATTGATATATTTAATACGGAAAAAATGGATTTTGAGGTAGAATTAATTGCAACAACAATAAGTAAAATAGATAATATGAATAGAATATACAAACAAGATTTTGTAATAACACCAGAGTTCATAGCTTCTTTACCTGAAATATCAAAAATAACAGCTCAACGTCTTTCAAAGTGGGAGAATTATTTAAATTGGAGAGAAGAATTGATAAAAAGTAAAATTGAAGGTGTAAGATATGTAAATATTGAAATAGATGAAGAGTATATACTTTTTTACCTAATATTTAAAAATGAAGACGCATTTAGAAACTTTAATAAATTTTTAAGAAAAGATGAATTAATGGTATTTCCATTAAATTATTCAAAAGATGAATGGAATTTTGAATATAATTATGAAAATAATATATCTGGTAAGAAAATTGGAAATTATAAAGGAAAAATTATTTCATTCTATATGAAAGATAAAGAAGATGACAAAGATGATTTAAGAGATAAATTAAAAAAATATCTTGAAGATTGTGAATGGGATAATCCTTATATTGCTGTTGTAAAATTTGAATTAAGTGATGAAGATCAAGAGGATATGTTAAATTGTCCAGAAGATATGATTGAATATTATAAGACTAAGTTAACGAATCAGTATCCTAAGCAGGGATTTTTATCAATCTCGTCTGTTGGAGAATTTAGTCTTATAAGAAGACAAAAAAGAACAATAGATTTACTTAAAAAAGGGGAAGTATATGCACCTTTTATATGCTCGTGGTTATTTGATATTAAAAAAGCCAATGTATTACGATCTAATAACTTAATAGAAGTACAAGAATGGTTTAATAGGTCTATTAATGATGAACAAAAGGATGCTGTGCAAAAAATGCTTAATGCACCGGATGTGTTTTTAATTCAGGGACCTCCAGGTACAGGAAAGACTACAGTAATTGCAGAGGCAATTTATCAATTTGCAATTCGTAATCAAAAAGTAATTTTAGCCTCACAGGCTAATTTAGCAGTGGATAATGTATTTGATAGACTTGCTAATAGTCCTAAGATTAGAGCGATAAGACTTGGATGTAATGAAAAGATATCAGATGAAGGAAAACAATTCACTGAAGAAAATGTATTAAAATATTTTTATAATACTATATCTGAAGATGTTAAAGTTAATTATTTAAATGTTTGGTTACAACTTGATAATGATATTAAAAATTTTGAGGAATGGTATAATAAAGCAGAATTTATATATAATGATATTATAGCTTATTCAAAAAAATTAGAAGAAATAAATAAACAGAAGGAAAATATTAAATTATATATTAAAAATGAGGAAAAGAAAATTGAAGAAATAAGAGAATTTAATTCGATTTTAGAAGAAAAAAGAGAAAATATTGAGAAAATGAAGAAATTCTGTAGTGATTTTGATGGTCCAGATTTTATAATAGAAGATGATATGTCTCAAATAATTTGGCAGGAATTTATTGAACCGTTAATGAATTTAGAAAGTTGTTATATTGAAATTAATCAAGATTGGCGAAGTAAGGAAAATGATATTTCTCCAGGAAAGAAGGCATCTATTTTTAGAGAAATGCTTGAAAATTGGAATAATATATACAAAAGGATTCCACAGATAAAAGAAGATATTGAATTTTTAAGTGTAAATGATGAAGTAATTGACACTAAAATACAACTTGAACTTTGTAAACTCGAAAAAAAATTAAGGATGTAGAAGATAGGATGGAGAATGAAGATTTAATTGATGAGTGGAGAAAATTAATGAAATTAAGGAATGAATATATGAAGCTTAAGGACAAAGCATCTAGATCATGTGAAATTAAATGTATAGATTTATTTAAGAAAAACAATGAACCATATAGCAACAAATTACAACAACTTGAAAAAGAGGAAAAAATAAATTTTTTAAAGAATACTTATGAGACACTTGAAAAGACTTCAATTTTAGTTAAACAAGGTTTGGATAGAATAGAAAATGAAATAGACACACGTATTAAACAGATGATACCTAAAGAGATTGTTGATTGTGAATATAGAAAAAAGATTGCTGAGTATGAAAGGCTAAAAGAAGAGTATAATAGGCAGAATGAAATTTATAAAGAAAAGCAAAAACAATGGCAATTACATAAAAAATATGTATGTAATTATATTGAAGAAACTAATAATGATGAAGAATTGATGTGTATAGTTAGAGAAAAAATAAATGGTTTAATACAAATTAGAAATAAAGAAGAACACATAAGAAATAAACTTGAAAATTTTCTTATAGAATGGACTGAAAAGCTAAATAATACTGAAACAATTAAAAATGATCAGAAATATTTTATAGAAAGATATATTGATGCTTGTAATGTAGTAGGGATAACATGTACTGAAAATTCAAGAACACTTGACAGTAAAAATTTATCTTATTTCGATGTGGCTATAATAGATGAGGTTAGTAAGGCAACACCACCAGAACTTTTACTTCCAATGGTAAAAGCTAAAAAAACAATTTTAGTTGGAGATCATCGTCAATTACCCCCATTATTTAAGGAAAATCAAGCTTCTTATGAAGAGCTTATTAATCAGAAAAAAGAAGAATTAAGTGAAATGGATAATAATGAAGAATCTAATTTAGATATTGATGAAACTTTAACATTAGAGAACTTTGAGCAATATAAAGAAATGGTAACGGCATCTTTATTTAAGAATTATTTTGAAATTGCTGATGATAGTTTAAAGAAATCTCTTTTTGTGCAGTATAGAATGCATCCAGATATAATGGATATAATAAACTGTTTTTATGAAAATAAGCTAAAATGTGGTTTAAGTGCAGATGATATTAGAGAAAAAAGGGATCATAAATTAGAAATAACTACTGATGAAGGATTGAATTTTATAACTAGGGACAAGCATGTAATATGGGTAGATTCATCTTATTCACCAGATGGGAATCCTTTTTATGAAAAGCAGGATGGTACTTCTAAGGTAAATCTTCTTGAAGTATTTATGATTGTAAAAACACTAAAAAAGATTGATGAAAATTATAAAATGTTGGGTTATGGAAAAAATGAGAGAAAAGATGTTGGTGTTATAAGTTTTTATGGAAAACAAGTAAAAGAAATTAGAAAAGCTTTAAAAAAGTATAATTTTGAAGCAATAAAAATTGATGTTAATACTGTAGATAAATTTCAAGGAAAAGAAAAATCTATAGTCCTTGTAAGTCTTGTAAGAAATAAAAGAATGAAGAAAAAGAGTGAAAAAAGTTTTGTTGCATCTTTTCAAAGAATAAATGTTGCTTTTTCAAGAGCACGAGAGTTACTTATAATTTTTGGTGCAAAAGAAATGTTTGAAGATTATTATGTTGATTTACCTAACATGGATAGGGAAGGGAAGGTGTCTGTACAGGTATATAAAAATATACTTACAAGAATAAGAATTGACGGTGGATTGTTTAAGAGTTCAAGAATACTTTCAGAAAGTGAATATAAGGAGTTAATAGGAGGAGAAAATGGAGATAAAGAAGATAGAAGTATCTATTCCAATACTTGAATTTAAAAATAAGGTTACGCATTTTGTTTCTAGAAAACCAACGGCTATAGAATGGGCAATTTTAGAAACTATAAAACGATTTGGATTAGATAGCCAGTTTGGTAAGATTAGTGTAGATGTAGATGAGTTTTTTAAAGAGGTTTTAAAAGTACCTGATACAGAAAAACTCGTGAAACCTTGCATTGTAGAACTTATGGAGTTAAAAGTACTAGAATATATGGAATATGATATTAGGTTGGATAAGCTAAAAATATCGGATTTAAAATTAACAAATGAAGGGAGAAACCTTTTAGTAAAAGGTGTTCTTCCAGCTAAGAGTACTGATGATATTATAGAACTTTTGTATAATCCAATAAAAAATGAAGTTGTTGAAAAGAAAAAAGAAAAATTTTTATTAGATGAACCGAATGAAAATGCACTTAAATATTTTAACTTAAATATTTATCCTGAACAGGAAATGATAGATTTTTTAAAAGAACTTAAAGATAAAAATAAGATTTATTGGCTTGATACTACAAGTGATATTCAAAGTATTCAAGAGTTAGAAAGAAAATTAAAATGGAAAATAGAAAAAACATCTCTAAATATTTTAGAAGATGGAGAAATTAGATTAATTTTTAATGATGCTGATTATAATAAATATTTTTCAAATGAATTATCTTCTGATGATATAAAAATGTTGTTAAAAATTGACAAGAATGCAGAAGAGAATAAAGATAGTTATGATATTCCTTTTTATGAAGCAAAAAATATTATTAATAAAGTATCTAAATTTTTAGATGATAAAAATTTAATGCAGGAAGTAAAAAATATGGTGAAAAACGGGAATATTAATATAATAAATAAAAATAAAGCAATATCTTACCAAGAAGTATATAACATTTTTAAACTTAATGAAGGTGAGAATAAGCTAATATGTGTATTTGATGATAATATTGATGTAAGTTTACAGTGGGATGCTAAAACCAACAATATTTTGTTATGTATCCCAGAGAAATTTACTAATGAGGAATTTTGTTATTTAAATGAAAAGAAAGATAATATTTATATTGCAAATATATCAGCATATTGTAAGCTAAATAGAATAGAGTTACCTTTAGCCTTTGTTTACAAACCTAATAATTTTGATATTTCATATATTTTGAACAATCTTAAGATGTATATAGAAAAATATAGTAATAATAATTTTGAAATGATTGTTATCAAAGGTTTTTGGCAGGATAGTCAACAAGTATGGAATGATATTGTGGATAAAATTTTAAGAGATAACAAAAAAATATTAAAAGAAAAAATAGGGTGTTTAATGGAGGCAAAGAAAAGACTTAGCATGATAAAAAAGAGAGATGATTTTACATGGAGAGAAGATATGTTAAAGATTATAGAACTAAGCGTGCAAAATATAGAGTTTGCTACAATAGAGGATGTTGCTAATTTTTTAAAGGAGATACCTGTAAACTTTATAGTAAATGATAGTGATTTAAATTCGAAGTTTTTAACTATCTTAATATCAAAAATTAATTTTATTGAAACATTAGATGAGTTAAATAAGTTTTATTCATTATTAAGTGAAATAAATATGCCTAAAGATATAGTAAAAAAAGTATGTTTTCCATCAAATCTTTATAATGAAAAGATTATATTAGAATTAATAAACATATACAAAAATGAAAGTTTAACAGTTACTTTAAAAAGTTTTACATCTTGTGAAGAAAGTTTTAAAAAACTTAAGGATTTGGAGATAAAATTAAAAAGAGAACTTAAAATAGATAGTTTAATTGATTTTTATAATACTAATGAATTTAAGAAAACTATTATAAATAATATTGAAGATATTATAGGATTATGTGAACAGTGGATTGAAATTTGGAATAGTATAGTTTCACGGATAGAATATTTTGAACATATGGCATTACATTCAGAATTGGAAAAAATAAATTGTAATACTAGAAAATATTATAATTTTATTAAAAAATATGACAATAAAATTTCAAATAGATATAAAGAAGTTTATATAATTGATACTGATGTATTAATAAGTATGCCACATGTAATTAGTAAATTTGATACTACGGATTACGTTATAATTCCCAAGAAAGTTATAGATGAATTAGATAATGAAAAAGATGTTGAAAAAAGTACAGAGGTAAGAAGAAATGCACAATTAGCTTTAACGGAACTAATTAAATATGTACAAGAAAATAAAGTAGTAATTATTGAAGATGATAAAGATTTATTACCTGATGATTGGAGTATTATTACCGATAATTCGATTTTATCAATAGCATTAAAGTATAAGACTGCCAATCCTTTTATAGTTACAAATAACCAAGAATTTAAAACAAAAATTTTAGATAAAAATATTAGAATAATAGACCTTGATAAATTAATAAAAATGAAAAGTAAAAATTATGGGATAAATGTTAAAGACAAATCAAATGACAAAATGAATAAACAAAAATATAAAAAGAAAAATAAGTAGGGTGGTGCATAATTTGAGTAGGAAAGCAAGTTATAATTATAATCTTCAAAAACAAATAAGAAGAGAACTAGAAAATGAGAGAATAAGACTTAATACTCAAAGATTTTATAATAGATACTTACAACAATATGAGGATATGATAAATAGAGGGTTTATAGATATTTTACCTAAAGAACTATCTAATATCAATAATATGTTGAATGAGATTAAAAATAATTTGGATTCTGATGTTACATTAGCTAGAGATATTAGTTATCAATTGGGGGCTTATATAAATGAGGTTTGGAGTTTGGGAAATGTATTATCTAAGAGACTTGCACAGGAATTTAAAACAAAAATTATTGAAATAAAGCAAAATAGAAAAACAATGAAAGAAGCTGAAGATAAATTAGATATTTTCATGAAACTAGTATCAGAAATAAAGGATCCTCTTATTATGGATTTTGCTTATGATGAACTTCAGAATTTAAAAAGAAAAATTGAATTAAATTCAGAACAAATAGCACTTACTGAAATTAAATCAGAGATTAATAAAATAATAGAAATAGCTACTAATAAAGCAGAAATGTGGAAAGAAAACAAGAAAAAGGATATGCAAAATGAAATACAGCTTAAAACAATAAGTGAAATTGAACAACATTTTAAAGAAGATTTAAATGAGAACCCAAAAGAAATAGAAAACATTTTAAATTCAATTAATGATATAAAAAGTGAATTAATAAAGGGTAATAAAATTGATGGGAAAAATTTTAATGAGATAATGAGGAAAGAAATTGAAGATGTTAATACAGTTGTATTAAATGAGACAATAAGAAAAGAAATGGTAAAAAGAATAATAAAATCTTTAAAGCATTCAGGGTTTGTGGTTTCAAATCCTAAAATTATAGAAGAAAATGGAGAAAAAATAGTAAAGGTAATTGCAAAGAAGCCATCGGGGAATACAGCAATTTGCAGTGTAAAAATTGATGGAGAATTTACCTATAGCTTTGATAATTATGAGGGACAAGCATGTAAGAATGATATAAAAATATTTGAACAAGATTTAAAGAAAATATACGGTGTTGAGTTATCAAATGAGAGGGTAATCTGGGAAAATCCAGATAGAATATCTGCTACAGCCAAGCCGATAGATAATAATTTTATGAATAAAGGATAAAGAGGTGTAATAAATGTGTGAAAAGAAAATAAATACATGGTTAAGTTCCTTATTAAGAGAATCTGGGTTTAGGAAATCAATAATATTATATGGCAATGTAGGTGATATATGTTATAATTCTGATTCAGGAAAATATGAATTAATAATTAATTTAATAGAAAATAAGTTAAGGGGAACTGGGTTTGAGGAAGTAGTAAGATGGGATTTGGTTGATGGAATTAGAACTCAACTTAATAATTATGATTATATTGATGAGTTGTATAAGCAGTCTATAGAAGAAGATGTAATTAATAATGAAAATTTAAATGATACTGGAGGAAGTAATTATTTTAGTGATAATGAAATGGATTGTATACAAAAAGAGCAGTCTAGTTATAATATAGACTTAGAAAATTTTTTCAATATCGTATATAAATCAATGGTAAAGAGAACATCTAAAAAAACAGCATTTATAGTTGATTGGTCAAATTACATTTTTGGAAATGCTAATTCGTTATCAGAAAAAGAAAGAAAATATCTTACTGTTATAGGAAAGGCAATTAGGAATGCACCTACTGACTTAGACTATAAGTCTATAGATAGACCTGCAAATATTTTAATCTTAATTACTAATAATATAGGAGCAATTCCACCTGCATATTATCAGAATAATCCTGCAGTTAAAACAATAAATATACCTATACCAGGTAGACTTGAAAGAGAGAAATACTTAATGGATAATATTGATAAATTTAAATTAGATAGATTGTTGAGACCAAAAGACAGAGAATTTGTAGATTTTGTAGATTTGTTAGATGGGTTTACAATAAGGGATATAAACCAGATGATTAAACTTTCAAGACAGATAGAAAATCCACTTAGTCCTGAAAAACTGGTTAATCTTTATAAATATGGTGAACAGAATAGTCCATGGGAAAATCTAAGTAAAGAAAAAATTAGAGATATTGATGAAGTATTAAAGAAACGTGTAAAAGGTCAAGATGAGGCTATAAACAAAGTCAAAAAAGTTATTATTAGGGCTTTTACTGGATTTTCAGGTATACAGCATTCATCAAAATTAAAAAACCTAAAGGGATTTTGTTTTTTGTTGGACCAACAGGTGTTGGTAAAACAGAGCTTGCTAAAGCACTTGCTGAATTTTTATTTGGGGATGAAAATGCATGCATAAGGTTTGATATGTCAGAGTTTAACCATGAGCATAGTGATCAAAGGTTAATTGGTGCACCTCCTGGGTATGTTGGTTATGAAGAGGGTGGACAGTTAACAAATGCAATAAAAGAAAGACCTTTCTCCGTATTATTGTTTGATGAAATTGAAAAAGCACATGGAAGGATACTAGATAAGTTTCTTCAAATTCTTGAAGATGGTAGGTTAACAGATGGAAGAGGAGAAACTGTGTATTTTTCAGAAGCAGTGATTATATTTACATCAAACATAGGGGCTACGGAAGTAGATATGAATATGACGAATAGTGAAATCAGAGAAGATTTCTTAAATAAGGTTAAAAACCATTTTCTTAATGAACTTAAGCGTCCTGAATTATTAAATAGAATTGGAGATAATATAGTAGTTTTTAATTATATTAAAGATATAAATATTATGATGGATATTGTTAAAATAAAAATAAAACCTCTTGAAAAATATATTAAAGAAAAATATGGCATGAGTATATATTTCGAAGATGAGGAAAGAGCAATAAAAGCTATTTTAAGCCTAGTTGATACACGTAATGGTGGAAGAGGAATTATAAATGTTATGGAACCAATAATTATTGATCCTTTATCAGAATTTATTTTTGAAAATGAAGAATATTTTTCACCTGGAAAGAAAATAAAGATAATACAATTTAAAGATGATCCTATATTTGACTTTGAACTAGAATAAAACCTATTTAGGAGTTGGTATAATGCCAAAAATTAATTTAGCAGCATATTTAGAGTGTACTGAAATGGAGGGTCCAGGGAAGAGATTTGCCTTATGGGTACAAGGTTGTTTAAAAAGATGCCCAGGTTGTTGTAATGAGCAAATGCAAGATATAGTTCCAAAGAATATTATTGATTGTGATAAAATATTTGATTTAATCATTAAATCAAAGTTTAACAATAATATTGAAGGTGTAACTTTTCTTGGTGGAGAACCTATGCTTCAGGCAATTGGACTTGCCTATATTGCAAAAAAGTGTAGGGATGCAGAACTTTCAATTATAACATTTACAGGATATACTCTTGAAGAGTTAGAAAGACAACAAATATTAGGTACTGAGCAGCTTATTAAATATACTGATGTTTTGATAGATGGTCCATTCATACAGGAATTATACGATGAAAATAGAAAATGGATTGGATCTACCAATCAAAATATATACTATTTAACAGATCGGTATAAAAAGGGAATAGAAACTCAGGATGTAACTAATGGAATGGAATTTAGAATAGATTCAAAAGGTATAATTACTGTTAACGGTTGGCCTTATGAAATAAATTAAGAATTATAAATTAAATAAAATGATGAGTTTTTATTATATTATTAACCTTGATTTGGCAAGTAAATTAGAAAAACATTAATAACATTAAATTTTTTGTTTTTAAAAAATATAAATCATAGAAATATTAATGATAATTACAAGAAAAATTTGATGAATTTAAGATTAATATATTTTGGTACTATTAGAAGAAAGGATTTTTTATAATGGAGATAAGGTTGGCAGGTATAAAAGAATTTAGTGTTGCAGATGGACCAGGTATAAGAACTGTTATATTTACTCAAGGTTGTAAAAATCGTTGCAAAGGCTGTCATAACATTAGCACATGGGATTTAAATGGAGGGTATATTCAAGAAATTAATAGTTTAATTAGTTATATAGATTCTATATGTCCAAACAAGAAAGTTACTATTTCAGGAGGTGAACCATTAATACAATATAATGAATTAAAATATTTATTAAAAGTATTATATAAAAAAAATATAATATATGCTTATATACAAGCTACAATATAGAGGATGTGTCAGAAGATATTTTAAAATATTTAAATTATATAAAAACAGGGAAATATGATGAAATGTATAAGGATACAACATTAAAATATATTGGATCATCAAATCAAAAATTTTATAGGGTTAAATGTAGAGGTGAAATAATATGTCTGAAAGAGATTTAGCTAATTATATAGTTAATGCAGCAGGTAAAATTGAAAAATATGGAGCGAAAATAAAGAAAGAGCTTTTATTAGATAGTGTTATACCACAGAAATATGCAAATGAACATAGAAATTGTACAATATGGATACATGATCTTGAATATTATGATACAACATATAATTGTATAGGCATTAGTTTGAAGAATATTTTAACAAATGATAGGATTTGTAGAAATTATGGGATAAAGAAGAGTTCAAATATAAGACAAGCAATATTCAATACATTAAAAATAATAGTTTTATTAACTAATGAACAATCTGGTGGAATAGGTATAATAAACTTTGATACAGATATGGCAACGTTTATAAAAGATGAAACAGAAGATGAAATCATAGAAAATTTTATGGATTTTATTAACCTGTTAAACTTACCTACAAGAAAAGGATGTGAAACACCATATATTACTATTAACATTGGTTTAGATACATCTTTAGAAGGGAGAAAAATTACAAAATTAATATTAGAGGCTTTTGAAAAGTCCAACGAAACTAATACATATATATTTCCCAATATAGTTTTTAAGGTAAAAAGTGGTATAAATAAAAATCCATGTGATCCCAACTATGATTTGTTTAAGAAAGCCATAAAAGTTACATCAAAATGCATGAATCCAACTTATTTTAATTGTGATTCTTATCTTAATAAAAATTTTGATTCAAAAAAATTAGGAATCATGGGGTGTAGAACAAGAGTTGCAAATAACCTACATGGTGAATTCGGTTCTATTAATAGAGGAAATTTAGCATATACTACAATTAATTTACCGCAAATTGCTTTAGAAGCTACTTATTATAATAAAGATTTTTATGAATTATTAGAAACAAGAATGAATGATGCAAAAGAACTTTTAATGCATAGGTATAATCTTCTTTGTAGTAAATCAATAGATGAATTTAGATGTTTAACAGAGTTAGATTTGTATGAAAATGCAAAAAGTAATGATGTAGAGTTGATGTTTAAGAATGGAACATTATCAATTGGTTTTATAGGACTATGGGAATGTATGCAAATATTAAAAGGAAATGATAGTATAGATTTGAATTTTATTGAAAACAATATACAGGATGCAGAAAAAATAGTAAAATTTATGAGTGAACAAGTTGAAAAAATGAGAGAGAAGTATAATTTAAATTTTTCACTTTTAGCAACATCCGCAGAAGGTATTTCAGGTACATTCCCTAAAAATGATGAAAGACTATTTGGAAAAATAATAGGAGTAACTGATAAAGGATTTTACACAAATTCATTCCACATACCTGTATTTATAGGAGGTAATTCATTTAAAAAGATAGAGTATGAGGGAAGAATGCATAAATACTGTACAGGTGGCGCAATTACCTATGTAGAGTTTAATGAAATACCGATTGATAATTATGAAGCTATTGAAGAAATAATCTACTATGCCATAGAAAATGATTGTGGATATATTGGAATAAATTTTCCATTAGATATATGTAATAACTGTAATTTGAAAGGTACATTTAATTCTAAATGCTCCAACTGTGGAAGTTCTGATATAATAAGAATTAGAAGAGTATCAGGTTATCTATCATTTACAAATAATTTTACTGAAGGGAAGAAATATGAGCTCTTAAACAGAAAAGGGAATTGTTAACCTATTTTATTGTTGGGTAAAATTAGATATTAATTAATAATTAAATTGGATTGTGTTAAGTAAATACGAAAAAATAGTATAATTATACAAGATTATATAATTTTTAATGTGATTTTAGTTAATTATGTTAAGAATATATGGTTTGTTTGATAATTATGCATTTTGATAATTAAGCATTTTGATAATTAAGCATAAAGAAAACAGTTATTAATATTTTTTTATTACAAAATAATATCTAAGGGAGCAAGAGAAATGGGATTATTTGATACATTAAAAAGCATAGCAAAATCAAAAGAATTAGTATGCATAACATTGAAGGAAGCAACTAAAATAGCACCTAATAGTATGGGATGTTATAAAATATATTGTAATGGATTAAAATATGTGGGAAAAGCTGAAGATGGAATTAGGAAAAGATTTGTTCAATATTATAATGGAACAACAGCACATTATTCTTCAGCAAAGAAGATTTATGAAAATCGAGATAATATAACTGTTAGTTGGGTTGTCTTACAGTCAAGAGAGCAGTGTAGAGAAGTTGAAGCAAAATGGATTAGGGATCTAAAACCAGAGTGGAATAAACAAAGTGGTTGGGGAGATTAAGTATTTGGAAGTTTAACACTGACACATCTTATAATAAGATATGTCATAAATCATTGGAAGTTTAAAAATTCTAAATATTATATTAAAAAGAAGAAATTGAATATAAAATAATTAAAGCAACAGAAGATAATTAAACTTAGATTCGGCAATTATTCTATATAAGCCTTAATATATATAAGTTTTATATTAAAATTTTTTGAAATAGAAATTCAGTATTATCAATGATTAGCTTGATTACCTGCCGAATTAAGGTTAAAAATATTAAGTTATAGAGTAATCGTTTTGTAATCGTTAAAAAATGATGCATTTAATTTTTATAAAAAAGATATGAAAATATGTTAATAAGGTAAAACTTATACTAGTATTATTTCTTTTTGGTTCTTTGAAAATAGTTAAGCTGGGTATTCGATTAGAATGTCTGTCCTTTTCAGCAACTATATAAAATCAGACCTTGTATCAACATCATCGTCCAAAGACATATTTGAACGATGATTTTAATACAATAGCCTTGAAGCATTAAGCTTTGAGGCTGTTTTTGCTTTTTTGAATGGTAGCCTTATCACATATAACTTTTATTTCTTTAAATGCAAGTCCTGCCAAGATGGGAGCCTTTCAAAATAAAGGTGATGCACTTCTTCAAAAAACGTACACAGTTGATTTTTTG
>NZ_AZQP01000046.1 GCF_000601455.1 Fervidicella metallireducens AeB
CCTTGAAACAGAAAATGAAACATTAAAGAAGCTTCTTGGTGAAAAGGATCTTGAAATTGCAAATAAATGGATTGAAGCTGGCTATCCAAAAGCAAAAGTACTTAGGATAGTAGGTCTAAACCGTTCAACATATTATTACAATTTATCAGGTTTAAAAGATGTAAAAGGTAAATCAACTGGCAGACTTATAGCTGGGTATTCCCTTAATAAAAAGGGATATAAGGTACCAGATGAACAGATAAAAGAATATATAATTCAAATTACTGAAAACAAAGGGGCTTTCTATGGATACTTAAAACTTACAAAGTCTCTTAGAAGAAATTTTGAACTTAACATTAATAAGAAAAAGGTGTACAGGCTCTGCAAAGAGCTCAATATACTAAAGCCACAAAGAAAAACCAAACTAAAGCATTAAAAAAAGATTGCCAGAAACAGAACTGTAAAGGCTTCAAATCAGCTCTGGGAAACCGACATTAAGTACGGATACATCAGTGGAGAGAATAGATTTTTCTATATACTTAGTTTTATTGATGTTGCAGATAGAAATATTATTTCACATCATATAGGGCTAAGCTGTACAGGGGAAGATGTTTCAAGGACTCTAAAGATAGTTCTTTTAAAACGTCAGCTTTACGAGGCTGAGAATAAACCAGTTATACGTTCAGATAATGGTCCACAGTTCATAAGTGAAGCTTTTGCAAAAGCCTGCGAGAGTCTTTAGGTTGAACATGAAAGAATACCTTACAAAACACCTAATATGAATGAACATATAGAATCATACCATAGAATTTTAGAGGAAGAATGCTTAAGCATCAATGAATTTGAGAGCTTTGCAGAGGCCTATACAATAGTTAATGAGTTTATTAAATTGTATAATACAAAACGAATTCATTCCTCAACCAAATACATGCCTCCGGCAGAGTTCTATGAACATCTTAGAATATCTGGAGAAACAGTAAATATGAGACTATAGATAATGTAAGGTCTGGCGCAGCGTACCATTGATATTGAGGGCATGTATGATAGCATTTTATATGGCAGCTCTGAATTGCCAGCTGCCGTCAGGGCTCTTACTCATATATGCAGAGGCTCAATGTCAAGGGCAGACCGTGGAGGAAGCTGAAAATACATGTAATTCTATGATAAGTCACAAAATTTCATGATAGTGTCCAAAGTTAGGGGGTCAGCCCGACTCCTTTTAATTTAAGGAGGTTCACCTTTACACAAAACGAATAATTCTGCGTATTATTATCATCTTTCTATCACAACACACGTGGAGTGTGTCGTGAAGATAGAGAAGAAATAGCCTGAAATCAAAGGCTTGGGGCAATTTGCCCCTTTTTTTCATGTGTGTTTTATGTTTCCGTAGACTAAGGTTTTGAGGGGATTTGAACCCCGGGGGTGCACTTTTTCGCAAATATAAATTGAGAGATAGAAGTTGGACGGATATTTAGTAAGCGTCAAAAATTAAGTACATAGATAGCATGTCTTCTCACTGATAAACTTATTTCATAAGATTATTATTGGGAGGGTAACTATGTCTAGAAAATTAGATAGTGCAACCTGGGAAGAATATATTAATAAAATATGTCGTAGAAAGGTATTTAGTTTATCTATTTGATAATCTATATAACATAGATTTATCCGATAGCGAAAATTTAGAGAATCTCATGCCTTGGTCAGATAAGATCCCTGAAAATATGAAAATTAAAGATAGTAAATAAGTTAATCCCAGTAAAGTTTATTAAATTGCCTTACTGGGATATTTTAATGCTATTTTTGAAGTTATTAAAGGTACTAAAACTTTGACGCTTACGTTCAATCTCAAATTCTATATGAGAACATTTGAATTGGTAGTTTCCGTAAAGTGTGTACCTTTTGTCAGATGTAGGGTTTATAAAAGGAAGTATAAAATTAGCAGTTTCATCATCAATCAATTCCAATTCTTCTTGAACAAACTTTTCAAAAACCTTGTACAATGTAGAAGTTGTAATCCCTTCATCCTCAAGCAATTCAGCCATATCACCATCATACACAATCTCAAAAGAGTAGTTCATCATCATAGACCTCCATAAATTTTATTATTACTTTGGTCTACTAAAAACAAAAAAAGCATAGTAGGCCAAGGTAATAATTGACATACTATACTTTTATATTGCCTTTGATATTACTATAAAAAATGTGCTTGTCAATAAATAATTTGGAAATGTAAAGACAAAAAAATTTGTTAGTGATATAATAAAACCTAAAGTGGACCATTTGAGAGGATGTGATGGAAAAATATGATACAATATACTTCAATATTAAAGTCCAGACCTTATTTATATCTGGAACTAAAAAAGGCTTCGCACTTGAAAATTCAAGGATTGGACGAAGAAACTATAAGAAGTAAAGCGATAGAAGAAAACATTTTTGCTGTTAATACAGAAGCCGAAAAAGGGAAATTGCTTCAACAGTAATCAACAGAATTGAAGGTTTAGATAATTATATATTAGATAAAATCGTGAATGGAAGTTTGCAAACTAGTAAGCAATTGGCAATATATAGTATACTCAAAATAGATCGGTTATTCTTCGAGTTTATGAAGGAAGTTTATAAAGAAAAGTTATTACTAAAGGATTTCATAATAACAGATAAAGACTTCAATGTGTTTTTTAGAAGAAAAGCAGAACAGAGTGAACAAATAGCGGAATGGAAGGACTATACTTTCTATAAATTAAAGCAAGTTTATAAGAGAGTTTTATGTGAAGCTGGATTCATTAAGAATTCTAAGAAAGAAGTTGAAATTCTTCCTCAAATAATGGAGGAAGAAGTAGTTCAACATTTAAAGAATATAGGGGATACGCCATACCTAGAAGTGATGTTAGGAGAGATATAGATGCAAATTTATGAAAGACTCGATAAAATCCTTCCTAGATTGCAAGAAAAGCGATTTAGAGAAAATAAAGGATTGGGAAATGAAATAGGTTTTTACATCTTTGACTATGATCCATCAGATGAACTTATAGTCAGAGAACATATTAAGTTCTTGAAGCAGAAAATTAATAATGAAGATTCAGAGATTCAAATTAAAGAATTTGATTTATATGAGATTATTTTAGAGATATTAGATGAGAAAGGCTATCTAAATAAAGTTTTTGAAATGGAGAAACAAAAAGGAACTGAATATATTATAAATGCAATAAAGAAAACTCTAAGACTTACACAAAAAAATGATTTAGTTATCGAGTATATAAGAAACAGGGTTAATGACAATGATATAGTTTTCTTAACGGGAGTAGGTAAGGCGTGGCCTATCATTAGATCTCATACAATTTTAAATACATTACATGCTGTCATTGACCATGTTCCCCTTGTTATGTTTTTTCCGGGAATATATGATGGCTTGGAATTGAAGTTATTTGGTGAGATAAAGGATGATAATTACTATAGAGCATTTAAGTTGATTGAAAGGTAGAGGGGAAGGGAGAGATTATTATGCAATTAAGAAAAATGTTTTATAAGGAAATTGATAGAGATATCAAAGGTGTTATTAAAATTGGCCAAGAAGATGATAGTAATGTTTATCAGGAATTAGAGGAGTATGTAGTTACAAGAGAACTATCCAAACACTTTAGTGAATTCTTTGAAGCATATAAAAAAGGAATAAATAACTATACAGATAAGATGGGAGTATGGATTTCGGGTTTTTTTGGTTCTGGTAAGTCTCATTTTTTAAAAATTCTATCTTATCTATTGGAGAATAAAGAAGTTAAAGGTAAAAAAGCAATCTCATATTTTGATGATAAATTAGAAGATCCTATGGTGTTGGCTGATATAAAGATGGCTGGGGATACCAGCGCTGATGTTATTCTATTTAATATAGATTCAAAGTCAGACTCTACTTCAAAATCAAATAAAGATGCAATTGTAAAGGTCTTTATGAAGGTATTCAATGAAATGCAAGGTTTTTGTGCTGCTCTGCCTTGGGTCGCAGAATTGGAAAGGCAATTAGTTAAAGATGGTACATATGAAGCCTTTAAATCAAAATTTGAAGAATTATCAGGGAATAAGTGGACTGACGCTAGAGAAGATTTTTACTTTGAAGAAGACAACATTGTAAAGGCCTTAGCAGCAACAACTAAAATGAGCGAAGATGCTGCAAGAAGTTGGTATAACAAGGCAGAAGAAAATTACACTTTAAGTGTAGAAAAATTTGCCAACAAGGTGAAAGAATACATAGAATCCAAAGGAAACAATCATCATGTTATTTTTCTTGTAGATGAAATTGGACAGTATATTGGTGATGATGTAGGTCTTATGCTTAACCTTCAAACGGTAGTAGAGGATTTGGGGACTTATTGTGGAGGTAGAGCATGGGTTATTGTAACATCCCAACAGGATATAGATTCCATTACTAAAGTTAAGGGAAATGACTTCTCTAAAATTCAAGGAAGATTCAATACTAGACTTAATTTATCATCTGCCAATGTAGATGAAGTAATCAAAAGAAGAATTTTGCGTAAAAGTGATGTAGCAAAGGATACATTAAAACTTTTATATCAAGACAAAGAAGCAATTCTGAAAAACTTAATTACTTTCTCTGCTGACACAGCAGAAATGAAAACATATAAATCTGAAGAAGATTTTGTGGCAGTTTATCCATTTATACCATACCAGTTTAATCTGTTACAATCTGTGTTTACAGGTATTAGACTGCACGGGGCTAGTGGAAAACACTTATCTGAAGGGGAAAGATCTTTACTTAGTGCTTTCCAAGAGTCTGCAATTATGTATGCAGAGAAAGAAATAGGTACACTTATACCATTTTCAGCATTTTATGAAACGATAGAAGCATTTTTAGATTCTAATATTAGAACAGTAATTATACATGCAGAAGATAATGACCGTTTAACTAAAGAAGATGTAGAAGTGTTAAAGGTATTATTTATGATTAAATATGTTAAAGAAGTACCTTCAAATATTGAAAATATAGCCACTTTAATGGTAAGTCATATTGATGTTGACAAAATAGAACTCAAGAAGCAGATTGAAGAATCATTAAAAAGATTATTAAAAGAAACGCTTATTCAAAAGAATGGAGATGAGTATATATTCCTTACCCATGAAGAACAGGATGTAAATAAGGAGATTCAGAACATCCAAATTGATATGGGCGAGACCATATTAAAAATTGGGGAGGAAATTTTTGAAGGGATCTATAATGAAAAGAAATATAGATATAATGCTAGATATCATTTTGATTTTAATAAAATCATAGATGATAGATTCTTATCTCCACAAAAATATGATATTGGTCTTAAAGTTATAACACCTTACTATGATACTGGAGTAGAACTTACGGATCAAGAATTGAAAATGATGGCTGCGAGAGAAAATAACTTAATACTGAAACTCCCTATGGATACTACCTTCTTGGAGGAAATGGAAGAAGTATTAAAGATTCAGACCTACCTGTTAAGAAAGGGAGGATCAGCATCTACTTCTGAAATAGAAGAAATAAAAATAAGAAAGTCCAGAGAAGTTGCGGAGAGAAAAGAACGAGTTAAAACTCTAGTAATTGAAGCATTAAAGTCGGCAGATATATATGCTAATTCTCAAAAATTAGACATTAAGTCGAAGAATCCTATAGAGCGGATAAATGAAGGCTTTAAATTCCTTATAGAGAGCATGTACAATAAGTTAAACTATATTACAACTTTTGTGGAAAGTAATAAAGATTTAAATGATATTTTGCTAGAAGATAACATGCAGGTAAAACTGACGGATGATGTTCCAAATAAATTGGCGGTAGACGAAATAGACGGGTATATTGAGAGAAATACAGAAAGAAACATACCTATGACTATAAAATCCATCACCACACTATATAGTAAGGCTCCTTATGGCTGGAGGGACTTAGACATTATTGGAATTGTAATCAGATTGTTTAAAATGCAAGAGGTTAAGTTACAACTAGGTAATGAGGCCATAAATGGATGTGATAGAGATCTTATCAACTATTTAACCAAAAGAGATTACCAAGATAGATTAATTATAAAAAAGAGAACCAAAACACCTGCAAAGTATATTAATAATGCTAAGAATTTGGCAAAGGAAGTATTCGGATTTACTGCAGTACCAAGTGATGAAGACGGATTGATGGATAGATTTAAGAAGTTGTGTGAGCATGAGTTAAATAGAAGAAGTACAGATACAAATGACTATGGTATATACTTCTTACTGGAAGAATACAAGAAAAATAAATATTATCCCGGAAAAGAAGTCTTAGAAAGAGGACAAAAAATATTTGAAGAAATAATAAAGATAAAAGATGTTAAAGAATTTTATGAGAGATTGTATGAGTTAAAAGATGAATTACTTGATTATGAAGAAGAGGTTTTTGATGTAAAAAAATTCTTTAAGAATCAAAAAGAGCAATTTGATAAGGCTGTTCACAAATTAGAAATTTACGAAAAAAATAGAACCTATATGGTAGATAAAGATACAATTAAAATTGTAGAAGAAATACAAAGCATTGTAAAATCTAAAGAGCCTTATTCGCAGATTCATAGATTACCAAACTTAATTGAAGAATTTACAGATCAGTTTGTCCAGTTATTAGAAGAGGAGTGCAAACCCATAAGAAGTGTTATTGAAATTGATTCCAAAAGAGTATTAGAAGAATTAGACTTATATGACTTTGGAAAAGAATTAAAAAGTAAATTCAAAGCAAGATTTGATAACTTACTTGAACGTTTAGATAGTGCAAACAACTTCTATGAAGCCATTGCCATGAAGGAAGAATCTGATAGATTAAAGATTCGCTGTTTTGATGAAATAGAAAAAGAAAAGGCTAAGAGAAAGCCAAAGAATGAACAAATAGCACCAGAAGTATTTTATGATGATGGTCCTAAACAAGGATATAAACCAAAGACAGTGAAAAACATTAGTGTGGTCAACATACTTCATGGGGCAAAGGTTATTGAAACAGAAGAAGATATAGAAGAAGTATTAGACCAAATCAGAAGAAAACTAAAAGAGCAATTAAATGAAGATACGAAATTGAAGTTAATATAATCAGGGGGAAATATAGATGAACAAGTCAGCTATAAAGAATTTTGCTGTAAGAGCAAGAAATAAATTGATTGAAGATATAACTCAAAAGGCCTATGAACTTGGTATTACAAAGGATGAAATAAAGGATATTGAAACCTTTGAAGGTGGTTTTAAAATAAAAGGCTTAGAAAATAGTAGAATATATAAAAAATATGAAATAAAACAAAGAGAGAAATTAATTTCTACAATAAAAGAAAAAGGATTTGAACAAGTAATAGAGGAAGTGGCATATACATGGTTCAACAGATTAATTGCCCTCCGTTTTATGGAGGTCAATGAATACCTACCCACAGGGGTTAGAGTATTATCATCCGTAGAAGAAGGAAAAACAGAACCAGATATAATAAAAGAGGCTTTAAATATAGATTTAGATATAGATAAAGAAATAGTTTATAGACTTATAGATGAAAATGATACAGAAGATTTATATAAGTATCTGTTAATCAAGCAATGTAATGAATTAGGGAAAATTATGCCAATGGTATTTGAAGAAATAGCAGATTATACAGAACTTTTATTACCTGACAACTTACTAGCAGAAGGTTCTGTCATTAGAGATTTAGTAGAATCCATTGAAGAAGATGCCTATAAAGATCAGGTTGAAATAATAGGATGGATGTATCAATACTATATTTCTGAAAAGAAGGATGAAGTATTTGCAGACTTAAAGAAGAATAAAAAGATCACAAAAGAAAACATACCTGCTGCAACACAACTTTTTACACCTAAATGGATAGTAAAATATATGGTGGAAAATTCACTAGGTAGACTTTGGCTAGAGTCCCATCCAGATGAAGAATTAAAAGAGAAGTGGAAGTATTATTTAGAGGAAGCCGAGCAAGATCCTGAAGTTCAGAAGAAACTAGATGAACTAAAAAATCCTAATTTAAAACCAGAAGATATAAAGGTGCTAGATCCTGCCATGGGAAGTGGACATATTCTAGTATATGCCTTTGATGTACTTTATGATATTTATTTGAAAGCCAATTACTCTGAAAGAGATATACCACAGTTAATACTAGAGAAAAATCTATATGGACTTGATATAGATGATAGAGCAGGACAACTAGCAGCCTTTGCATTGATGATGAAGGCTAGGAGTAAGAATAGAAGGATATTTAGAAATAAAATAGAGTTAAATGTTTGTTCTATACAAGAGAGTAATGGAATTTCAAAAGAAGCAATAGATTTTTTTGCCAATGGAGATAAGAAATTAAAAGAAGATATTAAATATTTAGTAGATGTTTTTAATGATGCTAAAGAATATGGCTCTATATTAGATGTTAAGAAAATAGAATTTGATGCTATTGAGAGAAAAATAGAGGAAATGAGGAATGGGGAAACAGTAGATTTATTTGAATTTCAATATAAAGAGATTATACTAGAGAAAATACCTTTATTAGTAAAACAGGCAAGGATAATGAGTGAGAAATATGATGTGGTTTGTACAAATCCACCGTATATGGGAAACAAGGGAATGAATCAAAATTTAAAGAAATTTATTAGTGAATATTATCCAAATACAAAAAAAGATTTATTTGCCGTATTTATTGAAAAATGTATCAAAACCACAGTAAAGAATGGATTTATATCAATGATAACTCAACACGCATGGATGTTTCTTTCAAGTTATGAGGATTTAAGAAGTGAAATTGTAAATAATACTGAGATATATTCAATGATACATCTTGGAGCAAAAGCATTTGAGGAAATTGGTGGTGAAGTAGTGCAAGCCACAACATTTGTTATAAAAAATTGTAGCATCAATAATTATAAAAGTATTTATTCAAGACTTGTAGATATAGATAATGCTCTTTTAAAAGAACATAGTTACTTAAATAAAGAAAAAATATATATACTAGATAAAGATAATTTTTGTAAAATTCCTGGGATACCTATAGCATATTGGGTAAATGAAAAAATTTATAAAATATATAAAAATTGTAAATATTTTTCAGATGTTGTTCATGGTTTTCAAGGAATGATAACTGGAAATAATAATTATTTTTTACGAATGTGGTATGAAGTACCTATAGATAATATATCAATTGGATATAGTAGCATAGATGCAATTAAAGGAGAGACATATATATGGATACCATATAAAAAAGGTGGTGGACATAGAAAGTGGTTTGGCAACAATGAATATGTTCTTAGATGGGAAGAAGATGGTAAACATCTAACTAGGGCAAGAACAGAGAATAGAAAATATTATTTGCGAGAAGGGATAACATGGTCTTATATATCTACATTAAAGTTTTCAGCATTATACTTTGAAAATGGATATTTATGGGATGTAGCAAGTTCAAGCCTATTTATAAATGATAATAAGTACACTTTATTTGAATTATTAGGATTTATGAATTCCATAGTTGCAAAGAAAATTCTAAATATAGCAAATTCAACATTGAATTTTCAGGTGGAAAATATTCTTTCTTTGCCATATATAAAATCAGATACGTATAGTGATAAAATTAATGAACTTGTACAAAAAAACATCTCAATAACTAAAAATGATTGGGATTCATTTGAAACTTCATGGGATTTTAAACAGCATCCATTAATAACTTATTCAGCATTTAAAAATGACTTTGATTCAAATAAAATAGAAACTGCCTTTAACAGATGGGAAGATTTTACTAGAGAACAGTTTAATCAACTAAAATTCAACGAAGAAGAGCTTAACAGAATCTTCATTGATATTTACGGACTTCAAGATGAACTAACTCCAGAGGTAGAAGATAAAGATATAACAATCAGAAAAGCAGATAGAGAAAGAGATATTAAATCTTTTATATCCTACGCAGTAGGTTGTATGTTTGGTCGATACTCCCTTGATGAAGAAGGTTTAATCTATGCAGGTGGAGAGTTTAAAGATAAATTTAGAATTGAGAATGCAGAAGTCTTAATTAATACTAAAGAAGGTTGGAAAAAATCTTCAATAGATGTGACTATGGATAATGTCATTGTAATAGCAGATGATGATTATTTTGAAGATGATATAGTTAATAGATTTGTAGAATTTGTAAAAAAAACCTTTGGAGAAAAAACATTAGAAGAAAACCTTGATTATATTGCAGAAACATTAGATAAAAAAGCTAGTGAAACCTCAAGGCAAACAATAAGAAGGTATTTTCTAAAAGATTTCTATAATGACCATGTAAAGACATATAATAAAAGACCTATTTACTGGTTGTTTGATAGTGGAAAAGAAAATGGATTTAAGGCACTTATCTATATGCACCGTTATGATGTTTCAACAGTTGCAAGGGTAAGAACAGATTATCTTCATAAACTACAAAAGAAATATGAAGCAGAAGTAAAAAGACTAGATATATTGATTGAATCTGATATATCATCTAGAGAAAAGGCGGCTGCAATGAAGAAAAAAGACAGTATCAATAAGCAAATATTAGAATGTTTGGCTTATGATCAGGTGATAGCCCATGTTGCTAATCAGAAAATAGAAATTGATTTAGATGATGGAGTAGCAGTAAATTATGATAAGTTCCAAGGAGTAAAGATACCGCAAGGAGAAGGCAAAAAATCATTAATAGCCAATCTTCTAGCGAAGATATAGTGGGGAGGTGGAGCATGAAGTATATTAAAGAATTAAATATAAAAAGTTTTAGAGGGATTAAGGAGTTAGAATTATTAGATCTAGGTGAAGTGAATATTTTAGTGGGGAAAAACAACTCTGGGAAAACATCTATATTAGAAGCCATAGGTATATTAGAAAAGCCTAAAGAGTTGGGTAATATCATACGAATTGGTAGAAAGAGGGAAATATTAAATAATCAGAGTTCTCCGTACAGCATTTTTAAAAACATGCTAAATAACTTATCTAAATCAATGCATATTATGGCTGATATTAAGGGTCAAAAATTAGATATAAATGTAACAGGCAAAACAGTTTCAGTAATAACCGAGAAAGCCTATTCCCAAGAAATAGAAGGATTTCAAGGAGAGATTAGTGGTACTTATGGTGAGGAAATAATCTTTAAAGAGATAAATATTAATCAGATGGATCAGGTATTTTTAGTGGATAAGAAAGATAAGATTATATCTATGGAGTACATTACTCCAGTAGATCACTTGCTTCAAAATACTCCTAATGATGTAATTAAAAAGGGCAGCAAAAAAGAATTAATACAATTGCTAAGTATATTTGACAAAGACATAAATGGACTAGAAATGATTGAAGAAAATAAAATAACAGTACCTTATGTAGAGCATAAAAAACTAGGATTGATGCCATTATCTACATATGGGGATGGTCTAAAAAAGGTATTGCTACTAGGAGCATCTATTATTAAAGCGGAGAGAGGCATTCTATTAATTGATGAAGTGGAGACTGCAATTCATATTGATGCTTTAGTGGATGTATTCAAATGGTTTGTAAAGGCTTGTGAGAAATATAAGGTTCAAGTCTTTATGACTACTCATAGCATAGAGGTTATAGATTCTATACTTGAGAGCAAAAAGATTTGGATAATGAAGAATTTCTAAGAGACTCCCTAAGAATTATAACAATTAAAAATAGCATTGATGAATATAAAACAAAGGTTAGAAATCTGAATGGTTTAAGGGCATATGAAAGCAGAGAAGATTTTGGACTGGAGTTAAGATGATGAAAAGTATATTATTATGTGAAGGAAAATCAGATGCTATATTAATTAGTTATTATTTGAATAAGGTAAAAGGTTGGGAGTTTTACGGGAAGAAAGATAAGAGGAAGGTTACAATACCTATTAGAAATAATGAGAGTGAAGAAGTAAACTGGTATAGTTTGGGAGAAGATATTTTATCTATATGGGGAATTGGTGGAAAAAGCAATTTTAAGTATGCTATTGAGCAAATCCTAAAAATTAATAGACTAGCAGATAAGGAAGATGCTTTTAATAAGATAATTATTATAACTGACAGAGATAATTCACTAAATAATGAAGATATACTTAATGAACTAAGTAAGTATTTGGAAGAAGTAAATTTACAGAACAATGAGTGGACAGATAAGGTATACATTAATGAGTTTCAGGAGGCAATTGGAGTTAATGTACTTCCTATCATCATACCCTTCGATAAGACAGGAGCATTAGAAACATTTATATTAGATGCTATTTGTGAAATGGGAGAAGAAGAAAAGCAAATAGTAGATAAGAGTAAAGGCTTTATTTCAGATTTCAGCCTAGTGAATTACTTGAATACAGAGAGACTAAGGGTAAAGGGGGAACTAGCAGTAGCCCTTGGAACCATGTTCCCTCAAAAGACCTTTACTCCAATTGATACTATGCTAAGAAATATTAATTGGGAAGAATACAAGACCATTCAAGAAGGATTTAAAAGATTGGAAGAAATATAAAATAAGCAGGTGGGTCAATGAATTTAACAGAGATAAAGAAGATATTAGAGGAAAACTTAAATAAGGAATCCTCTGATGGAAGAAAGAGAAACATTATATTCTGGTATGATGAGGAATCAGAATTTGTAGAGGACATAAAGGATCTTAGGCTAGAAAACGCTAAAATTATACATCTTGGCGAAAACAACAGTTTTTATATAAAGCACTTACTAGAAAAAGAAGATACAGAATCTAACTATTTGATTTATTCACCTAATCCTAAGCCTATGGCAAGAGAAAACTGGCTATTAGACATTGAAAAGTATAGTCAGGAATTTTCAACTGATAAAGCAACGGTTATTATGAGGGATTTAGGTGTTAAGGATGAAACTCTACGAAGTGTATTTAAGAAATATATCAGGTTCTTTGGAAACAAAGAAAGATATAAGAAGTTTGCATCCTATAACATTACAGATTTTACTGAAGAAAAAGTAAATATAGCAGTTTTATCAACCCTCTGCAAACTGCCAGTGGCAGATTTTGAATTGGTGGTTAAAACTATACTCATGGAAGAAGCAAAGGGTGAAAACAAGTATATTGAAGAAATCATAAAGTTCGGAGGCATTGATGCTTTCTGGAATCTGGTTGAGAAAAAATATGGATACCATTTAGAAGAAAAGAGTTTAGAACAATTAAGCATCATGTTCTTGATTACGAATCTTAGTTACAATCTTGAAGCAAAGATGCCTAGTACATGGGAGAAGTTTATATCTCCTAAAAAGGCAGATGCAATAGTGTTTACCAATCACTTTATGAGCCATTCTGTAGACCATGAAATATTTGATGTATGGGCTAATCAAATAGAGAAAAAGTTAAACCTAAAGGAATATTTAAGCAAGTGGGATATAGAAGATTATATCCTGTGTGATACATTTAAGGCTTTTGATGAAGAAATCATAGCATGGCTGATATCAAACTTAGTCGAAAAAATAGGAGAGTTTGAGAAGTATAGGAAAATTATTAATAGAAGAAGAACGACCCATTGGTTCAATAAATTTAAAAATGAATATGAATCTATATATTATGCTATGGAGATTTTGAGATTAGAGCAGGAGTTACAGAAAACTATAAAAGGCTTTAGTGCCTATGAAATTATGGAGAACTATACCAAGAATTATTACTTATTTGATTACTTTTATAGAAAATTTTATCTATCATATGACAAAGTAGATGATAAAGAGTCTTTCGCCAGACTTGTTGAAGTCATTGAGAACACATATACGCATTGGTACCTAGAAGAACTTTCAATCAAGTGGTCCAGTATGATAGAAGATGAACTCATAGATGATATAAGGATCAATGGACTCGTTAAGCAACAGGAGTTTTACAATCAATATATTTACCCTCATATGCGAAATGAAGAAAGAGTTTTTGTTATTATATCTGATGCGTTGAGATATGAGGCTGCTAAGGAGTTTACGGATATTCTAAATAAAGAAAGACGAGGTAAAGCAGAATTATCCTTTATGCAAGGGGTAGTCCCTTCCTATACAAAACTAGGTATGGCAACATTACTGCCTCATAAGAAAATCGAAATTAATGATAAGGCAGAGGTTATCATTGATGGTATTAACTCTATGGGGACGGAGAATAGACAAAAGATACTTTCTAAGTATTCCACTGATGTAGTTGCTATTTCTTACAATGATATGAAGGATATGAAAAGACCTGAATACAAAGAAAACTTTGATGGAAAGAAACTGGTATATATATACCACAATGTTATTGATGCTATAGGAGATAAGGCTGCAACAGAAAGAGATGTTTTTGAAGCGGTAGAAAAGACTTTTGAGGATTTAAACACATTGATTAAGAACCTTGTGAATAATGTAAGTGCTACTAATATCTATATTACAGCAGACCATGGATTTATTTATAGAAGATCTAGTCTACAGGAATACGATAAGATTAGTAAGGCTGATGTAAAAGCAATTGATGAAGGAAGAAGATTTATCTTAGGAGAAGAAAAGAAAGATGAACAAGGAATCCTTACACTACCAATGAATTATTTGTTAGGAGAGGATGCAAAACTTAATGCAATTATACCTAAAGGGGTTACGAGGTTTAAAGTACAGGGTGCTGGAGCCAACTATGTCCATGGTGGTGCAGCACTGCAAGAAATTGTAATACCGGTAGTTAAGTTCAAGAATATCAGAAAAGATGAATTTAAGTCATCCAAAGTAGAAGTGAAGTTAACCAATATATCCAGAAAGATTACAAATAGAATTACATATTTGGAGTTCTTTCAGACGGAAAAGGTAGAGGATAAAAAGATTCCTATGACACTAAAACTTTACTTTGAAGATGAGGAAGGCAATCGCATTTCCAATGAAAATATTATTATTGCAGATAGTAGATCATCAAAACCTGAAGATCGTACATTTAGAGAGAAGTTTACATTAAAAGATCAGCCTTATGATAAAGGACAGAAGTATTATCTAGTAATGGAAGATGAAGAAGAATCAGTAGAAAAGATTTATGACAGAGTACCATTTATGATTGATTTAGCAATTGTAAATGACTTTGGATTTTAGTAAAGATAAGTAGGTGAACTACATGGAAAGTATAGATAAAGAGATAAGTCTAAATACCAAGTTAAATACCCACTTTGCAGGTAGAGTGGTGAGAAAAGACTTAACAAAGAAAATAAAAGAAGGTGCCAATGTACCAGTATATGTACTGGAGTATTTGTTAGGGATGTACTGTGCTACAGATGATGAAGATAGTATTAATGAAGGCGTTGAGAGGGTAAAAAAAATCCTCTCTAACAACTTCGTGAGACCAGATGAAGCAGAAAAAATAAAATCAAAGATTAGAGAACTAGGACAATATACAGTCATAGACAAACTCACAGTAAAACTCAATGAAAAGAAAGATTTCTACGAAGCAGAGTTTTCTAATTTAGGGTTAAAAGGAGTTGCAATAGCATCTCACTATGTAAAAGAATTTGAAAAACTTTTAGCAGGTGGAATTTGGTGTATATTGAAGATGAACTATTTCTATGATGAAGAAGTAAGAGATGCCAGTCCTTTTAATATATCAAATTTAACTCCTGTTCAGATGCCAAACTTGGATATAGAAGAAATATTTAATGGAAGAAGGCAATTTACAAAAGAAGAATGGATAGATGTTCTGCTAAGGTCTATTGGTATGGAACCAACCCAACTAGAAAATAATGTGAAGTGGCACCTATTAGCAAGAATGATCCCATTAGTGGAAAATAATTATAACCTTTGTGAGTTAGGACCACGGGGTACAGGGAAATCCCATATCTATAAAGAAATATCTCCAAACTCCATTTTAATATCTGGAGGACAGACCACAGTAGCGAACCTATTCTATAATATGGCCAGTAAGAAGGTAGGACTTGTAGGACTATGGGATGTAGTTGCTTTTGACGAAGTTGCGGGTATTACATTCAAGGATAAAGATGGCATACAAATCATGAAGGATTATATGGCTTCAGGCTCTTTTGCCAGAGGACGAGAAGAAAAGAATGCTTCAGCATCTATGGTTTTTGTAGGAAATATTAATCAAAGCGTTGATGTACTATTGAAAACATCACATCTTTTCGACCCTTTTCCAGAGGCCATGGCTTACGATTCAGCATTTTTTGATCGTATGCACTATTATCTACCGGGATGGGAGATACCGAAGTATAGACCAGAATTCTTTACGAATGAATATGGCTTTATTACAGATTACATAGCAGAATTCTTTAGAGAAATGAGAAAAAGGTCATTTTCAGATGCCATAGACAAATACTTTAACCTTGGAAATAACCTTAACCAAAGAGATGTAATTGCTGTAAGAAAGACTGTTTCAGGGCTTGTAAAATTATTATATCCAAATGGGGAATATACCAAGGAGGATATTGAGGAAATATTAAGATATGCTCTTGTTGGTAGAAGGCGTGTCAAGGAGCAATTAAAGAAAATTGGCGGGATGGAGTTCTATGATGTTCACTTCTCCTACATACACAAAGAAAATTTTGAAGAAGAATTTGTTTCTGTACCAGAACAAGGTGGAGGAAAGTTAATCCCTGAAGGAATGGGAAAACCGGGACACATTTATCTTGTTGGTCACGGAGAAACAGGTATGATTGGTGTATTTAAAATCGAGACAGAAGTTGTACCGGTTCAGGTAAGCTTGAGAGAACGGGACTTGGCTCTAATAGAGAGGCTAAGGAAAGCATAAATACAGCATTTAACTACTTTAAGGCTAATAAAAAGAATATTAGCGGCACCATTTCTGTTCAGAACTTTGATTATTTAATGCATATTCAGGATCTACAAGGCGTAGGAGTAACTTCAGGGCTATCCCTTGCAGCCTTTATTGCAATGTGTTCCGGGGCATTAAAGAAACCTATACAAAGTCAAATGGTTGTATTAGGATCCATGAGTATAGGAGGAACAATTACCAAAGTAGAGGAATTAGCAAGTACCCTGCAAGTGTGCTTTGACGCAGGAGCAAAGAAGATATTGCTTCCAATGGCTTCAGCAGCAGATATAGGTACTGTACCACCAGAGTTATTTGCAAAGTTTCAGATATCTTTCTATCAGAATGTAGAAGATGCTGTATTTAAGGCTTTGGGGGTTGAGTAAGCATAGTTAATATTTATAAAAATTTTTAATAAAACTTTTAAGTCTTGTAGTCTTTTC
>NZ_AZQP01000047.1 GCF_000601455.1 Fervidicella metallireducens AeB
CCTGGGAAATGGGACGCCAATTAGCTGGCATCTCAGGAAACGGAATAAATGCCTCCTTCAAATATAATTCTGAAGGAATTAGGACAGAAAAAACAGTAGGAACAGTAACAACAAAATATCATCTTGTTGGGGATAAGGTAACATTTGAATCAAATGGAACCGATACAATTTACTACTCCTACGACAGCAGCGACAATCTAATATCCATGAAGCTAAACGGAGTAGAGTACTATTATATAAGGAATGCTCAGGGTGATATAATAGGATTATTAGATGGTACAGGAACCCAGGTGGTTTCATATACCTACGATTCATGGGGGAAACTTATATCAATAGAAGGAAGCCTAAAGGATAGTGTAGGGGTAAAGAACCCTTATCGATATAGAGGGTATAGGTATGATGAGGAGACGCAGTTGTATTATCTTCAAAGTAGGTATTATAACCCTGAGTTTTGTCGCATGTTAAATGCGGATGATACAGATATTTTGACTCAACAACATGAACTATTAGGGAAGAATTTATTTGCATATTGTACTAACGACCCTATAAATCATTCTGATGATGATGGTTTTTGGAAATTACCAAACTGGGCAAAGGTTACAATTGGAGTAGTAGCAATTGGTGTTGCGGTAGCAGCAGCTGTTGCCACTGGTGGAGCCGCTGTACCAGCATTAGCTACCGCAGCAAAGCTTGCAGCCAGTTCTGCTATCCTTAGTGGTGGTATAGGAGCTGTTTCAGGATATGTTAGTGGTGGTAGGAAAGGTGCGTTAAGAGGTGCTATAGATGGAGCTGCTGATGGATTTATGTGGGGTGGAGCTGGAGCCCTAGCCTCAAAAGGTGGATACGGATGGAAATTAGGTAAAAATCTTCAGGTGTTATATAGACAGCCTAGTAATAAAGGTGGAGCATTATTTGCTTTGAAAAAACCGAAAGTTAGAGTAGAAATGGATATGCTTCATGGTTTTCATGCCCATTGGGGTAAAGGAAAAGCTCAACAGAAACTCCATAAAAGTATAAATCCATTTAGGTGGGGAACTCCAAAAAAAGGATTTTGGAGGTAGTGATGAAAGTATTAAAAAAAGATATTAAAAAAGGTATCAATATATTAACAATAGGATATTTTGATATAGATAATTATTGTGATGCAGATAAATTAAAAACAATAATAAAAAAACTTACACAAGAAAATCAGTATTATTTTGAATGTTATGGAGAAAGTTTCTTTTTGGAGGAAGAAGAAATTCTAAAGTATAGAACTGAGATACCTAAATATATCAAGGAAAATGGAATATATAAACTGAAAAGGAAGTGTGGTGAAGAACATGAGGAAAGCATAGGCGGTTTAAAAATAACAGAAGAAATTTATGATCAGATAATTATGATGTGGGATTATTTTGAGGTGATAGAGTTTTTTAATCCGACTAGTACACTAAACTGGGAAAAATTCGAAGAAACTTATTATAAAATAAGACCTGTAGAATATGGAATAGGTTTAGTTAAAAAGAACTATGCCAATGCTGTATTTACAAAAGGACATGATGGAGACAACTTAATATTTGTATATGGACCAGATTATGATGAAAGTTTAGTTACACAAGTTATACAGATTATAGAGAATTTTTAGAAACAATATAAGTCAATCACCTTATTTACCGCCTTTGCAAAAGCAAGGGCGGTTTTTCAAAATAAAAGGGTTTGGGATTACCCAATTTCATCTATTTGGCTATACAAATAGGAAGCTTGCCGTAGAATAAAATCTACGTACTCGCCAAATGCTTTAAAACTTGGCAAGACAAATATTTTATGATTTGTCTTAAGCTAAATCTAAAGTTTTTAAGGAGATTATTTAACAATTTTTAAAAGTTGTCACTTTTTATGACTTCTACTGACCACATCAATGGGGACATTTAAGAATAGTTTAGTGGAATGAGGGTAAATACAAGGGACTAGGTATTAGTATCAGGATATCAGGGACAGTCAAGAATAGTTTGGAAGGAAGGGGATATTAGTTATAATATCCTCTTTCAACTTTATAGTACAGGGGATAGTAGTTTGGGGTAATGAAAGAAATGTGAAAATGAAGAGAATTATTCTTAAATAAAACCATAAAACCATACAGGGATAGTAAAGAATAGTTAGGAAGAAAGAGGATATAAATTTACAAAGCCTCTTTTTATTTTATAATAGAGGGGATAGTAGTATCAGATAATGAAGCAAATGTCTAGTATAAACAGAAAAATTATTAAATGTCCCCATTTTCCTAAGATTAACAGAATCTAGTGATAAGAAAAAGCTTAAAGAATTAGAACAAACAAAGAAGGAACTTGCCAAAACAAAGCAAAGGTTAAATGACCTTGAGTTATTACTTCAAAGGCTTTTTGAGTAGAATGTTTCTGGTAAAATGAGTGATTATAATTACTCTGTAATGTTTAAGAAATACCAAGAGGAACAGGAAACTCAAAGACTTAAGGAAAAAGAGCTTAAAAAGCGTATAGAAGCAAATAGCCAAAGCTTTGATAATGCAGCTAAATGGATAGAGCTAATCAAGCAATATGGCAATATACAGCAGCTAGATGTCACTATTGTAAATGAGCTAATTGAAAAAATATTAATCCATGAAGCTAAAAAAGAGAATGGCAAGAGAACACAGAAAATTGAAATTTACTACAGATTTATTGGAAAGGCAAGTGATTAAGCTTGTAGTTCAATAAAATCCGTATTTAAATATATGCGACAAGTTACATCGTAGTATAACCCTGAGTGGGGACGTTTTATTAATGCTGATGCAATAGCAGGACAACAAGGAGAATTATTGTCACATAATATGTTCGCATATTGTTTAAATAATCAGGTAAATATGGAAGACCCAAATGGATTCGTAGCTAAAAAGGTTTTTGTTCCATACGTAGGTAATGTTGATATATCACAAGTAATGCAAGGGAAATCACTAGTCTTAAATATTTCAGCATTTAAATATAGTACTCCTTGGGGATATTGTTGGTGTGAGCAAATTGTTATTGAAAAAGTGGATATGTTAATTGGGAACAAAGAATTTGGATTCCAAAAATGCTATCAGATAAGGGCTTATTATATCGGAGATTATAAATGGAAAAATAAGGTGAATGATTATATAGGAAAGGTAGGATTTACAACGTCGGTAGTTGGATACACTAAGACAGGTCAGAAAATACTAGGTAAAATTTCAGGTAAATTAGGTGAAAAAGTATTTGAAAGAATGGGTTTGGCTACATTTGTTATTAGTAAATTATATTCAGGTTATATAGGTCGATATGAAGATGGCAAGATGCCAGATTACAAAATTTTATATAGTAGTTTTGAATAAAATATCATAATCAATTATTAATATAATGTGTTTAAAATAATAAGTATTACGGTGAGGCAATAATGAACAAGAATTTAATAAGTAATGCAAATAAGAGAATCTTTGAAATCTTTAATGAAGACTTGATTTTTGTTATTGCAATAGTTTTTCTAGGTATAGATTCGTTAATACAACAACTATATTTTGGAGTAGTAAAGTCTACGGGTGTATGTCTAATATTCTTCTCTATTGCATTAATAATTAAAATTCAAAAGAAAAACAGTAGAACAATCAAAAAAATTAAAGTAATTGCTATTCTTTTAACATTTATAATACCTGTAATGGTATTATATTGGATTCCAAATTATACAATTAAAGAAGCTGTTAAAATAGTTGAAAAAGATGCAAAACAGAATTATGGAATAGAAGCCAAGTCTATAGAGTATTTTAGAATACCGAATACAAATGAAGGTAATTTTTTAGTTAATCAGAACTATAAAATATATCTAAAGGCAGAAAAAACAGTTATAAAATATACTTTTAATCCGTTAACTGGAAAATATATGAGGATAAATTAAAATATAATACAGCATTTTACAAAGATGGTCAACAACAGTATAGGGACAGTAAAGAATAGTTAAGAAGAAATAGGATATAAATTTACAAAGCCTCTTTTTATTTTATAATAGAGGGGATAGTAGTATCAGATAATGAAGTAAATGTCTAGTATAAACAGAAAAATTATTAAATGTCCCCATTTTCCCATATTCAAGAAAGATTTTAGTAATTGGACTTGAAGGTGATTTGTTCTCAATTGGTGGGGGATTAGAGGTTGATAATACTGTATTTATGGGGACGGTCAACAATAGTTTGGAAGGAAGGGGATATTAGTTATAATATCCTCCTTCAACTTTATAGTACAGGGGATAGTAGTTTGTGGTAATGAAAAAATTGCAGAAAATGAAGAGAATTATTCTTAAATGTAACAAATTAGCTAAATAATGGAGTGGAGATCACTTATATATTTGATACCATTGAAAGAGTTGAAAGTTCAGTAATATCAATGGGATGTACAAGCTTTACAACAAACAAGGGATAGTTCAAGAATTAGACCAGTGGATAAGAAGATTAAGGATGTCTGAATGTAGATTATGAAAGAATCAATACAAGGATAAGGAATCTAATAAAATCAGGGATAAAACCATATTTTTCAAAAATATATGCCAATACCCAAAAGGGTATTGGCATATATCAAATAGTTACATTCTATCAACAACTCTAACTAACAAATATTTCAATTAATTAGGTTATAAAAGCCTAATTTTACAGTATTCAAAGATGCATTGAACTAACGAACCGCCGTATACCAGACCGGTGCGTACGGTGGTGTGACAGGAGGAAAATAAAATAATTATTCAGCTCCTACTCTATAGCAAACTAAATTTTCCCAAAGTACGAATTTTATCATATTCTTTTATTAACACATCAAATAAATTTAAATCTAAGGCATCACATAGTGAGGCGAGGTAGTAGAGATTCGTTCCTATCTCTTCTTCAAGTACTTCACGACAGTTATCACATAGGGTACCTTCTATTTGATATTTTAACAAGTCTGAAACTTCATCAAGGGAAACGCCATCAGGTATCTCTTGTTTATGGGCTTCAATGCTTATACAGCCGCAGTTAGTTACAGATTTAGCAACAGCACGATTTATTCTGGAACTGGATTCTGATAGCTTTGTTATTATATCAACAATGCTTTTGTGTCTTAGTAAGGATTCTGAAACTGCATTCTGAAAATCATCTACAATAATATCTTTCATATACTTTCACCCCTTTTACATATTTTACAGTTTAATTTTGAAGAACGATTAACTAATCAAGGGTATATGTATTTTTATGTAGACAGCATAAATAATGCGGTAAAGAAAATAGAAATAATGTTTATATGAATATTATAAATATTCCAACAAGATTATGTCAAATATATTAAAGGTTAAAAAAGGTTATGTAAACATATTTAGAACTAAATTAATATAATAGTATTAACAGGGTCACTCAATCAAAGAAAGGAACATAAATAGTATTCAATGCTATGTTTTTTGTAAATTCCATAATTGTTAATTAATGTTAAGGGGTGACCTGTATGTTTATAATTGGTGATGTAGTGTATTATCCTAGCTTTGGAGCAGGTTATATATCAAACATTGAAGAAAAACTTTTAGGAAATGAAAAAAAGAAATTTTATGTTATAAATTTCATTTTAAATCAAATTATAATGACAATACCAATAGACTCTCCCAAAACACAACGATTAAGGAGTGCAATTTCAATTGAAAAATCCAAAGAAATATTCGATATATTAAAAAGTAAGGGCCATAGTCTTTCTTTAAAGTGGTTAGACAGATATAAATATTACACAAAATGTATAAATGATGGTAATATTTATGAAATGGCAGAGGCTTTGGTTAATATTGCTTTTTTCTCTACTGAAAAGAAACTGTCAAAAAGTGAAATAAAGTTTTTTAATGATATTTTGTATCTGGTATCAGGTGAGCTTGCATTAGTACTAGGGTGGGATTTGGAATTAATGAAAAACTATATAAAGGAATTGACAAATACTAATAATATTTGTTAATAAAAAAATAATATTATGTTAAAGTGCCTTTTGTTGATTTTTTAGAGTTATTAATGTATATTAATATTAAAATAATTATCTTTGGAAATTTTTGATATATAACTTGTTTATATATATTATAAAATATTGGTTAATAATATTAAGCAGGAGGTGTATAAATGATTAATAAGGTGTTCAGATGGTTGTTGACAGTGGTTGGTTTGGTAGTTGGTTTCTTTATAACGTCATTTTTAGAAACAACTAAATTGCTCCATGGCATTGTTAATATCACATCAAATTCAATATCAAAGATTGCATTCATAGTGGTAGGAACATTATTATTTGGACTTATAGTTTATTTAATTGCACCATATATAATTAAATCAGTGTGGAGAATTACTGAGTTTCTTGAAAGTGGAATTCAGAAAATGCCTACAAACGACATTATAATCGGTGCATTAGGGCTTATTACAGGACTTATAATTGCGGGACTTTTAAAAAGTTCATTTTCAGATTTCTTTTCTGGTAACACCATTTTATCCATTATAGGTGGTACAATCTCTATTATACTATATATAATTTTTGGGACTCTTGGTGTTGATATCACAATTAAGAAAAAAGAAGATTTGAATAACCTTTTCGCCTTTACAAAGAGGTTTGGAAAGGATAAAAAGTCAAAGAATGAAAGCAGAGGTTCAGCATCTCAGCCTAAGGTCCTTGATACAAGTGTTATAATAGATGGAAGGATATTTGATATATTGAAAACAGGTTTTGTAGAAGGTCCAATAGTGATACCTTCCTTTGTTCTTGAGGAATTAAGACATATAGCAGATTCTTCAGATTCATTAAAAAGAACTAGGGGTAGGAGAGGTTTGGATATTTTAAACCAGATTCAAAAGGAGCTTCCTATATCTGTAGAAATATCAGAGAGGGATTTTCCAAACATTCAGGAGGTTGACAGTAAGCTGCTTAAATTAGCTCAAACCCTTGGTGGAAGCATTATTACAAATGATTTTAACTTAAATAAAGTAGCAGAGTTCCAAGGGGTAGTTGTGCTTAACATTAATGAACTTGCAAATGCAATAAAGCCTGTTGTAATTCCAGGAGAAGAGATGCATATTCAGATAGTAAAAGACGGAAAAGAATCAGGTCAGGGAGTTGCATATCTAGACGATGGAACTATGATAGTAGTTGAAGGCGGGAAAAAATATGTTGGTGAGGACGTTGATGTTATCGTAACCAGTGTTCTGCAGACTGCCGCTGGAAGAATGATTTTTGGTAAAATAAAAAATTCACAGGATAAAGCTGTTTAGGGGAAATCTTTTCAGATTTCCTCTTTTTATAGCATAACAAGGGAGGAATTAGCTTTGATTTCGGCTGTTATAGTTGCAGGTGGCAAAGGAAAAAGAATGGGAAATGATATAAATAAGCAATATATAAAAATAGGTGGCAAGGAAATCCTGGCAAGAACCATAGAAACTTTCAATGCAATTGAAGATATAGATGAAATAATTGTTGTATCACCAGAGGAGGAAATTCAATATTGCTTAGATAATATAATAAATTGCTATGGTTTTAAAAAGGTAAAAAAGGTGGTTAAAGGTGGTAAGGAAAGGCAAAATTCTGTATATAATGGTTTGAAATCCTGCTCAGATAACACAGACATAGTTATCATTCATGATGGAGCAAGACCCTTTGTATCAAAGGAAATAATATTAAGAAGCATAAATGAAGCCAGAGAAAATGGGGCTTGTGCCGTAGCTGTACCAATGAAGGATACAGTAAAAATTGTTGATGAGAAACAGTTTGTTATCGACACTCCTGATAGGAGCAGACTTTACGCTGTCCAAACTCCACAGACTTTCAAATATGAGATAATTGTATCAGCCCATAATAAAGCACTAAATGAAAGGATAGAAGCAACTGATGATACTAAGCTAATAGAATGCATTGGTGGAAAGGTAAAGATAATTGAAGGGAGTTATCTAAATATTAAAATAACAACACCTGAGGATTTAATTTTTGCAGAAGCTATAATAAAAAACATGAAATAGATTGATATCTGGATTTTTATAAATAATATTGAAAATAATGGGACATTAATATAATATATATTTGTGCAGGGAGGTTAACAAATGAGAATAGGCCATGGTTATGATGTTCATAGATTAGTAGAGGGCAGGAAACTTATAGTAGGTGGTGTGGAAATTCCGTATGAAAAGGGGCTTTTAGGGCATTCAGATGCCGATGTTTTAGTCCATGCAGTAATGGATGGTATTTTAGGAGCTGCTGCCCTTGGAGATATAGGGAAACATTTTCCAGACACAGATGAAAGATTTAAAGATGCAAATAGTATAGAGCTTTTAAAGTATGTTTGTATTCTATTAAAGGAGAAAGGTTATAAAATCAGTAATATCGATGCAACGATAATTGCACAGAGACCTAAAATGGCACCATACATAGAAAAAATGAAAAATAACATTTCCAAGGCATTAGAAATGGAACAGGACTGTATTAATATAAAGGCAACAACTGAAGAAGGGTTAGGATTTACAGGAAATGGGGAAGGAATTGCAGCTCATTCTGTATGTATTATATATAAATAAACACAGGGGGGATATAATTGATAGAAGTTAAGGGACTAAGTAAGCAATTTAAGGAAGTCAAGGCAGTAGACGATGTTAATTTTACTGTTAAGGAAGGAGAAATTCTTGGGCTTTTAGGTGAAAATGGTGCAGGAAAGACGACAACATTAAGAATGATTGCCACTATGCTGAAACCCTCGGCAGGGACGGCTAATATCAATGGTTTCGATTTATTAAAACAACCCGATATGGTTCGAAAAGAAATAGGTATACTTTTTGGCGGAGAGGTAGGGCTATATGACAGGCTGACAGCAAGGGAAAACATAAAATATTTTGCTGATTTAAATAATATGGATGGTAAGGAAGCAGACAAAAATATTGAAAAGCTTGTAGAGATGCTGGATATGAGAGAATTTATTGATAGAAGGGTAGAAAATTTTCCAGGGGCATGAAACAAAAGGTGGCATTAGCAAGATCCATAGTACATAACCCTAAGGTAATGCTATTTGATGAACCTACCATCGGTCTTGATGTTACTTCTTCAAAAATTGTTCAGGATTTTATATTAAGTTGCAAAAAAGAGAACAAGGCAATAATTTTTTCAAGCCATAGCATGCAGGAAGTTGAAAAGCTTTGTGATAGGATAATAGTAATTCACAAGGGAAGGATTATCGAAAATGGTTCAATTGATGAATTAAAATCCAAATATAATGAAAGTCTAGAACAAGTATTTATTAGATTGGTAGGTGAAAAATAGTGGATTTGAGGGGGACGGCTATTGTTTTCAAAAAGGAAATAAGGGATTTATTTAGAGATAAAAAGACATTAATAACGAGCATTATTATACCATTAGTAATCTTTCCAATAATGTTTGGATTAATGGGTAGAGGAATTGATAGTAGTACTAAGAAAGTAACGGAAAATCTAAAAATATCAGTTAGGGATGAAGGAAAAAGCTCCTTTTATGAATTTATTAAGACAGTACCAAATATAAACATAATGGATTCAGAGGATTTAAAAAAGGATGTTCAAGATGGGAAAATTTATCTTGGAGTGATTATACCTGCTGATTTTGATAAGGTTATAGCAGATGGAAAGTCTGCTGATTTAAGAATTATTTATGACGATGCAAGTCAGAGTTCTTCAATGGCTCAGGAAATGATACAATCAATTGTTGATGAGTATTCTAAGGAAATAGTAAAAAGCAGATTAGCTTCAAGGGGAATGGATGTTTCAATATTAGAACCAGTAAAAGTAACTGAAGAAATAGTTGCAAAGGAAAAAACGAGTTTTGCCAAAATCATGCTTTCTATGATGCTTCCACTGCTTTTAATAATATATGCAACATCAACACCAATAGCTGCAGCTGTAGATCTAGGAGCAGGTGAAAAGGAAAGGGGAACCTTAGAACCGCTGTTGACAACACAAACAAGCAGGATGAACCTCTTATTTGGTAAATTCTTTGCAATAACGTTAATGGGTATAATTGGCATTGTTTCCTCCTTAGCAGGTCTTGGAGTTTCAATGAAACTTACACCTGGTTTATTTGGGGGTGAAGGAGGGCTGACAATTAAGTTTGGTGCACTTTTACTGATTGGGTTAGTTACAATACTTTTAACTATGGTATTTGCATCCCTTGAACTGGCTATAAGTATATATGCCAGATCATTTAAAGAAGCTCAGACATATCTATCTCCTCTTACTATTATAGGAATGGCTGCAGCATACGGTACTTATATGTTAGATGTAAAGAATGCAGGTTTAATGATGTTTAATATACCAATAGTTAATATATCCCTTATAATAAAAGAGTTAATTAATGGAATTCAAAATCCAACGCATTTAGGAATTACTTTTATTTGGTCAATTGTTTATGTTGCTTTATCAATAATGTTTGCCAGATATATGTTTACAAGGGAAGAGGTAATATTTAGAACATAGTCTGCATAAATACACAATAAAATGTAAATAATTGAAGATGAATGTTTACTATATATGAAAATTCTCCCTCACCTATTTAAAGGTGAGGGATTTTGCTAAAGGGAGGAATTTTATGAGATTTTCAGCTTTTTTTATCCCCACTTTGCGAGAGATGTCATCAGAAACAGATGTGATAAGTCAGCAACTTTTGTTGAGAGGAGGCTTTATAAGGAAAGTTACCACTGGGGTATATAACTATCTACCACTAGGTCTTAGGGTGCTGAGGAATATAGAAAAAATCATTAGAGAAGAGTTGAACTTACAAAACTGTCAAGAGGTACTTTTTTCAACACTTCAACCATCAGAGCTTTACCAACAATCAAATTATTTGAATTGCTTAGAGGAAGAGTTATTTAAGTTTAAAGACAAAAATGACAGGGAATGTTGTTTGCCTTTAGTGCAGGAAGAGATGTTTGTTAATTTGATAAAAGGGGAAGTAAAATCCTATAAAAATCTGCCATTAGTTTTGTATCAAATAAATAGACAATTTAGAGATGAAACAAAGTCAAAATTTGGTATAATAAACAGCAGAGAAATTATGGCTGTAAAGGCATGCAGCTTTGATGCTACTCTAGAGGGGATGGAAAAGTCTTTTGAAAAAATGAAAAGTGTATACGATAAAATTTTTAACAGGTGTGGACTAAAATATAATGTAATAACTGGAAGCTTAAATACAAATGAGTACATAACGCTTTTAGAAAATGGTGATGATAAATTCGTATATTGTGAAAATTGTAATTATATGTCCAGTCTTAAGAATGCAAAGATTAGGGAGCAAAAACATGTTAATTCTGAAGATATAAAGGATTTATACAAAGTAGAAACCATTGGAATTAAAACAATAGAGGATCTTTCTAAGTTTTTAGGGGTTTCTAAAGATAAACTTGCAAAAACAATGATTTACAAAATTGATAAGAATGTTGTTGCTGTAATGGTCAGGGGGGACAGGGAAGTAAATAATACAAAGATAATGGATTATCTGAATTGTACATTTATTGAAATGGCAGATGAAGAAACAGTTGAAAGGGTAACTGGGTCAGAAACAGGATTTGCAGGTCCCATAGGGTTAATGGTGGATAAACTTTTAGTTGATTACGAGGTAGCAGAGCTAAACAATATGATTGTTGGTGCAAATCAAAAGGATTTTCATTTGGTTAATGTAAACTATGGAAGAGATTTTATTGGTGAAATAGGTGATTTTAGAAATATTACAGAAGAAGATTCCTGTCCAATTTGCGGTGAAAAGATAACAATTACAAATGGCATAGTTATAGGGCAGATTCAAAAATCAGGTGACAAACATTCTCAAATTTTTAATGCAAAAATAGTAGTGGAAGAAGGATTTGAAAAGCCTTTATTAATGGGGGGATATGAAGCTAATATAAACAAAATTATATCAGCTGTTGTTGAGCAGAATCATGATGAAAAGGGAATAATTTGGCCACTAGAAATTGCTCCATTTCAGGTTATTATTATACCAGCTGTAATGAAGGATGAACTTCAGGTTAAAGTTGCTGAAGAAATCTATGAAAAACTGAAATCTGAAAATGTTAGTGTTATTATTGATGATAGAGATGAAAGAATAGGTGTAAAGTTTAATGATGCAGATTTAATAGGTATACCTATAAGGGTTACTGTTGGCAAGAAAGCAAAGGATGGATTAATTGAACTAAAATTAAGAAATGAAAGTGAAGTTAAGGATGTAAGATTAGAGGATACAGTAAAAGAAATTAATAATATTATAAATTTACAGCATTATTTTTAATTTAAATTTACTAAATATATTAAAGCCCATGGATTTACTTTAGCTGGCAAGAAATAATGATAAAATTCCAGATTAAGTAATTATGGGCTTTTAAATATTTATTGAATTTTTATTAATTCAGTCTATATAGCAGTTAAACTATCCTATATCCTTTAACTCGTTTAGAATACTGTTGAGAGAAGTATTGATTGTTTCGGTTTTATCTTTTATGAGGTGAATGTTTTCGGTATATCCATTTTCAACTTTTAAACTAGATATATCTTCTTGGAATTTCAGAAAATTTTTGTATGAAGGAATAAATAAATTATTAATCAAGAATCGCTTAGATGATTGTGTAGGTGAATAATTATAGAATTGGCACTTTAAAAAACCACTGCTTTGGAGTAAATAGTCCATTGCTTCTTGATATGTATTAATGCAGGAGTTGTATTTTTCATAGGAATCAGGTTTTATTTTTATATATTTAAGCTGTCTTAGTACACATGTGCCCATTTTTTGTATGTTCTTTATTTTGAATAGAATTTTTATGATACTTACGTTTTTTTCATATTCCATTGGAAACATCTCCCCCTTAAGATAAGAATCTTTTATAAAATAATATGATTTAAATAACTTATTAATGATAATATAAATAAGCATTTTAAACGTATTATTATCAAATACAAATGTACGCAATAGAAAGACAATAACTTGAATATATTTTTCCGAAAATTAATAAATATTTAAAAATAAAAGAAAGTCGTACAAAATGGGTAGTAAATTAACAAGAATAGAATACAAAGCAAGTTCTCATTCAATATTGATAAAATTTGAACATATATAAATGATTTTGAACTTTTGAGTATTTGCAAAAAAATGTCGAAGTATGTTACTATATAGTACGTAGAGAAATACATTCACTAACGTATTAGGAGGAATAAATGATGCAAGTTACTTTCGATATGATTAAAGAAGCCAAGGAAAGACTTGAAGGCATTTCAAGAAAAACAGAATTATTCTATTCAAGAACTTTTAGTGAAATGAGCGGAATGAATGTATATTTAAAGACTGAAAATAGACAAAAGACAGGAGCATTCAAAGTAAGAGGTGCTTTTAATAAAATAGCTAATTTAACAGAAGAAGAAAAGAAGTGTGGAGTTATAGCTTCATCAGCAGGAAACCATGCTCAGGGGGTTGCTCTTGCAGCAAGAACTTATGGAATTAAAGCTACTATCTGTATGCCTGAAACTGCACCTGCAGCTAAAGTTTCAGCTACAAAGGGATATGGTGCTGAAGTAATTCAACATGGTATGGTTTATGATGATTGCTATGCAAAGGCTGTTGAAGTTCAAAAGGAAACTGGAGCTACATTTGTACATCCTTTTAATGATCCATACGTAATAGCTGGACAAGGTACAATAGGACTTGAAATTTTAGAAGAGCTTCCAAATGCAGATGCAATAGTTGTTCCAATAGGCGGTGGCGGAATCATTGCTGGTATAGCAATAGCTGCTAAGACAATAAATCCAAATATTAAGATAATAGGAACACAGGCTGAAATAATAGCATCAACTAAGGCTTCATTAGAAGCTGGACAACCTGTACTTGTTCCTGCTGCAAAATCACTTGCAGATGGTATATCAGTAAGAATACCAGGAGAATTAACTTTTGATATTATGAAGAATTATGTAGACGAGGTTGTTACTGTAACAGAAGAAGAAATAGAAGATGCAATATTCATGCTTGCTCAAAGATCAAAGCTAGTAGTTGAAGGAGCAGGAGCTACAACTATAGCTGCAATTATGACTAAGAAAATAAATATGCCTGGCAAGAATGTTGTAACTGTATTAACAGGTGGTAATATTGACGTTGCTGTTTTAGCTAACATTATTAACAAGGGACTTGCAAAGGCTGATGCTGCAAAATTAGAAGCATAATTTAATCCCCCTTTTGGGGGATTTTTTATTTAAAAAATAGATTTATTGAATTTCAATATATAAAAATCATTTGAAAAAGTTGTATATTATCTGTTATAATATATTAAAATATTATAGTAAGGCGTTGAAGGGAAGGAGTAGGAAATTGACTTATTCAAGAGAGAGGTTGTCGTTGGCTGAGAGCAACCTTAATAAGAGTTTTCGAAGAGTGCGTCCTGGAGCTTTCTTATCGAAATACAAGTAGATGAGAACGGGTAAAATCCGTTAAAATATATGAGAAAAACATAGGTCTTCTATGTTTAATTAGAGTGGAACCACGAACTGACCCTTCGTCTCTAAAAAAGGAGATGAAGGGTCTTTTTGTCTGGCTATGTTTAAATACTAAAAGTTGATAAGAAAGGAGTTTTACAATGGCAATTAAGCTTTATAACACCTTGACAAGAAAAAAAGAAGAATTTAAGCCTATTACACCTGGGGAAGTAAAAATGTATGTCTGTGGTCCGACTGTATACAACTTTTTTCATATAGGTAATGCAAGAACTTTTTTAGTTTTTGATACAATAAGAAGGTATTTTGAATACAGAGGCTATAAGGTTCAATTTATTCAAAATTTTACTGATATTGATGATAAACTCATAAAAAAAGCAAATGAAGAAGGAATAACAGTTCCTGAAGTTGCAGAAAGATATATAAAAGAATATTATACTGATGCTGATGCATTGAATTTAAAGAGGGCTACAGTTAATCCAAGGGCTACGGAGTATGTTGAGAAAATAATAGATTTTATCAAAGACCTTGAAGATAAGGGATATGCCTATGCAGTAAACGGTGATGTGTACTATAGAACGAAAAAATTCACTGAATACGGAAAATTGTCAAAGCAAAGCTTAGATGATTTAGAAGCAGGTGCTAGAATTGATGTTGATGAAAGAAAAGAAGACCCCATGGATTTTGTACTTTGGAAGGCGCAAAAACCAGGGGAGCCAGGATGGGAAAGCCCATGGGGAGTTGGAAGACCAGGATGGCATATAGAATGTTCAGTTATGGCATGCTCTTTATTAGGTGAAACAATAGATATACATGGTGGTGGTGCTGATCTTGTATTCCCACACCATGAAAATGAAATAGCTCAAAGTGAAGCTAGAAATGGTAAACCTTTTGCACATTACTGGATGCATTCAGCATACCTAAATGTTAACAACCAAAAGATGTCCAAATCATTAAACAACTTCTTTACAGCAAGGGAAATACTTGAGAAATATGATGCAGAAGTTGTAAGAATGTTTATGTTATCAGGACATTACAGAAATCCTATCAATTTCAGTTTGGATTTACTTGACCAGGCTAGCTCAGCTCTTGAAAGACTTTATAATGCAATGTCAAACCTTGAGCACATAATTGAATCTGGAAATGAGAGAGAATTAAATACTGAAGAGATAGAAATGAGTAACAAGCTAGATTCATATAAAGCTAAATATATTGAGGTAATGGATGATGATTTTAATACTGCAGATGCAATATCTGTAATATTTGATTTAGTAAGGGATATAAATACCAACATCAAAGAAGGTTCTCCTAAGACATTAGCTGTTAAAGCCTTGGCACTGATAAAAGAGTTAGGTGCACCACTTGGAATTTTACAAAAAGAATCAAGGGGAGCATTAGAGGAAGAAATTGAAAAATTAATTGAAGAAAGACAACAGGCAAGAAAAAATAAGAATTTTGCATTGGCAGATAAGATTAGAGATGATTTAAAGGAAAGAGGAATAGTTCTTGAAGATACTCCACAGGGAGTTAGATGGAAAAGGGTATAGTGTTTTTGATAATAAATGGATTGAGAAATTTAACTCAGTCCATTTATGCGTTATAGATGGAAAAATCATTGTATTATCTTTTGCAGATACAAATTTTAATGATATAATTAGATGTCTGATTGTATGTTGACCTTTAGAAACAAATTTAAAGGAAGAGTGGTTTATGGATTTGATGGATATATTCTCAAAATATGTAGATTTGACAGAAACAGATATTAGAATGCTAAACCCACTTGTCTGGGCTTATGTTGGTGATGCGGTTTATGAGGTCTTTGTGCGCAGCTATCTTATCAGCACAGAAAGGAAAAATTCACATGATCTTCATGTTAAATCTATAAAATATGTTAAGGCAAGGTCTCAATCGGAGTTTCTTGCTTTAATAGAGCCAGAACTTACAGAAGAGGAACAGAATATAGTACGCAGAGGAAGAAATACAAAAACCTATCATGTACCAAAGAATGCGGATGTAATTGATTATAGAAGGGCCACAGCCTTTGAAGCTTTAATTGGATATTTATATTTAATGAAAAGGTATGATAGAATTGATACAATAATGCAGTTAATTTTAAACAAAGCAGCCCAATAGGCTGCTTTCAGTTTTT
>NZ_AZQP01000048.1 GCF_000601455.1 Fervidicella metallireducens AeB
TTTTAATAGTTTTTTTCAGCTAAAATAAAAAAACACTTGCAAAAAAAATAGAATTGTGTATAATAATATTTGTCGCTAAGATGTTCATGCAGGTGTGGCGGAATCGGCAGACGCACAGGACTTAAAATCCTGGGTCTGAATAAGGCGTGTGGGTTCAAGTCCCACCACCTGCACCAAGGCTCTTCAGTAAAACTGGAGAGTTTTTTATTTTTGACGTTATGATACATTGATTCCAGAAAACTGGCTTTAATGAGGTTGACAAGGAATACATAAACAAATATAATATTGTTAGAAGTTGCGCCCATAGCTCAGCAGGATAGAGCAACGGTTTCCTAAACCGTGTGCCGGAGGTTCGAATCCTCTTGGGCGCACCATTTTTAATAAAACGTTGATATAAACCCGGTGGGACATATAAGCAGTGTTATAAACCAATGAATAATATCTCCCTTCAAAGGAAATACTATTTTCATAGTAAACCTTGAAAGGAGATGTTTTTTTATGCCTAGAATTGCAAGGCAGAAAAAAGAAGATGCCATTTTTCATGTAATGGCAAGGAGTATCAGTGAAGTTGATTTATTTAAAGATGATACGGATAAGCTTAATTATTTAGCTTTAGTCAAAAAATATCAAAAAACCTATGAATTCAGAGTATATGGCTACTGCCTTATGGATAACCATCTTCATTTAATTATAGATGCTAACGGAGCAGACATTTCAAGAATAATGCACAGCATAAACTTTTCCTATGCACAATATTTCAATCACAGACATAAAAGACATGGACATCTATTCCAAGACAGATTTAAAAGTAAAATGGTAAAGAGTGAAATATATCTTTATGCCTTATCGGCATATGTTCACAACAACCCTTGTGATATAAAGGGTTATGAAAATTGCCCCGAGAAATACGAATTTTCAAGTCTTTCAATATACCTAGGCTTAAGACATGACCCCTATGAACTTATTGATGATGGTTTTATTATGGGAATGTTCAGTAAAAATCCTAAAAAAGCCAGGGAAAGCTATATGAAATTAGTATATAAATGCTCTGATAAGGTTTTCAAAGAAGAAGTTGAATTTTTAAATGAAGGAACCGAATACAGAAGTGAAAGAAAGATTTTAGTGAGAAACATTAAAACTATAGAGATACTGGAGTTTATCGCATCAAAACTTGGAATTGAAAAAATAAAGCTACATACAAAACACTGCAGAGAAATAGTTGAAGCAAAGGCACTGGCTGTACTTTTAATGAGAAGTCTTTGTAACTTAAAATGCAGTGAAATCTGCCGCGTCCTTGGAAACATAACCCAAAGCAGGGTTTCAAAGCTCAGCAGCCTTGGGGTGAAGCTTTTAGATGATGAGAAATATAAAAATATTACATATGAGTTTATGAAACAGTATGCTTAATTTTTTTGTACGAAAATATTGTAATTGGCTTTCAAAAGTTATAAAAATAATTGTTTTCGTGAAGCATAAAAATTGGACAAGCATAGCAAAACTCTTAAAAAAAAGAGAAAATAAAGTTATATTAAGCCAAGGAATCACATAGTTTGGTTAAAATTGAGGTATGGAAGGGCTTATAAAATATATATGACTATATTATTGCAGTAAGTATGTGTCCCTTATGACATATAAAACCATCTATCTAAGCCTCCACTTCCATCAGTATCATGTGGCCAACCACCACTTTTTATTATTTGAGAAGCGAAGTTTGTACAATCACCTCCTGAACCTGATGTTCCCATATTTCTATAGGTAGAGTTTGGATTAAACACATATGTGCAAGCATAGTTAACTGCAGCAGTTCTATTATAGGTAGGCAAAAGGGTTGTAAACGCTGTGTCATTTTCTAATTTAATATCTTGTGAAGTTACAGATGGCAATTCAGGAGCATTATCAGGCATAGATAAATCTTTATTAGATATTATAACCCATATTCCATCTAACTTTTTGAGTTCAATATCATGCAAATTATATACTTTCGTTGGGGTTTGTTCTTTTTCCGAAATTTTATAATTTATTGTTATTATATAGTCAACTTTTACTTTTGCAGTATTTTCATTTACTATAATATCGTAAAAATTAAATTTTACATCATTTTTTGTGTATTTTATATTATCTGTTTTCTCTAAATTTTTAAATCCCATTAATCGTTTTTCTATGTTATTTTTTAACTTTATATCTTTGCATATATCTTGAGTTTGCTTCTGCCTCTGAACTTCATCTGTCGTAATATTCCACGATTCAGTAATAAATGTTTCTATAGTTTTTTGAATACTATTTTTATCTTTTTCAAGCTTAGAAATTTGGCCCGCATGTACGAAGTTTAAACTAAAAGTAATAAGAATCAAGCTTAATAAAATAGGAAATATTTTAAACTTTTTCATTATATACGCCCTCCATTAATTTATATTTTTCATTATTAACATATTTTATTAATTTATACTTTTATCCCCCTTTCTATTTTATTAACATTTTATTAATGTCTTTTTACTCAAAACGGTAATTGAACCCGGTGGGACATATAAGCAGTGTTGTGAACCAAAGAACAACATCCCCCTTCAAAGGAAATACTATTTTCAGAGTAAACCTTGAAGGAGATGTTTTTTTATGTCAAGAATGGCAAGGCAGAAAAAAGAAGATGCCATTATTCATATAATGGCAAGGAGAATAAGCGAAGTTGATTTGTTTAAAGATAATGAGGATAAGCTTAACTATTTATCCTTAGTTAAAAAATATCAAAAGACCTATAAAATATATATGACTATATTATCACAGTAAGTATATGTCTCTTACATCCATGCATTTGATTTTCCTATATTTATTATTATTTGTAAATATTGACATTTATTATTATTATAGTGCACTATAAATAATAGAATAAAGGAGTTAGTTATAATGTTAGATAAAATTTTAAAAAGATCTTTATGCATTTGTCTTGCATTTTTATTCTCATTTATGATTTTAGATACGAAAAAAGTGCACGCTAATCTTCAAGAAGATAAAAGGAACAATTTTGAAAAAGTAACAAATTTGTTAAGTAAATTTGAAGGAGAAGATAAGTATTTACAAGGAGCTCCAATAGACTCATCAATTAAATATTATAGATATGAAGTAACAATAAAAAAAGATAAGAAAACAGGGAAGAAAGAAATTAATAAAAAAATGGTTGAAATAACAGAGGTGCAATATATAAGTGAAAAAAATAATCCTGAGTTATTTAATGATACATTAGTTGAAACTGCAACTATGTCTGCTGACGATGATGCATCAGGTGATTCTGGAACATATTATAATTGGATACGAATAGGATATTCGATAGTTAACAATTCTGGTCATATATATGTAAATTCATATGCTGATTGGAGAAAATAACCATTTTATATGCAAACAGATGTATTTGGTGTGACTTGGGATTCTAATACAAGTTTTATTCCTAATACAGATCGTTTCTATTACAGTTGGAAAGTACAAAAAAATGGGTACCCTAATGGATATCCAGCAAATGGAACTTTTAATAGAATTCCTGCATCAGGTACAGGGGGATTGGCTTATACATTCTCTTTATCTGAATGCTATAAAAATGGTGTATTTCCTTTATACGATGATGGGAACTTTAGCGTAAGGCTTTCTTTTGAAGCTAATCCTGCAAATGCAATATCAGGTTATTGTAATTATACTTTTACATATGCTCATCAACAAAGCAAAATATCTACAAGTAGTCCAAGTATAGATTTAAAGTCAGGTGGTCTTTCTATTACCCCAACCGTAACAACACACTGGGATTATGCTTTTATTGATGGAAGAATAAAACGTTAAAATTTCTTGTTGGGAGGTGAAACAAATCGTGAAAAATATAGGTAAAAAAGGGCTTTATATATTGCTTGCATTTTCTCTTTTCTTAAATTTATGGCAACTTGATAATATAAAACGCATGGATTACACACAAAAATATATAGATGCAACATTTATTAACGAATTAAGAGAATTAGATAATAGTATCAAAGACAGCTATATCACTAATGAAGGTGGATATCGAATTATATTATCTGCTGTAGGTCAGTGTCGAGGAGTAGTCCGACACACAAGTTATTCAAAAAAAAATAAAGAACTTGTTGGCACTATTATAGAATTGGAAACCTTTTTAATGGAATATAAGTTTAATAAAAAATCAGAAAAAAAATTATATGAATTGAAAACTTATATTAGTAAACTCAAAGAAAATCCTAATGATATCGATATCACGAAAAATCTTTATAATTATATATTAACTCATAAATAATACGAGTATATACTAGAGATACACACTCACTATCAGTGATATAAAATTTTTTCTATCATCCAAAATGTCATAATCAATAATTCAAATAAGGGATGTGGCACTAGCATTTTAAAAAATGCTAGTGCCACATCTCAATTTATTACTTATTTGCATATATCTCAACTATTTTTAGTATAACTTCAACAGCCTTTTCCATAGATGATGTTGGAATATATTCATATCTTCCATGGAAGTTATGTCCGCCTGTAAATAGGTTTGGTGTTGGAAGACCCATGTATGAAAGTCTTGAACCGTCTGTACCTCCTCTGATTGGTATAATGTTTGGAGTTACTCCAACTGCTTTCATAGCTTCTGAAGCTGTATCAACTATGTGCATTACCTCTTCAATCTTTTCTCTCATGTTGTAGTATTGATCCTTAACTTCTACAACAACAGTTCCTTCTCCATATTTTGCATTAAGCTTATTGCCAATCTCAGCAAAGGTTGTTTTTCTATTTTCAAAGTTAGCTCTGTCAAAATCTCTTATGATATAAGCTAAAGTTGTTTCCTCAACTTCTCCCTTCATAGAAATCAGGTGATAAAAGCCTTCATATCCTTCTGTATTAGCTGGTGTTTCTCTTTCTGGAAGCATTGATATAAATTCATTTGCAATAAGCATTGAGTTTACCATCTTACCCTTTGCAGACCCTGGATGTATGTTAATACCTTTTATAGTTACCTTTCCGCCTGCTGCGTTGAAGCTTTCATATTCTAATTCACCAACAGCTCCTCCATCAACTGTATAAGCAAAGTCTGCATTGAATTTTTCAACGTTAAAATGATCTGCTCCCCTGCCTACTTCCTCATCTGGAGTAAATCCAACACGTATTTCACCATGCTTTATTTCTGGATGATTTATCAAATATTCTACAGCTGTTATAATCTCTGCAATTCCAGCCTTATCATCTGCGCCTAGGAGAGTTGTTCCATCAGTTGTTATTAAAGTATGTCCCATGTAATTTTTCAAACTTTCATGTTCCTTTGGTGATAATATTATATTTTTTTCTTTATTTAAAACAATATCTCCACCATCATAATTTTCAACTATTTGTGGTTTTACATTTTTTCCTGGCATATCTGGAGCTGTATCCATATGTGCTATAAATCCTATAGTTGGAATATCTTTATCTGTATTTGCAGGTAGAGTAGCCATTATGTATCCATTTTCATCTAATGAGACATCCTTCATCCCTAAAGCTTCAAGCTCCTTTGCTATTTCCTTAGCTAAAATTATCTGACCTTCAGTTGTTGGAACAGTTGTACTTCCGTCATCTGACTTAGTATCATATTTTACATATGATAAAAATCTCTCTACAACCTTTGACATAATAATTCATCTCCTTTAAGTAATATAACCAGTTTAATTATACTATATTATTTTAAAAAAGAAACAACCATAAAGTATACTTTTGTTAGAAAAGTTTATTTTAATAAATGTAAAAAGACTTATCAACATAATAACTCCTGCTTAATAACATAGTAATGAGGTGAAAAAAATGCGAATTGCAATTATCTCCGATACACATTTTCATAAAAATCCAGATAAAATACAGAGTTATATTGAAAAATACTTTAAAGATGTGGATATGATTATACATGCTGGTGATTATACAAATCCTAAAACCGTAGATATTTTAAAAAGCTATAAACAATTTATTGGTGTCTGGGGAAACGTTGATAAAGACTCTACAAAAGAAATGCTTAGAGAAACTGAAATTTTAAAAATAAATGGATATAAAATAGGCATATTTCATGGTCACGGCAAGAATAAAACAACCATTGAACGTGCCTATGATAAATTTAAAAATGAAAAAGTTGATATAATCGTTTTTGGTCACAGTCATTCTCCAACAATTTTAACAAAGGGAAAGGTTCTAATGTTAAATCCAGGTTCCCTTTGCTATAAAAGAACAGAACGCTGGCATTCCTTTATAATAATTGAGCTTGAAAAGGATGGAATTAAGGCATATTTAAAATTATTCTAATAACCTGACGTGCAGAAAACTGCACGTCAGGTTATTGTTTATATAATTATTATGGCTGCAATAATTGTTGCTACCATTCCTATAACTACAGGAATAATATTTCTTCTGACTAATTCAAAAGGATCAACATCACATATAGCTGCTACTGGAATAACAGCCCAAGGAATTAAAGTTCCTCCTCCAACCCAAATAGCTGCAACCTGACCCAAAGCTGTAAGTGTGGCTGTTCCCCTTCCTATTGCCGTTCCAAAGAGTTTTGCCACTGAACCTGCTAAAGAAATACCTGAAAATCCTGAACCATCAAGTCCAGTTATTGCACCGACACCTGCTGTGGTTATGGCTCCAATTGCAGAATTTAAAGGAACTGTATTTGCTAAAGCTAGCCCTAAATCATTGACAATTCCATGTGAACCACTTGGAAGCACCTCGCCAAAAACCTTTATCAGTCCTGAATCTCCTAAATAAAAGAATGCTGCTATAGGGATTACAGGCCCAAAAACTCTAAATCCAAATTGTAAACCTTCAACAAGATATGCTGTTATATTTTCAAGTCCTGATTTTTTATCCTTAACCATTGATAATACTATCAAAATAAACGCAGCTGTTCCACCTATTAAGGCAGTTGCATCTCCTCCCCTTAAATCATTTGTATACATTGCTACTACATCAAGTAAGAAAAGTATAGGAACAACAACTGCAAAAACCCTCTTTAAGATTATTGACATTTCTCCTTTTTTGTTGTTCTGCTCCTTATAATCCTTAGCATTCCCTTCTACTTTTAATATTCCTTTTTTCATATCTCTTTTTAAAATATAAAATGCAGTTACTGTTGTTACAATCCCCATAACAACTATAAGGGGTACACTGGCGGATATTACGCTGCCAACAGGTATTCCTGCCCCGTCTGCAGTAAGTTTCGGAGCACCTTGTATAATGAAGTCGCTTGAAAGAGCTATTCCATGTCCAAACAAATTCATTACCATGGCAACTCCTAGTGCGGGAAGTCCTGCCTTAACAGCTGCTGGTAAAAGAACTACTCCAATTAAAGCAACAGCAGGTGATGGCCAGAAAAACCAGGAAATAATCATCATCAATAAACCTACAGTCCAATATGCAAGACTTGGATTTTTCATTAATTTTGTAAATGGAGAAATCATTGTTTCGTTTATCCCTGTCTCAGCTAAAACCTTACTCATAGCCACAATTATAGATATGACAAGTATAGTACCTACAAGTTCAGTTATAGCATAAATCAGACTATTGAAAATTCCAATTATAGAAGATGTAATGCTTCCCTTGACAATGAGCCCTATCACAAAAATACCAACAATACATACAAGGGTTGTATCCCTTCGCATAACCATAACACCTAGTATAAGAAAAATAAAGATAAGGTAAACCCAATGAAGTGCTACTAGTTCAGTTCCCATAACAATCCCCTTTGAAAATTAATATACTTTAAAATATGCAGGGATAACTGAAAATGCCATATGTAAAAATTGTTCTATTTGTGTAATAATTGAATTATAGACTACTTTGGGGGGATTTCTATGATTTTTTTACAAGCCTTCGAGAGCATCCTTACAATAATGATAATGATAGCTATCGGCTATATACTTACATTTAAAAAATGGTTTAATAATGAAACATCAAAACTTTTTTCAAAATTAGTAACTCAAATTTCTCTGCCTGCTATGATGCTATCAAGCCTTATGTCCAATTTTTCTAAGGATAAACTTTTATCATCCGGTTATGCCCTTACAATACCCTTTCTATCTATGGGAATATGTTTTGTTATTGCTGTAATCCTTTCAAGGATAATTAAAGTTCCTAACACTAGAAAAGGTGCTTTTCAATCTATGTTCTTTATTTCAAACACAATTTTTATTGGTTTACCTGTTAATATTGCACTCTTTGGTGAAAAAAGTATTCCATACGTTTTTTTATATTATATTGCAAATACAACTTTTTTCTGGACAATAGGGGTATATAATTTATCTAAAGATGCAGGCATAGAAAATGATCATCTTTTTTCTCTTAATAATCTTAAGAGAATTTTTTCACCTCCTTTGACCAGCTTTATTTTAGCTATAATACTTATTCTTCTTGATATAAAATTACCTGATTTCATTATGGATACATGCAAATATATGGGAAATTTAACAACACCACTTTCAATGTTGTTTATTGGAATTACTATTTACTCTGTAGACATTAAATCAATCAAATTATCCTTAGATATGCTGGTTATATTATTGGGTAGGTTTATTGTTTCACCATTTATTGTTTACATATTAACCACATTCATCCCTATTCCCACACTTATGCGAAATGTGTTTATAATTCAGTCATCTTTACCTATTATGACCCAAACTGCAATAATAGCCAAAGCATATAATGCGGATGAAAAATATATTGCTATAATGATACTGATAACTACTGTCCTTAGTTTTCTATTTATACCTTTTTACATGCTATTTTTAGGATGATTTGTATTTTATTTGAAGGATATTTCTTCGGTTTGTAGAATACTGTATCATAGGATAATCTATTTTTTATATGGAGGTAGTTACCATGAAAAAATCTGCTTCATCAATACCAAAACGTGAAGAAATACCTTCTCAGTTTAAATGGAAATTAACTGACATGTATCCATCAGATGATTTATGGGAGAAAGATTTCAAAATATGTCTTGATATGTCGGAGAAAATACAGAGTTTTGCTGATACAATGACAACCTCCCCTGATGAGCTTTTACAGTGTTTAGATTACAACACTGAAATGGAGAGGCTCTCAGATAAAGTTTATGTTTATGCACACATGAGCAGTCATCAGGATACAACCGACAGCTACTATCAGGAGCTTGCCGACAGAGCAGATTCTCTAAAAACAAAAATAGCCAGTGCCAGCTCTTTTATTGTTCCAAAAATCCTATCTATCCCTGATGATAGATTAAATGAATTCATTGAAAAAAATGACAAACTCAAATTTTATAAGCGATTTCTTGATGAAATAAGTAGAATAAAGCCTCATATATTATCTGAAAAAGAAGAACAGATTTTAGCCCTTTCATCTGAAATTTCAAGGTCCCCTGGAACTATTTTTAATATGCTGAATAATGCAGACTTGAAATTTCCAGTGATAAAGGATGAGAATGGAAATGATGTGGAAGTTACAAAGGGCAGATATATATCCCTTATGGAAAATCCAGATAGAAGGGTTAGAAAGGATGCATTTGAGGCATTGTATAGTACATATGAAAAACATATAAATACCATTGCATCAACCCTTAGTGCCAATGTTAAAGCAAATATATTTAATTCCACAATTAGAAAATATTCCTCAGCAAGGGAAGCCTCCCTGTTTCAGGATAACATTCCTGTTGAAGTTTATGACAACCTCATTGCTGCAGTTCACAATAATTTAAAATTAATGCATAGGTATGTTTCTCTAAGAAAGAAAATGCTGAATCTTGATGAATTGCATATGTATGATATATATACACCTATGGTTAAGGATGTTGAAATGGAAATAAAATATGAAGAAGCTGTGGAACTAGTAAAAAAAGGCGTCAGCCCCCTTGGCGAAACTTATATTTCTGATCTGACTAAGGCCTTTGAGTCTGGCTGGATAGATGTTTATGAAAATGTAGGAAAAAGAAGCGGGGCTTATTCATGGGGATGCTATGATTCACATCCATATGTTTTATTAAACCATAATGACACTATTGACGGTATGTTTACACTTGCCCATGAAATGGGACACGCAATGCATAGCTTCTATTCAAAGTCAACTCAGCCATATTTATATTCACAATATAAAATTTTTGTTGCTGAGGTTGCTTCCACTTTAAATGAGGCTCTATTGATGAATTATATGCTTAAAAATACAAAGGATAAAAAAGAAAAAATGTATTTACTAAATCACTATATGGAGCAATTCAGGGGTACAGTATTCAGACAGACTATGTTTGCTGAATTTGAAAAAATAATTCATGAAAAAGCAGAAGCAGGTGAATCATTGACAGCAACTTCTCTATCTAATATTTACCGTAATTTGAATGCTAAATATTTCGGTCCTGATGCTGTAATCGATGATTATATAGCTCTAGAATGGGCTAGAATCCCTCATTTTTACACAAGTTTTTATGTTTATAAATATGCTACCGGTTTCTCAGCTGCTATATCACTTTCTCAACAGATACTTAATGAAGGCACACCTGCTGTAGAAAGATATTTAAATTTCTTAAAGGGCGGCGGCTCTGATTACCCACTTAATCTATTGAAATCAGCAGGAGTTGATATGACTTCACCAGAACCAATAAATAATGCATTAAAAGTTTTTGAGTCGCTACTTGATGAAATGGAAGAGTTAATATAAAAAATAACAGGAAAGATTTTCTTTCCTGTTATTTTTATATTAAAATACTTTTGTAATCCTTTGTATAAACCAAAAGCCACATCTTCACGTGTTTGCTCCTTTGTAAGCAGCAGTCTGTCATCTGGATTATTTAAAAAGCCAACCTCCACAAGGACAGAGGCAAGATTGTTTTCCCTGAGTACACTTAAGTTACTCTTATAAAGAGAAGTATATTTTTTTGAAAAACTGGTATTTGCATTTAATTCCTGAAGAAGACTTAATCCTAAATTCTGTCTGCTCTTATAATCATAGTTTTTATAATATGACGTGTAATAGGAATCATTATCTTTCTGTACATAAACCTGAATTCCCGAAGCCTTTGTTACTTTCTCAGATGTAGCATTGCAATGTATTGAAATGAAAACAACATCATTATTATATTTTTCTTTAGCCAAATCAAAAATTTCCACTAAATCCTTATTTACTGCGTAGTTATTTGCTGAAGTTGTTTTCATAATTCCGTATCTTTCTTTATATGAAGGGTTATTAATGTAGTAATTAAAAGTTTGTTTCTTTTGATTGAGTATATCTATCTTTTTCTCAAGCTCCTGTTTTTTTATTCTGGTTTCTTCAAGGGCAATCATAGCTTCTCCAAGTGCAATTTCCATGTTACTTATAGTTTCCTGATCAACTGGATTTTGCAACTGCCTTAAATTGTCTAACTCTTTCTGCTTGGTTTCTATGTTCTTTTCCTGCTCTGCAATTTTTCCCTCAATCTGGGATATTTCAAGCATCAATCTAGGTATTTCGAGCTCTATAATCTGATTGTTAGCAACTGCAGAGCGATAATATAGAGAATGATACCCCTCATTTCCGTCTGTATCTCTCGTCATTATAACCGTTGCACCTGCTTCCTGCAAAATTCTCTTTAATCTCAAACCTATGTCAAGTGTAATTGTTTTCTCTTGTACTCCAGAATAAGATGCACCTGGATCCTTAAATCCATGACCAGGATCTATGATTATTATTTTTCCTGTTAAGCTGCCTGGAGTACCATTTTTCTGCACAAATATTTCCCTTATCACTGTTTGGATAAAAAGTTTCTCTAATACAGCCTGAGTTACTATTCCGTCTGCTGCTAAACCATTAGCATTTTGAAAATCTATAACTGCCTTTAAAGTTGTTTCTTCAAATATACCACTGATGTTACAATTAAACCCTTGTTCATTAAGTTTATTCTGTAAAATGGTAACCTCGTTACCTGAACTTCCATATTGAAGAACCGAAGTTATAGGTATTTGAATCTGAGAATTAACATTATCCCCTTCTACTGGTTTTGTTTCTGTATCCTCCTTTGAAGTCTCTACCTTTGGCTTTGCTTCACTACTGAAAAGTATCTTTTTTGTTTCATTATTTACTGTACCTGTTACAGTTAGATTATTTTTTTTCTGAAACTCCATCACTGCAGATTCTGTTTTGTCGTCAAAATTACCATAGTTATCTATATTAAGATATTTAAGCTCAGCTAACCTCTTTTGTAGTGAAGTAACTTCCTCTCCAGAACATCCTTTTTTAAGTGAAGTATCAACTGGTTTATTTTGTTCCTGATTATCTATATTAGGACTAGAAGGGTTCTTTTGTGTAGTAGTATCGACTTTTGTTGTTGTCTTAACTTCGTTATTTGTTTTAAAAATTAAATCCCATGTTTTCTTGTCAACAATCCCAGTTGGTGGTAAGTTATTTGACTTCTGGAAAGCTTTAACCGCGTCAACAGTCATACTCCCAAAATATCCATATGTATTTAATTTAATATATTTTAATTCTACCAGTTTCTTTTGTAATGCCGTAACCTCTTGTCCACTCATTCCTTTTTCTAATTTTTTAAAAGTATTCTCCTTAGTATTTACTTGAGTTGTTTTAGTGGAATTTGAGCTTGTACCCTTATTTAATAAATTCCATGTCTTTTCATCAACAGTACCTGTAGCCTTTAATTTCTTTGTTTGTTGAAACTTTATAACTGCATTTTTTGTTTCATTCCCAAACACACCATTAGCTGTCCCTTTGAAATAACCAAAATCCTTTAATTTTTGTTGTAATATTTTAACATTATTACCTTTAGAACCGTATTTTAATGTTGTAAAGGCAAATACGTTCTGCGATATTATAGATAAAGTAAATACAAGAATCATTATGGTTGTAGTTAATCTCTTCAGCAACTAAACCCCCCCTTAAGTTCCTGATAAAATATATTTATATCCAATAATTATTTTATCATAAATTCATCATAATTTTACAAATAACATTATATAAAACCAATTTTAGTATAATTTGTAATTATTAAAACTATGTTTTGAATTAATTAAAAATTATTAAGAGTTTACATTTATTTCTGTCTAATTATACTACACTTGTATTATCGTTAAAAAAGGGACCATCTAAATAGATGATCCCTTTTTTATTATTATATTACTTACCTGCTAAATTTCTTTCATAAGCTTCAACCATTTTCTTTACCATGTAGCCACCTACTGAACCACATTCCTTTGATGTCATGTTTCCCCAGTATCCGCTTTCTGGTGCATTAACACCGATTTCGTTAGCTACTTCATATTTAAATTGGTTAAGGCCTTTCTTAGCTTCTGGAACAACCTTCTGGTTCTTTCCTCCAACTATATTGTTATTCATATCTTTCACCTCCTGTTGTGCTGTTACTATTAATTTAACCAATATGAATTTTTATATAGCAGGGAATTGGAGGTAAAAAATTTGCAATATTTTGTCATGAGATTCTTTGTTCCTGTAACAAACTGGTTTAATTATTATTAATTTTTACTTCATTGATTCTTAATATATATGATTTATAATAAGAATAACTCAATAAGAATTTTACAAATTCGGTTTTTTAAATTATTCCTTTGTTTTAATTTTTGAGAGGCAGGCAAACAAAAGAGGCGTTTTAAACGCCTCTTTTGTTTTGTTTAATTATTTTTAATTTTTTTATTCTGGTAATTTAATATGAAGGAATTATAATGTAAATATAATGAATTAAAGGAGGTTTTTGGGATGAAAAAAATTTTATCAGCAGTCCTAACTATAATGTTCATATTCACATTAACATTAATTAATATGGACCCAGTAAAGGCTGCTACTGAAAAACAAAAAAAAGTTGAGTTAAAAGCTGCAAAAGAACTCGAAAAAACTGAGAAAAAAGCTTTAACGGAAAAAATTAAAGCTAAAAAACTAGAATTAAAAGCCCTCATGGAGAGAAATAAGTCATTAAGGGAAGACATCAAAAATAAACGCCAACAAATTAAATCAATTCTTGCAGAATTAAATAAATCTAAAGATAATCCTGAAATCAAGGCAAAACTGGATCAAGTTAACGCTAAACTCCTCTCTTTACAACCTGATAAGGAAACCCTTAAAAATTTAAGAATGGCAGGAAAACCCTTCTGGGAACAATTTAAAGCAAATATTTCTGCTAAAAACATAGATGCTGCTCTTTTAAATTTAGAAAAGATAGCTAGTATCAGAGATAGTAGATATGAAGCTTTAGCTAAAATAAATAAAACACTAGATGAAATTCTTGAAATTTTAAAGAAATAAACATTATTTCAGCCCATAAACTAACTAATAAGTTTATGGCTGAAATAATTTATATAAGATATCTTAGGTTTGTTTGGCTGCTAATTTATTTTATTAAGTCAAATTATTTTTAACCTTGTTAAATGCATAATCCATCAAAGATTCTAAGTTATTATTATTTTTCCCTCCGCCCTGTGCAGAATATTCAGTTCCTCCACCTTTTCCATCAATCAAAGTTATTGCATCCTTTAAAAGGCTGCTCATGTTCAAATTGTTTAGTTCCTTTGAACGTATGAATTTTAATTGAACCCTGTCTTGGGATTTTATAGCAAATAATATTACCACTTTAGGGAATTCTGCCAACTTAGTTGCAAGTAATTCCACATATTTTATATCCGTATTATCAAAAATTGTTTTTATTATCTTAACATCATCAATAGCTTCAGTTGAAGCAAACATATCTTTAGCCTGATAATAAGCTATCTCTGAAATCAATGCTCTTTTTTCATTTTGATTTTTATTATGTTCCGCCATAAGCCTTTCAACTTCTTGCATTACTTCATTGACGCTGCAGGATAAAATCTTTGATATGCTATTAATAGAATTATGTTTTAATATATAGTCTTTAATTGCTCTGTTACCACAAAGAAAATAAATCCTTACTCCATTTTTATATTTTTCCCACTTTATAATTTTAATTAATTGAACTTCCAGTGTTGATTTTGGGTGCGTTCCACAGCATGCATTAATGTCGATATCACCAATTTTTACTATTCTTATTTCTTCTTCTGTTTTTGGTAATGGTCTTCTTGTCTGAAGCTTTCTCAACTCGTCCTTGGAAGGGTATAAGATTTCTACCTCTATATTTTCAGCAATTATTTTATTTGCTTCCTCTTCTACCTTCTCAATCTCTTCACTATCCAATATTTTATCCAGATCTATTGTTGTATAGGAATCACTAAGATGAAAACCTATTGTCTTTGAATTAAATAAGTTCATAAAACATGCTGATATTATATGCTGTCCTAAATGTTGCTGCATATTATCATATCGTTTTTCCCAGTCAATAATACATTTTACTTTATGTATCCTATTAGGCTTAGTCTCAACAACATGATAAATCTTACCCTTTTCTTCATAAACATAATTTACAGGTATTCCGTCTATTTTGCCTGTATCAGATGGTTGTCCTCCCCCTTCTGGATAAAAGCAGGTTCTATCTAATTCCAGGTGATATTTATTATCTTTTTCTACTATATTTACTATTTCACAGACACATTCCTTCATATACGGATTTTCATAATATAGTTTAACCATTGATTACA
>NZ_AZQP01000049.1 GCF_000601455.1 Fervidicella metallireducens AeB
AGTATTTCATTTAAATCACCTCTCTATATACAATAATGCTATAAATTTTATAAATTGTATATAGAGATTTATAAATTTTTATAAAATTTATTTAGCTGTTTCATCCCCCTTTGGGAAAGATATATTGATTAATTACAATTTGCATTATTTTGCTTGTACACAAACCTTATTTCTGCCTGTATGTTTAGCTATATATAACTGGTTATCTGCTATTTCCTTTAATTGTTCTGTATCGGTGCAGCAGTCAGGATAAACAGCTATTCCAATTGATACTGTAATTTTAATTTTTGTTCCGTTCTTTACCCTGAATATATGCTTCTGTACTTCTTTTCTTATTTTTTCTGCTATGTAATACGCCTTTTCTCTATTACAATCCCTAAGAAGAATACAGAATTCTTCACCTCCTACTCTGGCTACAAAATCATATTCCCCAATTGAATTGTCAAGAATTTCTCCTAATTCCTTCAAAACTAAATCTCCTGATGAATGTCCATAGGTATCATTTACCTTTTTAAAAAAATCTATATCTATCATAAGTACCGCCAGATACTCTTGATTTTCTTTTGCTCTATTTGTAACATTATTAAAAACAATATCGAAGCTTCTTGTGTTATTTAATCCAGTTAAAAAGTCAGTTGTTGCTTCTTCTTTTAATATCTTTATGATGCTATGTGTATCATATAGGTATTGTGAATAATAGTAAATTATAAAACTTGAAATAATTGAGCCAATCCAATAATAAACTAAAATAATTTTCACTTCACTGATTCTTTCCATTGCAAAATAAATTGATACACTGAAAATGCATGTGTTGTAAAAAAACAATAATATCCATTTAAGCTTTTTAGGAACTCTGAATTTTCCAATAAAAATTGATCCTATTGTGGCAAGCATAGTAATTGTACCTACAATTAAAGACTGCCTGCTTATACCATAATATAAAACTCTGAATAAAGCAATTATAATCCCACCTATAAAGGTTGATGTCCCACCTAAATAAACAGAACTCACAATAATAGATAAATGTCTTAAATCTATTATTGCTTTTGGAGTAACCCTGACTGAAAAAAACATCAGGATTATACCAAGTATCCCTGACATGACTCCAGTAATTATTTTTTTACTTATGTGGATTGAACTTCCCATTGCAGTAAGCTTTAAAATCTGACTAGCTATGAAAAGCATTGTTACACAAATGCAGGTGTTAATAAATAAATCTTTTACCATATACATTTTATTCGCTCCCATGTGAAGTTTTTTAAATACCAGAATAATTGATATTCTTTAGTATACGACTATTGTTTTAAATTTTGTAATAAACATTACTTATTCTATCAAATTTTTACAACAAAATCCACTATTTTCGACATTATATGAAAATTTAACCAATATTTTTGGTATTTTATTACTTATTTGAACACATGAAATATTCCAGTGAGATTTTTATAAACAAATTGTAATTAAATGGACATATCATCTTCTAATTTTTTTATTTTGTATTTATCTTACTATTATCCTTCAATTTCAGCCATAATCTCATTATTAGACTTAATCTTAAATTTACATTATCATAATAGAATTATAAAACAGCTCTGATAGCATTAAAGTGTAAAATTAATTTAAAAATCAGGAGGCATATCATGAACTATTTATATGATTATCATATTCATACTACCTACTCCATTGATGGACACAATAGCATAAATGAAATATGTGATCAAGCTATAAAATCAGGACTGAAGGAGATTGCAATTACAGATCATTTTGAGTTATCTTCCCTTGACGACAATTACATGGACTTCAATATAATAGGTTATTTATCTGAAATATCTCATGCTAATGAACTATATAAAGGTAAATTAAAGATTAAATCTGGAATCGAATTAGGCCAGCCTCATATGTATCCAGATATTGTTAAAAAATTGCTTCAATGCAATCAGTTAGATTATATAATAGGCTCCCTTCACAAACTCCCTGACTCAACAGATTTTTCTGAAATTGATTATAGTAAATACACCTTAGAAGATATCTGTTCTATATATTTGAATAATTTGAAAAAGCTCTTAACTTGTGACAGCTTTGACTGCATTGGTCATCTGGATTTGATAAAACGCTACAGCTGTAATCATTATAAAGAAAGAGTAACCTTAAGCCTTCAGCATGAGTTATTGAGAGAAGTTCTTAAATTAATTGTTTTAAATGGTAAGGGTATTGAAATAAACACTTCTGGCATAAGACAATCCCCTCGTGAAACTATGCCAGGTATAGATGTATTAAAACTTTATCGTGATCTGGGTGGGGAAATATTGACCATTGGTTCCGATTCTCACTATGTTGAACACGTAGGTAAGGATTTGAAAATCGCCATTGAAAATGCAGAATATGCAGGGTTTAAATACTTAACTGTTTTTAATAAAAGGCGCCCAGAATGGATAAAGATAAATACCAACACAAGCTACTATATAAACTCAAAACAGATAGTATAACTTTTTAATAACCAATAAAATGTAAAGGAATGATAAAGATGTTAATATCCTCTCATAAAATCATTGGTAATATTGTCTGTGATGTAATTGAGGAGAAGTTAAACATAAAACTTGATAGAGAAGGTGTATTATATGGCTGCGAATTACCTGATATTTCACCTAATTTTATGCTGATACTGCATTTTAAAAAATACTCATTTAATTTTGTTTTAAAATTAATAAATAGACTTATTTCTCAAGGTTTACCTCAAGAAAAATCAAACTTAAAAATTTTTTCTGTTAACTTAGGTATTATTCTTCATTATTTAGCTGATTATTTTTGTTATGCCCATAATAGAAAAAAATATAACTTCCTGCCTCTTCATCTAGCCTACGAATATATGTTGGATAATCGTTTCTTTAAATTTGAATTTAAAGATATTATTGATACAACATCCAATCTTAATGTTTGGCAAAATTTACACTCCCTTGGGCAAATTGAGGAATATATAAATTACAAAATAGATGAATATAATTACCTTGATCATAAAATAGAGAATGATGTAATTTATTCCATTGAAACTTGTCTTATTATTAGTCATGCAATAATATCACATTGCAATTCCTATAAATTCTCCTGCAGTGCTTAATTGATAAGTCTTATATCCTCTCAAAAATCAAAACTTTTTTAATAATTTAAAATCTTTGTTTATCTTTTAACAACTTGCAATTATAATATTTATTAACGGGAGTAAACTAAAGATATAATTGTTTTTCCCGTCATATTATATTAAATCATGGAGGATATGAGATATGTTAGTTTCAGCAAAAGAAATGCTAAAAAAAGCTAAAAAAGAAAGATATGCTGTTGGTCAATTTAATATCAACAACTTGGAATGGACAAAAGCCATCCTATTAACAGCTGAGGAAAATAAGTCACCGGTTATCCTTGGTGTATCTGAAGGTGCAGGAAAGTATATGGGCGGATATAACACAGTAGTAGGAATGGTAAATGGATTGATTCGTGATCTTAATATCACTGTTCCTGTTGCTCTTCACCTGGATCATGGCAGTTATGAAGGGGTATTAAAGGTTATTGAAGCTGGTTTCTCTTCAGTTATGTTTGATGGTTCCCATTATCCCATTGAAGAAAATATTGAAAAAACCAAGGAAATTATAAGAATAGCTTCAGAAAAGGGAATTTCAGTAGAAGCAGAAGTTGGCTCTATTGGCGGAGAGGAAGATGGTGTTGTAGGTGCTGGAGAGCTTGCTGATCCATCAGAATGTAAGGCAATAGCTGAATTAGGAGTAACGATGCTTGCAGCTGGTATTGGAAACATACATGGAAAGTATCCAGCTAATTGGAAGGGTTTAAGCTTTGAAACTTTGGAAGCTATAAAAGATGCAACAGGTGATATGCCTTTAGTTTTACACGGTGGAACAGGAATTCCTGAAGATATGATAAAAAGGGCTATATCTCTTGGAGTTGCAAAAATAAACGTTAACACAGAATGCCAGCTAGCCTTTGCAGCGGCTACACGTAAATACATAGAATCCGAAAAAGATTTAGAAGGCAAGGGCTTTGATCCTCGTAAATTACTTGCACCTGGCTTTGAAGCAATAAAGGCAACTGTTAAGGAAAAAATGGAACTCTTTGGATCAATAAATAAAGCTTAATGTACTATTGGCTGATGCTCAAGCATCAGCCAATAGTTTTTAATAACAACCAGATTCTTTATAACTTATTGTATTGCGGTATTGATTATCTATCATTTCCCATAAAAAATAATGCCACTGTTCCAGGTCCAGAATGTGCACCTATAACTGGTCCAACAAAATTTACTATTATATCCTTAACCTTTATATCTTTTTGTATCATTTCCCTTAAAAACTCAACATCCTCTATACAGTCTCCATGACTAATAGCAATAACCTGCTCCTCAGGATTAACTATCCTTTCTTTAAGCTTTTCAGCTAATGTTCTAATTGATTTTTTTCTTCCCTTAACCTTTGTCACTGGAATTAACCTACCTTGGTTATCTACATGCAGAACCGGTTTTATATCAAGGACTGTACCTAATAATGCCGCTGTCTTTGAAACTCTGCCACCCCTGTGAAGATGAAAAAGATCTTCAACAGTAAACCAATGATTCATCTTCAATTTATTGTTCTCAACCCAATCCACTATTTCTTCTTTTGTTGCTCCATTTTTTAGCATTTCATATGCATAATATACTATTAAACCATAACCAAGGGATGCACTTTTACTGTCAATTATAGTTATATCCGCATCTTTATACTCCTCTAAAACAAGTTTCTTTGCTGTTTCAGCACTATTTACAGTACCACTTAAAGCTGTTGAAAAACCAATATATATTATGGACCTTCCCAGTTCAAGGTGTTTTTTAAATTCTTCCACAAACTGATAAGCATTTACCTGGGATGTTGTGGGCATCTCGCCGTTCCTGACGATTTGATAAAAATCCTTATGGGATAAAGTCTTTCCAAGATCATCAGGATATTCTTTTCCTTTAAGTAAACAAGTAAGACTGAGAGTTGGTATTTTGTTAGCCTCCACGTAAGACAATGGTAAATCTGTACAGGAATCCATTATTATTACCGTTTCCATATTTCTTCCTCCTTTTTGGCAGCCATATGACTTATAGTTTAATCCTTATTATAAATTTCTTGCTCCTCCGCAAAGTCGTCATTGTATAAATTATTAACAAAATAATTAATATTTTCTTTACTCTTTTCATTATTTAATTATCTTAAAACAGACTTATTAATATCATCATTCTTTAGAAAATACTCATTATCTAATTCAACAAGTGAATTTTTAAGTCTTAATTGTGCTCTGTCCATTATAGTTTTATCAACTTCAGTTATTATTCTATCCTCTTTAACAAGACTTAATTTCTCAAGGTGTAAAGTTTTTAATCTGATAACCTTTTACATAAAATCATACTTTTACATTGGATAAAAATTTTTTTGATTATACCTTCAATTATAACCTAATAAATTTAACTTTTCCAATATCAATAAATAAGATTCTATTTTTAAATAATGCATTTTCCCTAAATCCAGTACAAAGGGACATATAAGGATTGTTTAACTTAATGTATAACATCTCATTTGACATTAAAGATATACATGGATATGGAACCATTTAGAAGAACACAGATGATGTTTGTTAATGAATGGGTGAAAAACACACTGGAGGAATAAAAATGACAAGAGATATATTTGATATGATGCAAATAAATGGATTAATAAAAATTATAAATAGCAGAATATGTATCATGTAAAAAAGCCTTGAAAAATCTAATTTCAAGGCTTTCTTTGGTGCGCCCGGAGGGACTCGAACCCCCGACCAACTGGTTCGTAGCCAGCTACTCTATCCAACTGAGCTACGGACGCATATTAATTTTTCATCTTACTGTAAGTAAAATGTATAATGGCGGAGATGGAGGGATTTGAACCCTCGCGCCGCTTTCACGACCTACACCCTTAGCAGGGGCGCCTCTTCGGCCAACTTGAGTACATCTCCATGTTGCTTACTTACATTAAAAATTTTATATGGCGGAGAGAGTGGGATTCGAACCCACGGTAGAGTCACCCCTACGCCGGTTTTCAAGACCGGTGCCTTAAACCAACTCGACCATCTCTCCATGTAAATGTATTATATTTTTGAAGTATTAATAATCGTGTTAATCCTTATATCGGAAGTAAAAAGCCACACTTCGTGTGGCTAATATGGCGGAGATGGAGGGATTTGAACCCTCGCGCCGCTTTCACGACCTACACCCTTAGCAGGGGCGCCTCTTCGGCCAACTTGAGTACATCTCCATGTTGCTTACTTGCATTAAAAAATTTATATGGCGGAGAGAGTGGGATTCGAACCCACGGTAGAGTCACCCCTACGCCGGTTTTCAAGACCGGTGCCTTAAACCAACTCGACCATCTCTCCGTATCGGACATTTATTATTATAACAGCCATATACTTTTATGTCAACATAAATGTCCGAAATATTTTTGTATTACTTAGTAATTCTTTCTATTCCACCCATATATGGTCTTAATGCCTCTGGTATTATTACACTTCCATCTGCTTGTTGATAGTTTTCTAATATAGCTGCAACTGTTCTTCCTACTGCAACACCTGATCCGTTTAATGTATGAAGATATTCTGCTTTTTCCTTAGGTCCTCTTCTGAACTTAAGGTTAGCTCTTCTAGCCTGGAAATCTTCAAAGTTTGAGCAGCTTGATATTTCAACATATCTACCGTAGCTTGGCATCCAAACTTCAAGATCATATGTCATTGCTGAGCTGAAACCTATATCTCCTGTACATAATTTAACTACTCTGTATGGTAATCCTAATGTCTTAAGAACCATTTCTGCATCATTTGTTAATGATTCTAGTTCTTCATATGACTTTTCAGGATCTGCAAACTTAACAAGCTCAACTTTATTAAATTGATGCTGTCTTATAAGACCTCTTGTATCTCTTCCTGCTGAACCTGCTTCTGCACGGAAACATGCTGTAAATGCAGTGTTCTTTATTGGAAGCTGTGATGCATCTAGTATATCATCTCTATACATGTTTGTCACTGGAACTTCTGCTGTAGGTATTAGCCAATATTCCAATCCTTCTAATTTAAACATGTCTTCTGCAAATTTTGGAAGCTGTCCTGTTCCTGTCATACTTCTTCTATTTACTATTTGTGGTGGTAGAACTTCTGTATATCCATGCTTTGAAGTATGTAAATCCAGCATAAAATTAATACATGCCCTTTCAAGTCTAGCACCTAACCCCTTATAGAAAGTAAATCTAGCTCCTGTAACTTTACCAGCCATTTCAAAGTCGAGAATGTCAAGGTTTGTTCCTATATCCCAATGAGCCTTAGCTTCAAAGTCAAACTTTGTTGGTTCTCCCCATTTTCTAACTTCTAGGTTATCTGCATCACTTTGTCCCTTTGGTACGTTTTTACTTGGAACATTTGGTATCCTTAGAATAGTTGCTTCTAACTCCTCTTCTACCTTTGTAAGTTCAGCATCAAAATCTTTTATTTTGTCTCCTAGAACCCTCATTTCCTCCATTATTGGTTCTACATTTTTTCCTTCTTTCTTTAATTTCGGAATTTCCTGTGAAGTTGTGTTCCTCTTATTCTTTAAAACTTCAACTTCTGATAATATTTCTCTTCTTCTTTCATCTAGTTCAATTACCTTGTCAATAAGTGTAATGTCAAAATCTGCACTTCTGCTTAACATAGCATCTTTTATTTCTTGTGGGTTGTTTCGAATTCTTCTGATATCTAACATATTTCTTCCTCCTTATATGTTATTTTTGTTATTTTATTATTTAAATTTTAACTCAGTCAATTAATAATCTACTTAATTGTTTTGTTTTTTATTCAGCTGGTTTTATAGCAAAAATAAAAAGCCCTTCATCCCTAAACAGGGACGAAAGACTTATCTTCCGCGTTGCCACCCAAATTAACCATATCTTTTTAAAGAATTATGGTTCTCTTTCTGCGGTATAACGGCCGCAACCGTTTTGCTCATCGCAAACCCTCCAAGGTGGATTCAATATCAATCAGCACTGACTTGCACCAACCGCCAGCTCTCTGAAGCCTCATTAATATTTACTAATCCTTTTCAGCAGTTTAAATTTTTATTATTTACAATTATATCACATATTCAAAAGATTGCAACAATATTTTTTACCATACAAGAAAAATAAGCTCTATTTTATGGAGAATCCTGTATCTTGGCATTAGTATTCTTCTTATTGCATAATTGTTTGTATTTTTTGAGTTTATTCCATAATTATGACTCCCAAAAGCCATACTAAATCCCGCTTCTTTCACCAGCCTCTGTATAGATGGATATAGATCCCCCCCTCCATAAGGATAACAAAAGGAAATGGGCTGTATTTTTAAATTTGTAACAATATCATCATAGCTATTTTTGATTTCAGTATATGCCTCATCTTTTGTTAATTTTTTTAAATTTACATGATTTACTGTATGTCCTCCAAAACTAATTCCATAATCTTGCATCTCCCTAATATTATCCCATGTCATAAAATTTTCAGTACCTATTTTACCCGTTGCTAAAAATATAGTAGCCTTATAATTATATTTCTTTAAAATTGGATAAGCATTTTCATAATTATCTTTCCAACCATCATCAAAGGTTATCAAAATGCTTTTCTTCGGAAGTTGAACTTTTTTATTATTATAGTATTTATATAAATCCTCTGCAGTTATTGTATTATAGCCATGTTTTTTTAAATAACTCATTTGTTTATCAAATTCTTCAGGCGTCAATGTAGGCACTGATGTATTTATAGTTTCATAATTGACCCTATGATAAGTTAATACTGGTATACTTTGTTTCAGATTTGTATTATATGTGAATCCTGTCATAATAGATGAATAAACAAATATAGATAGACACAACATACCTAATCTTTTTTTGTATGTTTCACTATCCTGAGTAATTCGTTTTGATACATATAAATAAATAATATCTATCAGGATAATTAATGGGATTATAAATTTGCAAATATATATAGATATAAAACCTGTTTGAGCCATAAACAGACATAGAGCAATGTGCACTATGTCCCTGATTATTATGTTTTTTAGAATTACACTAATTTCTTTCATAATTTATCTCCAATCTATGAAAATAAATATTTGAATTATAAAATTTTTATCTATAATATGTATACTTTACCACAAACTTGTCCATAATTATTAAGGGAGGGATAATATGGGTGAAGTAGATATTTTATATCAAATATCCAATTTAAAAGAGATGGATTATAAAAATACATTGGCAATCACCAGCCTGATAGAATTGTTAATTGAAAAAAATATAATAACCAGGACTGAATTTCTTAAAAAAGCTCAAGAACTAGATGAAATCGCCAGTACAATTCAAAAATAAATCCCTTATACAATTATAATATTCTATTTTTAATAATTTGTTTCCCATGCAGTTATATTTTTATCCCCTTTAAATTTACCATTTAAAGTTATACAATTAGTGTGTAGGTTTGACTAAAGGGGGGTTATCTATGACAAAGGGTTATCTTTACATTATTTTGTCTGCATTTATTTTTAGCACTATGGAACTTGTGTCAAAAATGATTTCATCAGAGTTAAATCCATTTCAATTAACTTTTATTAGATTCCTTATAGGTGGGTTAATTTTATTACCCTTTGCACTAAAGGATATGAAGGCGAAAAAAATATCATTGAAAAAAGAAGATTTTTTGTTTTTGTCTATGTTGGCATTTTTATCTATAATAATTTCTATGACTTTCTTTCAACTTGCTGTTCTGTACACAAAAGCATCAACTGTTGCAGTTATATTCAGTACTAATCCAATATTTACAATACCATTTGCCCACTTGATTTTAAAGGAAAAAATAGATAAAAATATGATATTTTCTCTCTTTCTCAGTCTTGGTGGTATAGTATTAATTTTTAATCCATTTAATATTAGCCCAGATTATGTTGGAATAATCTTAGCTGTATTATCGGCATTAACTTTTTCCCTTTACACTGTTGTTGGTAAGCTTCGAATTGAAAAATATGGTGGTACCATACTTAATAGTTTTACTTTTTTAATTGGGGTTTTCATGCTTTTATTTATTATGCTGATATTTAAAATACCTGTCTTTAAGGGAATTAATTTAGGAAATATATTTCAGCTTGTTTATCTTGGTGTTGTTGTAACTGGTCTTGGATATTTGTTTTATTTCTCTGCAATTAAAGAAACTTCAGCCTCAACAGCTTCAATTGTTTTTTTTATTAAACCTGCACTTGCTCCACTTCTAAGCTTTATTATTCTTAAAGAGTCTATTCCTTTAAATACCTTAACAGGTATTTTGCTGATTTTATTTGGGGCTTATGTAACTTTGATAAAGAATGTTAAAACTAGGTAGTTTATTTATAACTCTAAAGGCTTAGGTCATAGACCTAAGCCTTTCATATTTACTTTGATTTTTCCTGTAAAATATTTAATATATTTTCTAATTCCTTTAAATATTGTCCATAGGCTGCCCAGTCTCCACTTGTCTGTGCAGATTTTGCCTTGTTAAACATCTCAGCTGCTTTTTTTACCAGTTCTTCTACTGTAATTACCTGTTCATTTACTCCTTCTGCTGGTGTCTGTGCACCCTTTATGTTGAAAAGCTTAATTAACGCATTCTCCACATTGTCTTCCATTACAACTTTATCACTATAGCTCACAATTACCTTTTTAAGTTCTGGCAAACTTTTACCACTTTCTGCCTTGAGATACAAAGGTCTTACATATATCAAGGAATTTTTAATAGGTATAATGTTTATTTGACCTAGAATAACCTGTGATCCCCTCTGGTTTAGTAATGACAATTCCTTAGATATAGCAGTATCTGTATTCAGTTTAGAATTTATCTGCTGTGGACCATAAACAGTCTTGTCCTTTGGGAATTTTATTAATGTCATATTTGTAAATCCCTTTTCGTCCATTCCAACGGCAAGCCATGAAACCATGTTTTCCCTTTTTGCAACTGTAAAGGGAATTGTAAGTAAAAGCTCTTCTTTAGTCTCTCCTGGAATTCTCATAACCTGATATACTGCTTCTGCTTCAACTTCCTTTTGATCAGCCCCTTTTAATCTAGGAACGCTCCATAAATCCTCATTGTTATAAAATATACTTGGATTTTTCATATGATACTTCTCATATACCTTTGCCTGAGTTAAGAAAACATCCTCTGAATATCTTAAATGACTTCTTAAGTCTTGTGGCATATCATTTATATTTTTTAGTAATCCCTTATATATTTTACCTATGGTTTTTAAAATCGCATCATCTTCATCTGACACATAGAAGTCAACTGTACCATCATAGGCATCAACAACGGCTTTTACTGAGTTTCTAATATAATTTATGTTGCCTACTGGTTCAGAGTATGGATATCTGTTTGTAGTTGTATATCCATCAACTATCCAGTAAAGTTTACCATTAGAAATCACTAAATATGGATCTGTATCATAATTTATAAAAGGTGTTATTTTTTTTATTCTATCTACAACATTTCTGTAAAGGACTATTCTACTTTCTGAAGTAACATCGTTTGATAATAAGAAATTTGCACTTCCTTGATTAATGGCACATAAAAACCTATTTAAAAGTGATAATTTTATACCTGCTTTACCATCATACCTGTTTTCCTTATTTTCGCTTCCATATGGATAATCTATTTCATTAGCCTTTGCATTAACAATTATATAATCATTATTAAGCTCTCCAAAGTATATTTGAGGTTTATCAAGTTTTATAATATCACCCTGTGCAGGAATATCTTTTAAAATGAACTCAGGTAGTCCTGCCGAATTGACCTTATTCGTATATGACATAACAGCTCCATATCCATGGGTAAAAAACAAGTGTTTATTTTGCCATGTTTGATATTTAGGTTCAAGATTTGAAAGATCAAGTTCCCTTGCTGATATAAATACCTGTCTGAGTTTGCCATCTATTTTGTATCTATCTATATCAACATCAACAAATCTATAATAGTTTCTTACTGCCTGAATTTGGTTAAATACATCCATTGATTGTGAAAACTCATTTATTCTTATGTTATCTATCGTATCCTTGTTTGATGTTATATCCTTTTCTGTAATGTTATCTGACACCTGAAACTCTCTTTCTATAATCTTATCTAACCCAAAGGCTTTTCGAGTAAATTCTATGTTTTGAGTTAAATATGGAAGCTCCTTTTCCTTTGCATTTGGTGCTACTATGAATTTTTCTACAATACCTGATGCAAGCCCCTCTATAACTATAACAAGAACCATAAATACAGCTGTAAATAAAATTACCTTTATTTTTTTTCTTATTAGAGCAATTGCAACAACAACTGCTGCAATCAAGCATAATACAGATATTATTCGATACATAGGTAATGTCACATGTATATCTGTATAACTTGCTCCAAAAGCAACACCCCTTGGTGAATAGACAAGATTAAGTGTTCTTATATAGAATATAGCTGAAAATAATATTAAAAGCATTGCTCCAAAAATTGCAAACTGTTTCATTATAAATCTTAAAAGCGGACTTTCTCCAAAACTTCTAAATCCCCTTATATTATCTATGCCTTGACTTGCCTTTTCATATATGTATACGACGAATGTGGCTATTATAAGTAAGACTATAAGGGTAGTTAATATGCTTATTATTGATTCTATCAGTGGTAGTTTAAATATAAAAAAACCTGCATCCAATTTGAATATTGGATCCTTTATGTTAAAGTTCTCACCGTTATAAAACTCCAGAATCTTGTACCAAAAGGAGTTTGCGAAAAGAAGTGAAAGAATAAATGACAATAATATTGACACTAACATTATTATTTTATTTTGTTTCTTAATCATATTTTTATCATAAATAACACTATTAATTCTCATGATATTCTTTTTGAGAAATCTTATATATAGATTCAAAATTAAAAATATTATTATCAACATAGGAATAAATATTATTATTTTATAATTTAATTCTGTAAGAAAAACGTTTATATACCCCACTTCATTAAACCATTGAAGATTAATAATAAACCCTGACAGCATAGATATAATAAAACCTATGGCTATAATAATCCCTATGGTAGTGGATATTATCTTCCTCATATTAAGCCTCCTCGCTTATTAAATATCCCTTTTCTTTTAAAGTATTTAATATCCTATCCATTATTTCACTATTGTCTGCCTCAATTGTGTGTAGATGTATCCCTCCTGTTAGATATGATAAAGGTTTAGAATCATTATTCTTAACTTTTAACATAAATTCTTCAACATCAAAAAAAGATTTTATCATAAGCTTTCCTGTTATTTCTCCATATATTTTATGCTCAATTGTAACATCAATAACTCTTCCCCCGAGGGCTACAACTGTTTTTAGTTCATCCTCCAGTTGATTCTCATCATGCCTTACTGCAATAACTTTTTTTACACTAGTACTCAGTCCACCTAATATAACATAACCTTGTGGCGTTGCTACTATATCTTTTCCCTCTGCTCTTAACAAAGCTATATCCTGAACAATTACTTGTCTGCTAACCTTTAGACTGGAAGATAATTCCCCTCCCTTTACAGGTCTGTTACTATTTTTCAATATTGTAAGTATGGCATCTCTTCTCTCATTTCCCTTCACTATATCCCTCCTTTTACTGAATCATATCTGTTAATTATAAAAAAGGGCATATGCCCTTATTCAGGTTGAACCCAATCTACCATCCAGCTATCATCTATTTTTATACATCCTAATTTTAGTTTTTTAAGAAGGCATCTCTGACCGCCTTCATATGTATAAAAATAAACATCAACATATGCCTTGTCTTTTTTAATTGTATATCCACCAATTTCATAATCTTCATTTATGAAGCCTGAATCCATTATTTCTTTATTCTGTTTTACATATTCATCAAAATACAAACGATTACCATTTAAGCAGTCGTCCGACATCAACATATATGCCTCAAGCCATTTTTGTTGTGTTTCAAGTTTCATTTGTTCCTTTAAAACTTCCATTGGATTCAAATATTTCTTCTTTTCAATTATTTTTCTGTTTCTTGATAATAATCCTTTATAATCTTCATATCCTGTAAATTTACTAATGTGTTTATTTTCAACATATAAATCAATATATTGTATTCCTGGGAGTTCAGTTAATGAATTTACGATTGAATAAATTTTTAAATAATCTTCTCCAGAATTTGAGTAAATTGGGTTTAAAAAATCCTTTGTTAAATTCAAAGTTAACGTATTCCCTTGCCTTTTTATTTTTATAACCTTTGTTTTTGAAGAGACTATCTGACTTTTTCCCTCTTTCAAAGGCCCTTTTATTATTTCATTTACTATTGATTTTTCAATAGAGTCGTTATCATCTATTAACCTATCCTCTGCCTTTAATAAATTAAAATCATTACCTGGAAAATACAATATTATATCTGTTTTTTCCTGTGATTTTGTCACCCTTTGGGTAATTCCTTCTAAAACATTATAAACTGTCTGTTTTTTAAGTTCTATTTTATTGTAAAAAGCAGAAAAAACTATAGCTAGCAACGCAAGTGAAAAAAGCAAAAACATACCCTGTTTTTTCATATAAACACTCCCTATGAATTATATTTATAAGGAAGAGTTATAATAAACAAGCTGCCTTCCCCCACTTTACTTTTAACATCTATCTCCCCGTTATGACGTTTTATTATCTCCATTGCTATTGAAAGCCCAAGACCGCTTCCACCAGTTTTTCTGGCTCTTGTTTTATCAACCCTATAAAACCTTTCAAATATTTTATTTATTTCATCCTGTGGTATTCCAACTCCTGTATCTTTTACATATATCTTTATGCATGTATCCCTTTCCGTCCATATATCTATAAAACTATTTTCATTT
>NZ_AZQP01000050.1 GCF_000601455.1 Fervidicella metallireducens AeB
GTTTAATAGGACTGGGGTGACCTGGTCCTTTTTAAAGTAATTTTAAAATGTATAAAATTCCAAATAAAAGAAAATACTAATAAAAGCAAAATTTACTATTGTGTTTTTATGATTTTTAGTTTAAAATAATGTGGTATTGACAGTAAATATAAATTGTGATAAATTGAAGAAGAAATCTGCAAAAATGTAGGATGTTAACATATTCGTTGCATCAAGCTGGGAGGTGTAGAGGGTGAGAGTAAAGGTAACACTTGCATGCACAGAGTGTAAGCAAAGAAATTACAACACAATGAAGAATAAGAAAAATGACCCTGACAGAATTGAACTTAGAAAGTACTGCAAATTCTGCAAGAAGCACACTGCTCATAAAGAAACAAAATAACGTAATCCTCTCCAATTAATATTTAAAGGATGTGAAAATATGGCTGCTGAAGCTAAAATAGAAAATGCAAAGCCTGCATTCGCAATGGCTAAATATTTTAGAGATGTAAAAGCTGAATTTAAAAAGATAACCTGGCCAAGTAGAGACAACGTTGTAAAAACTACAGGAACAGTTCTAGGAGTTATGGCATTCTTTACAGTGATTATTTGGCTTTATGATTTGATATTCTCTAATGCATTGATGGCCATATTACGATTATTTTAATAAAAGGAGGGAGGGACTTAGATTAGTCCCTTGAATTATGGCAGATAGAGCAAAGTGGTATGTAGTTCATACGTATTCTGGATATGAGAATAAGGTTAAGGCAAATCTTGAGAAAACAATAGACAACAGAGGGTTGCATGACTTTATTCAAGATGTTCAGATACCAATGGAAGAATTAGTAGAAACAAAAAACGAAAAAACTAAGGTAGTGCAAAGGAAGAAATATCCAGGATATGTCTTAGTTAAAATGCTTATGACCGACGAGGCATGGTATGTTGTAAGAAACACAAGAGGTGTTACTGGTTTTGTAGGGCCAGGATCAAAGCCTGTTCCTTTAACTGATGAAGAAGTTGAATCAATGGGAATTGTTCAGCCACTTGTGAACATAGATGTTGAAGTTGGTGAAAATGTCAATATAATTTCTGGACCACTTGAAAATTTTGTGGCACAAATTCAAGAAATTAATATTGAAAAGAGAAAGGTAAAGGCTCTGGTTAATATGTTTGGAAGGGAAACGCCTGTCGAACTTGATTTTAACCAGATTGAAAAAATATAGCCTTGTAATATTCTTAAGGAGGTGCAAAAAACATGGCTAAGAAGGTAGTAGGTATGATTAAACTCCAATTACCTGCAGGAAAAGCAACACCAGCTCCACCAGTAGGTCCAGCACTTGGACAGCACGGTGTTAACATAATGCAATTCTGTAAGGAGTTTAACGCAAAGACAGCAAACGAAGCAGGTTTAATAATCCCTGTTGTAATTACAGTTTATCAAGACAGATCATTCAGCTTTATACTTAAGACACCACCAGCTGCAGTTTTAATTAAGAAGGCTGTAGGAATAGAAAGTGGTTCAGCAGCGCCTAACAAAACAAAGGTTGCTAAGATATCAATGGATAAAGTAAGAGAAATAGCAACAATGAAAATGCCTGATCTAAATGCAGGATCATTAGAAGCAGCAATAAGCATGGTTAAAGGTACTGCAAGAAGTATGGGTGTAGAAGTTACTGAGTAACAATTGTCTTTTAATTAAGTGGGAGGTAACAAACCGCTAAAACCACGGAGGAGGATAGAAAATGAAAAGAGGAAAGAATTATCAAGAAAGCTTAAAGCTAATTGACAAGAATTCACTTTATACACCAATGGAAGCTATGGAATTAGCTATACAGACATCAAAGGCTAAATTTGATGAAACTATTGAATTATCAGTAAGACTTGGTGTTGACCCAAGACATGCTGATCAACAAGTTAGAGGTGCAGTAGTACTTCCACACGGAACTGGAAAAAAGGTAAGAGTTCTTGTGTTTGCAAAGGGTGACAAAGCTAAAGAAGCTGAGGCAGCTGGAGCAGAATTTGTTGGAGCAGAAGAATTAGTTGACAAGATTCAAAAGGAAAATTGGTTTGACTATGACGTTGTTGTTGCAACTCCAGATATGATGGGGCTTGTAGGAAGACTAGGTAAGATACTTGGTCCAAAGGGACTTATGCCAAACCCAAAATCAGGTACAGTTACATTTGATGTAGCTAAGGCAATTGCTGATATCAAAGCTGGTAAGGTTGAATACAGAGTTGATAAGACAGCTATAATCCACGTTCCAATAGGAAAGAAGTCTTTTGGTGCTGAAAAATTAGCAGACAACTTCCATACTTTAATGGAAGCTGTTATAAAGGCAAAGCCAGCAGCTGCTAAGGGACAATACATTAAGAGTGTTGTTGTATCAAGCACTATGGGACCTGGAATAAAAATCAATGCTGCAAAAGTGTTAGAGTAATCTTGACAAGTGCAGAAAGTTGATATAAACTATTAAAGTAAAGCATGAATATGGAAATTATGCCGTAGACAGTAGGTGCAGTAATGCGTAACGGGTAACCAACCTACCGAGGATTTAGATAGGGTTATTAGGACCTCTCTATGTCTACGGAGAGGTCCTTTGTTATGCACAAAGGACCTACGAAAAAAGGCGAGGAGGTGTAACAAGTGGGCAACAGAGAAATAAAAGAAGCTAAGGTTAAAGAGATAGTTGAAAAATTACAAAAGGCCCAAGCTGCTATACTTACATCATACATCGGTATAACTGTTGAAGAGGATACTGAGCTTCGTAAGAGATTAAGAGAAGCTGGTGTTGAATACAGAGTTTTAAAGAATACACTAACTTTAAGAGCAGCTAAGGAATTAGGATATGGAGATATTGAAAAATATCTAGAAGGACCAGTTGCGGTTGCATTTGGTTATGATGATCCTACAGCTCCTGCAAGAATATTAGCAGAGTTTGGTGAAAAGCATAAGGCTATTCAATTAAAGGCTGGTATTGTTCAAGGAGAAATATTTGATACTGCTAAGGTTGTTGAACTTTCAAAAGTTCCACCAAGAGAAGTATTACTTGCGAAATTACTTGGAAGCTTCAAGGCTCCATTATCAAACCTTGCATACTTACTCAATGCAATCAAAGAAAAGAAAGAACAAGAAGCAAACGCTTAATTTTAATTATGAATTTTTATGGAGGTGCGAATTATTATGACAAGAGAAGATATCATTAAAGCTATAGAAGAAATGTCAGTTCTTGAATTAAACGAATTAGTAAAGGCATGTGAAGAAAAGTTTGGAGTTAGCGCAGCAGCTCCAGTAGCCGTAGTAGGTGGAGCAGCAGCAGCTCCAGCAGCTGAAGAAAAGACTGAATTTGATGTAATACTTGCTAGTGCAGGTGCAGAAAAAGTTAAGGTTATCAAGGTAGTTAGAGAATTAACTGGTCTTGGATTAAAGGAAGCTAAGGATGTAGTTGACAACGCTCCAAAGACATTAAAAGAAGGAGCTAGCAAAGAAGAAGCTGAAGCAATAAAGGCTAAGCTTGCTGAAGTTGGAGCTACAGTAGAAATAAAGTAATTTAACTTAAAAAAATAAGTGCTTATCAGAGCACTTATTTTTTACAAAGTGTAATTGTAAGGATAAACAAGGGTTGAATTTATTATTTTGTTCAGACAATAAAAAAATCAAACATTTAAGTTTGATTTTGTAGAAAATATTAAATAAAACTTGACAGAAAATATATGTTATGATAGTATATTAAAATGCATGATAATAGGATTATTGTGCATTTTTAACACTATGTCTATATTATAATACTTTTTTGTATATAATGCAAAATATTTGTTAAAAATATAAAAATGGCTAATACTTTAATTTTTACATTAAATTAGCATATGGCCATTTAACTTTGCTTAAGGGGTGAGATTTTAATGGTACATCCTGTGAAGGTTGGTAGGAGAACGAGAATGAGTTTCTCCAAAATAAGAGAAGTTGTTGAAATGCCTAATTTAATTGAGGTTCAATTGGATTCCTATAAGTGGTTCCTTGATGAAGGACTCAGGGAAGTTTTTGAGGATGTAAATCCGATTACGGATTACACTGGAAATCTTGTATTGGAATTCATTGACTACAAACTTGACTACGACAATATTAAGTATTCTGTTGAAGAATGCAAAGAGAGGGATGCAACTTATGCTGCACCTCTTAAAGTAAAAGTAAGACTTGTAAACAAAGAAACAGGTGAAGTTAAAGACCAGGAAGTTTTTATGGGTGATTTTCCTTTAATGACAGAACAAGGAACATTCATAATAAACGGTGCAGAAAGAGTTATTGTAAGTCAGCTAGTAAGATCTCCTGGTGTGTATTATGCTGAAACCATAGACAAATCAGGAAAAAGATTGTATTCGTCCACAGTGATTCCTAACAGAGGAGCTTGGATAGAATATGAAACAGATTCAAATGACATTTTGTATGTAAGAATCGATAGAACTAGAAAACTGCCTTTGACTGTATTTACTAGAGCAATCGGCCTTGGATCAGACGGAGAAATTTTACAGTTCTTTGGCGAGGATGAAAGATTAAGAGCAACAATAGAAAAAGACAATACAAAAACAATTGAAGAAGGTTTAATTGAAATCTACAAGAGATTGAGACCAGGCGAACCACCAACAGTTGAAAGTGCTACTTCTTTAATAGAAGGTTTATTCTTTGATCCTAAGAGATACGACCTTTCAAGGGTTGGAAGATATAAATTTAACAAAAAGCTATCTATAGCTAACAGAATAATGGGGCAGGTAGCAGCAGAAAATATTGTTAATCCTGAAACAGGGGAAATACTTGTTGAAGAAGGTAATAAAATAGATAGGGAAACAGCTTCATTAATCCAGAATTCTGGTATTAATGTTGTTGATGTTCTTGTAGAAGGTAAGAAGGTTAGGGTAATAGGTAATAATTTTGTTGATATACATAAGATAGGATTACCTTATGATTTATCAGGTCTAAATATAAAAGAAATGGTTCATTACCCAACTTTAAAAGCTATTTTAGATGAATTTAATGATGAAGATGATATAAAGGATGCAATAAGACAGAGGATGCATCAGCTTGTACCAAAGCATATCATTAAAGATGATATGTTTGCTACAATTAGCTATGAACTGAATTTATCATTTGGTATAGGCTATACTGATGATATAGACCACTTAGGAAACAGAAGACTAAGGGCAGTTGGAGAATTACTACAAAACCAATTCAGAATTGGACTTTCAAGAATGGAAAGAGTAGTTAAAGAAAGAATGACTATTCAGGATCTTGACGTTGTAACTCCTCAAGCATTGATAAATATCAGACCTGTAGCTGCAGCTATAAAAGAATTCTTCGGAAGCTCACAGCTTTCACAGTTCATGGACCAAACAAACCCACTTTCAGAGCTTACTCATAAGAGAAGACTTTCTGCTTTAGGACCTGGAGGTCTTTCAAGAGAAAGAGCAGGCTTTGAAGTCAGAGACGTTCACCACTCTCATTATGGAAGAATGTGCCCGATTGAAACCCCAGAAGGTCCGAACATAGGACTTATAAACTCACTTGCTACCTATGCTAAGGTTAATGAATATGGTTTTATTGAGGCCCCATACAGAGTTGTAGATAAGAAAACAGGTATCGTAACAGATAAAGTAATATATTTAACAGCAGACGAAGAAGACCAATATATAGTAGCTCAGGCCAACGAACCTCTTGATGAGGAAGGTAGATTTATAGATAAAAAAGTTACAGGTAGAGCTAAAAAGGAAATAATAGTAGTACCTCCTAATGAAGTTGACCTTATGGATGTGTCACCAAAACAGTTAGTTTCTATAGCAACGGCTATGATACCATTCCTTGAAAATGATGACGCTAACCGTGCATTAATGGGTTCAAACATGCAGCGTCAGGCAGTACCGCTTATAAAAACAGCAGCTCCATATGTTGGAACAGGTGTCGAATATACTGCTGCAAGGGATTCAGGTGTAATTCCTTTAGCTAAAGCTGATGGTGTAGTAACTAAGGTTACTGGTGACATGGTTCAGATAAAGAGAGATGCAGACGGAAAGATAGATACATTCAGGCTATTAAAGTTTAAGCGTTCAAACCAAGGTACTTGTATAAATCAAAGACCTATTGTAAATGAGGGTGATATCGTTAAAAAAGGAGATATCATAGCAGACGGTCCTTCAATAGACCAGGGTGAAATTGCTCTTGGTAAAAATATATTAATAGGTTTTATGACATGGGAAGGTTATAACTACGAAGATGCTATATTAATTTCAGAGCAGCTAGTGATGGAGGATGTGTTCTCTTCAATTCACATAGAAGAATATGAATGTGAAGCAAGGGATACAAAACTAGGACCTGAAGAAATAACAAGAGACATTCCAAACGTTAGTGAGGATGCATTAAAAGATCTTGATGAAAGAGGAATAATTAGAATTGGTGCTGAAGTAAGATCTGGAGATATCCTTATTGGTAAGGTTACACCAAAGGGTGAGACAGAACTTACAGCCGAAGAAAGGCTTTTAAGAGCAATATTTGGTGAAAAAGCAAGAGAAGTAAGAGATACTTCACTTAGAGTACCCCATGGAGAATCTGGTATTATAGTTGATGTTAAGATATTCAACAGAGAAAAGGGTGACGAGTTGCCACCAGGAGTTAATGAGCTGGTTAGAGTTTATATAGCTCAAAAGAGAAAGATTTCTGTTGGTGACAAGATGGCAGGACGTCATGGTAATAAAGGTGTTATTTCAAGGGTACTTCCTGTTGAAGATATGCCATTTATGCCGGATGGAAAGCCACTTGAAATAGTATTAAACCCACTTGGTGTACCATCACGTATGAATATCGGTCAGGTACTTGAAGTTCACTTAGGTCTTGCTGCAAGCAGACTAGGATGGCATGTAGCAACACCTGTATTTGATGGAGCTACGGAAGAGGATATTCAAGAGTGTCTGGAAATGGCAGGATGTGCGAGGGACGGTAAGATGGTTCTTTGTGATGGAAGAACAGGAGAACCTTTTGATAACAGAGTAACTGTAGGTTATATGTACATCTTAAAACTTGCCCATCTTGTTGATGATAAGATACATGCTCGTTCAACAGGACCATACTCTCTGGTAACACAGCAACCTTTAGGAGGTAAAGCTCAATTTGGTGGACAGAGATTTGGTGAAATGGAAGTTTGGGCAATAGAAGCATATGGTGCTGCTCATACTCTTCAGGAGATATTGACAGTTAAATCCGATGACGTTGTTGGACGTGTTAAGACATACGAAGCTATTGTAAAGGGAGAAAATATTCCAGAAGCTGGAGTACCAGAATCCTTTAAGGTTCTTATTAAAGAACTACAATCCTTATGTTTAGACATAAAGGTATTAACTGATGATAAACAAGAAATAACAATAAAAGAAGATATAGAAGAAGATTTGGAAGAAATAGAAGCAACAATGGAAACAAGGGAAGGATTACCAGAGCAATCATTACCTGATTTCCCAGGATTAGACGACGGTTATGAACCAGGCGATGACAATGATGAAGAAGACCTATCAATAGAAGATTTAGCCAACATGGAAATAGAGCCAGACATGGATGAAGACCTGTTTTCATTTGGTGACTTAGATGACCAAGAATAAAAATGAAGGGAGGATGTCCTCTTGTTCGAGCTTAATAATTTTGATTCCATACAAATAGGATTGGCTTCTCCAGAAAAGATAAGAGAATGGTCAAAGGGAGAGGTTAAAAAACCAGAAACAATAAACTATAGAACTTTAAAACCAGAAAAGGATGGTTTATTCTGTGAAAGAATATTCGGACCTATAAAGGACTGGGAATGTCACTGTGGTAAGTATAAAAGGGTAAGATACAAGGGTATCGTTTGTGATCGATGTGGTGTTGAAGTAACAAAATCAAAGGTTAGACGTGAAAGAATGGGGCACATTGAACTTGCTGCCCCAGTATCCCACATCTGGTATTTCAAGGGAATACCTTCAAGAATGGGATTAATTCTAGACATGTCACCAAGATCATTGGAAAAAATATTATATTTTGCAGCTTATGTTGTTATTGATCCAATGAATACTGGACTTGTTAAGAAGCAGCTTCTAACTGATAAAGAATACAGAGAAGCAGTTGATAAGTACGGTTATAACACTTTCAGAGCAGGAATGGGTGCCGAGGCTATTAAAGAACTGCTTAGTGAAATAGATCTTGATGGCTTATCAAGAGAATTAAGGTCAGATTTAGAAACAAGTACAGGTCAAAAAAGAGTAAGGGTAATTAGAAGACTTGAAGTAGTTGAAGCCTTTAGAAAATCAGGAAATAAGCCTGAATGGATGATATTAGATGTTGTACCTGTTATTCCTCCCGATTTAAGACCTATGGTTCAGCTAGATGGAGGAAGGTTTGCAACCTCAGACTTAAATGATTTATACAGAAGGGTAATTAATAGAAATAACAGACTTAAAAGGCTTTTAGATCTTGGGGCTCCAGATATCATAGTTAGAAATGAAAAGAGAATGCTTCAAGAAGCAGTAGACGCGTTGATAGACAATGGAAGAAGAGGAAGACCAGTTACTGGACCTGGAAATAGACCACTTAAGTCACTTTCAGATATGCTTAAAGGAAAACAAGGTAGATTCCGTCAAAATCTTCTTGGTAAGCGTGTTGACTACTCAGGACGTTCTGTTATCGTTGTAGGACCAGAACTAAAGATGTATCAGTGTGGTTTACCAAAGGAAATGGCATTAGAATTGTTTAAGCCATTTGTAATGAAGAGACTAACTGAAAAAGGAATTGCACACAATATAAAAAATGCTAAAAGAATGGTAGAAAGGGTAAATAACCAGGTATGGGATATCTTAGAAGAGGTTATCCAAGATCATCCAGTACTTCTTAACCGTGCCCCCACTCTACACAGACTTGGTATTCAAGCATTCCAGCCAGTTCTTGTGGAAGGTAGAGCTATAAAGCTTCATCCATTGGTATGTAGTGCATATAACGCTGACTTTGACGGGGACCAAATGGCTGTACACGTTCCACTTTCAGTTGAGGCTCAGGCTGAGGCAAGATTCCTGATGCTTGCAGCACATAACATAATGAAACCTTCAGATGGAAAACCAGTTACAGTACCTACACAGGATATGATTTTAGGTTCATACTACTTAACTATAGAAAAAGATGGAGAACCTGGAGAAGGAAAATATTTTGCTTCACCTGAAGAAGTAATACTTGCTTACCAAGTAAAAGAAGTAGGATTACATGCTAAGATTAATGTTAAAGTAACAAAGGAATTAGATGGAGAAGTAAGAAGTAAGATAGTACAGACAACTCCTGGTAAGATTTTATTCAATGAAGCAGTTCCACAGGATTTAGGCTTTGTTGATAGAACTAACCCAGAAACAATGTTTAACTATGAAATAGATTTCCTTGTTGATAAGAAGATGTTAAGTAAGATTGTTGAAAGGGTTTATAGAAAGCATGGACCAACGAAGACATCGATAACATTGGATAACATAAAGGCTTTAGGATATCACTATTCAACAATTGGAGCTATTACAGTTTCTGTTTCTGACATGATAATTCCAGAAGCTAAAAAGACATTACTTGATGAAGCAGATAAAACAGTTGATAACATCCAAAAGATGTTTAGAAGAGGATTTATTTCAGAAGAAGAGAGATATGAAAAAGTTATAGATACTTGGACAAAGACTACCGAAAGAGTTACGGATGCACTGATGGCTAATCTTGATAAATTCAACCCTATTTTCATGATGGCTCACTCAGGGGCGAGAGGATCAAAGAACCAGATCAGACAGCTTTGTGGTATGAGAGGACTTATGGCTAATCCTTCAGGTAAAATTATAGAACTTCCAATTAGGGCTAGTTTCCGTGAAGGATTAAACGTACTTGAGTACTTCATATCAACACACGGTGCAAGAAAAGGTCTTGCAGATACAGCTTTAAGAACTGCTGACTCTGGATATCTAACAAGAAGATTAGTTGACGTTTCACAGGATGTTATTGTTAGAGAAGAGGACTGTGGAACTGAAAAGGGTGCTTATGTAGAAGAGATTAAAGAAGGAAATGAAATCATAGAATCATTAAAGGATAGAATAGAAGGAAGATATACTGCAGAGGATATATATCATCCAGAAACTGGTGAGCTTATAATTGCAAGAAATAAGTATATGAGCGAAAGTATTGCAGAAACAATTGTTAAAGCAGGTATTACAAAAGTTAAGATTAGAAGTGTGTTTACATGCGGAACTAGATATGGTGTTTGTTCAAAATGCTATGGTAAAAACATGGCAACTGGTGAAAAGGTAAACCTAGGTGAGGCAGTTGGAATTATAGCTGCACAGTCAATAGGTGAACCAGGAACACAGCTTACAATGAGAACATTCCATACTGGTGGTGTAGCTGGAGCAGATATAACACAAGGTCTTCCAAGAGTTGAAGAGTTATTTGAAGCTAGAAAGCCAAAGGGACTTGCAATAATAAGTGAAGTTGAAGGTTTGGTAAAGGTTACAGAAGATAGAAAGAAGAAGGTTGTTACTGTAATAACTGATTCTGGAGAAGAAAAAACTTATCAAATACCTTATGGATCAAGATTAAAGGTATTCGATGGAAGTAGAATAGAGGCTGGAGATGTAATAACTGAAGGTTCAGTAAACCCACATGATATTTTAAGAATAAAGGGTGTAGATGGTGTTAAAGCTTATCTGGTTGCTGAAGTTCAAAAGGTTTACAGACTTCAGGGTGTTGACATCGACGACAAACATCTGGAGATAATCGTAAAGCAAATGTTGAGAAAAGTAAAAATAGAAGATGCTGGAGATACAGACTTATTACCAGGAACTCTAGTTGATATATTCGAATTTGAAGAAGAAAATCAAAAGATTGAGGCTCAAGGCTTAAGACCTGCACAAGGAAAAATTGCACTGCTAGGTATAACAAAGGCAGCTCTTGCAACTGATTCATTCCTATCAGCAGCATCTTTCCAGGAAACAACTAGAGTACTTACAGATGCAGCAATAAAAGGAAAGATTGATCCACTTGTAGGATTAAAGGAAAACGTTCTAATAGGTAAGTTAATTCCTGCCGGAACTGGTATGACAAGGTACAACAGCATAAAAATCAAGGCTGGCGAGGAAAAAACTGAAACCGAGTTAACTGAAGTTTAACGTCTATTAATATTGACATATATCCATATAAATGTTAAAATTCATTTTGTGTGATTTAACAGTAAGGATTTTCACCTTACTGTTAAATCAATTATAGTCCACTGCATAATATTGATGGATTTTCCTCCTTTACGTTCAAGAGGTGAGTATTATGGATTGGAAATTGCCAAAATCAAGGATTGTTGGAACAAAACAGACATTACGAGCTTTGAAAGATGGCATCGCAAAAAAGGTTTATATTGCAAAGGATGCGGATATAAACATTGTATCTTCCATTGTCAACATGGCTAAGCAATGTAATGTTGAAATAGTTTATATTGACGATATGGAGGAATTAGGCAGGTTGTGTAGCATAGATGTTAATGCTGCAGCGGCTTGTTTAGTAAATGATTAGCTATTAAGCTATTACTAGCTTTTATAGATTGTGTTCATTTTTGGAAGGAGGTGCACATATGCCAACTATTAACCAGCTTGTAAGAAAAGGTAGAGAGAAGGTTCAAGTTAAGTCAGCTTCTCCTGCACTTAAGGAATGCCCACAAAAGAGAGGAGTTTGTACAGTTGTTAAGACTACAACTCCAAAGAAGCCAAACTCAGCGCTTAGAAAAGTTGCCAGAGTTAGACTTACAAATGGTATCGAAGTATCAGCTTACATTCCAGGTGAGGGACATAACTTACAAGAGCACAGCGTTGTTCTTATAAGAGGTGGAAGAGTTAAGGACTTACCAGGGGTTAGATACCACATTGTAAGAGGTACTCTTGACTGTGCTGGTGTTGCTAACAGAAAGCAACAAAGATCAAAGTATGGTGCAAAGAAACCAAAGCAAAAGTAATTTTAATTAAGTCTGGTGCTGTGTGCATGCAATAATTGAATAACTCCTTCGGGTTAAATATAGATTGCATTTACAGAGCACTTTACGGCCCTGAGGGTCGAGTACCTGTGAATTAAATATTCATGTTAAGGAGGGAAGAAAAGTGCCAAGAAAAGGTTATGTTGCAAAGAGAGAAGTTCTTCCTGATCCAATATACAACAGTGTAGTTGTTACTAAGCTAATAAACAGTGTAATGTTGGATGGGAAAAAAGGTGTAGCACAAAAGGTTTGCTACGATGCATTTGAAATATTAAAAGAAAAAACTGGTAAGGATGCTTTAGAAGTATTTGAAACAGCTTTAAACAACATCATGCCACTTCTTGAAGTTAAAGCAAGAAGAATAGGTGGTGCGACTTACCAAGTGCCAGTAGAAGTTAGAGCTGACAGAAGACAGACTCTAGGACTTAGATGGCTGATAGATGCAGCAAGAAAAAGAGGCGAAAGAGGAATGAGCCAAAAGCTTGCTGGAGAACTATTAGATGCAGCTAATAACACTGGTTCAGCTGTTAAGAAGAAAGAAGATACTCATAGAATGGCAGAAGCTAACAAGGCATTTGCTCATTACAGATGGTAATAAAATAGGATTCTACACCCTAAATATCCCTTGGATATTTAGGGTTTCATCCTACGTTGTTTAAAATTTATTGACAGAGAGGAGGAAATATAGTGGCTAGACAATTTCCATTAGAGAAAGTAAGAAATATAGGTATAATGGCGCATATAGACGCTGGAAAAACTACTACTACCGAACGTATATTATTCTACACTGGTAGAACACATAGAATCGGAGAAGTTCATGATGGTGCAGCCACAATGGACTGGATGGTGCAAGAGCAAGAAAGAGGTATTACAATAACTTCAGCTGCTACTACTGCACAATGGAAAGGTCACTCAATAAACATTATTGACACGCCGGGACACGTAGACTTTACAGTTGAAGTTGAAAGATCATTACGTGTACTTGACGGATCAGTTGCAGTTTTCTGTGCAAAGGGTGGTGTTGAACCACAATCAGAAACTGTTTGGAGACAGGCGGATAAGTACGGTGTTCCAAGAATGGCTTATGTAAACAAGATGGATATAATGGGAGCTGATTTCTTCAGAGTTGTATCAATGATGAAGGAAAGACTTGGAGCTAATGCTGTGCCAATACAAATTCCAATAGGAAAAGAAGAAACATTTAAAGGTGTTGTTGACTTAATAAAGAACGAGGCATTTATTTATGTTGACGACCTAGGAACAGTGGCTGAAGAAACTGAAATTCCAGATGATTTAAAGGAATTAGCTGCTGAATATAGAACAAACCTAATTGAAGCAATAGCTGAAACTGATGAAGAATTAATGATGAAGTATCTTGAAGGTGAAGAATTCACAGAAGAAGAGATACATGCTGCATTAAGAAAAGCAACATGTAACAACGAAATTGTACCTGTTGTTTGTGGATCATCATACAAAAACAAAGGTGTACAATTAATGCTTGATGCAGTTGTTGCATATATGCCATCACCACTTGATATTCCTGCTATTCCAGGTGTAATTCCTGACACTCAGGAAGAATCAGTAAGACATGCAAGTGATGATGAACCATTCTCAGCTCTTGCATTTAAGATAATGGCAGACCCATTCGTAGGTAAGCTTGCATTTACAAGGGTTTACTCAGGAGTTATGACATCAGGTTCTTACGTATTAAACTCAACTAAGAACAAGAGAGAAAGAATCGGAAGAATTGTTAAGATGCATGCTAACCACAGAGAGGAAGTTGAAGAATTAAGAGCTGGAGATATAGGTGCTATAGTTGGTCTTAAGGACACAACTACAGGGGATACATTATGTGATCCAGACAATCCAATAATTCTTGAAAAAATGGAATTCCCAGATCCAGTTATTAATGTAGCTATAGAGCCAAAGACAAAAGCTGGTCAAGAAAAGATGGGTATTGCACTTTCAAAGCTTGCTGAAGAAGATCCAACTTTCAGAACATATACAGACCAAGAAACTGGTCAAACGATAATTGCTGGTATGGGTGAGCTTCACCTTGAAATTATCGTTGATAGACTTCAAAGAGAGTTCAAAGTTGAATGTAACGTAGGTAAGCCACAAGTTGCATACAAAGAAACTATTAAAAAAGCTGTTAAGGCTGAAGGTAAGTTCGTAAGACAATCAGGTGGACGTGGACAATACGGTCACTGTTGGATAGAACTTATACCACAAGAACCAGGAAAAGGATACGAATTTGTTAACAATATTGTTGGTGGTGTAATCCCTAAGGAATACATTGCTCCAATCGATGCAGGTATCCAAGAAGCAATGCTAAACGGTGTTGTAGCAGGATATCCAGTTGTTGACTGTAAAGTAGTGTTATTTGATGGTTCATACCATGACGTTGACTCAAATGAAATGGCATTTAAGATTGCAGGTTCTATGGCATTTAAGAATGCAATGCAAAAAGCACAGCCAGTTCTTTTAGAGCCAATAATGAAGGTTGAAGTAACTGTTCCTGAAGAATACATGGGAGATGTTATAGGTGACATCAACTCAAGAAGAGGAAGAATTGAAGGAATGGAAGCTAGAAATGGAGCTCAAGTAATAAGAGCATTCGTTCCACTATCAGAAATGTTTGGATATGCAACTACACTAAGATCAAGAACTCAAGGTAGAGGTGTATATTCAATGGTAATGGATCACTTCGAAGAAGTACCAGCAAGCATCCAAGCACAAATAATAGGAGCAAAGGCTGGAAACTAATAAAAGCAGAATAAGAAT
>NZ_AZQP01000051.1 GCF_000601455.1 Fervidicella metallireducens AeB
CCATATACAATAATGCTATAAATTCTATAAATTGTATATAGAGATTTGTAAATTTTTATAAAATTTATTTAGCTGTTTCATCCCTCTTATTTTCCTTTACACCTCAACTTTTAAATTCTAAAGGTATTGTGAAATTATTATACATTAAATTTATTAAATTATTTAAGTAATAACTTAAATTTTTAAGCGATTTCAAGTATTATATTTACAATTATTAAGAAAATATGTACTATTGTATCAATAAATTAAATTGCAAGGAGGGTGTAATCATGGATTTAACAGATGCAAAAATTTTAGATTTATTAAAACTCAACAGTCGAATAACAGCTTCAGAAATAAGTAAAAATGTTAATCTATCCATTCCAGCAGTTTCTGACAGAATAAAGAAACTTGAGGAGAGTGGGATAATAGAAAAATATACAGTAAAATTAAATAGGGAAAAAATGAATTATAAACTTATGGCACTTATATTTGTTACATTGGAAAAAACCCAATATATTGATGGTTTTAGAAATGCAGTTATAAACTTTAGACCTGTTTTAGAGTTCTATCACTTAGCAGGGGAATACGATTATTTCTTAAAGGTTGTTGTTGAAGATACAAAAACTTTAGAAGATTTTTTAACTAATTCACTTAAACAGATTCCCGGTATACAAAGAACAAACACTGTTATTGTACTTTCTAGCATTAAAGAAGAAGTAAACATCTAGTTTTGGAGGTAGTTATTATGTATTTTTTAAAGGGATTAATAATAGGTCTTTCAGTTGCTGCACCTGTTGGCCCAATTGGCCTTTTATGTATACAAAGAACGCTTAATAAAGGTAAAAAATCTGGTTTTTTCTCCGGTCTTGGTGCTGCTACAGCGGATACAGTTTATGGTCTTATTGCAGCATTTGGCTTAACTTTTATTTCAAACTTTTTAATCAGCAATCAAACTTTTATACGATTTATTGGAGGATTATTTTTAATATATCTTGGGATTAAAACATTTCTTTCAACTCCTGCAAATAATGCTGCAAAATCAAATGAAGGAACTGGAATACTAGACGACTATTTATCCACACTTTTTCTAACTATAACAAATCCTATGACAATTATGTCGTTTTTAGCTATATTCGCAGGTTTAGGTTTAGGTTTAGGTAATACAAGTTCAAATTTATCAGCTTTAATAATGGTTATTGGTGTATTTTCTGGCTCAGCCCTTTGGTGGTTTTTGTTAAGTAATTGCATAAATTTATTTAAAAATAAAATTGGCACTAATGCTTTAAAATATATTAACATAATTTCAGGTTTCATAATTATTTCTTTTGGGGTAATAGCTATTGGTAAAATATTTAATTTAATCTAGAAAGTAAACAAAAGGTGCCTGGCACCTTTTGTTTACTTTCTAGAGATTAATTATCCTATCGGCTACATCCTTAGCATCCTCTATATCGTGGGTAACAAATATAGATGTTGAATGTGTTTTTTTTAGTATATCTTTAATTTCATTTCTTATCTTTTTTCTAAGGTCTGCATCTAAGTTGCTAAATGGTTCATCTAAAAGTAGAAGAGATGGTTTTGGAGCAAGTGCCCTTGCTATTGCTATTCTTTGTTGTTGTCCACCACTTAACTCATGCGGATATCTTTTTTTATATTCCTTCATATCAACAAGCTCTAAAACTTCATCTAGTATTCGTTGCTTTTCGTTTTTATCTACATTTCCTACTCCAAATAAAACATTCTTCTCAACTGTCATATGAGGGAAAAGTGCATAATCCTGAAACACCATGCCTATACCCCTTTTTTCTGGCTCAATAAATTTGTCTTTATTATATAAAATATTATTATTAACTAATATCTCTCCACCATTTGGTACTTCAAGACCAGATATTAATCTAAGTATTGTACTTTTACCGCTTCCACTTGGTCCAAGTAGAGCAACTATCTCTCCCTTTTCAATCTCTAAGCCAAAGTTTTTTATTTGATATTCCTTAGCATTTTTGTATTTAAAACTTAAATCTTTTATAACAACATACATACTATCTACTCCTTATCAACCCTATTTATAAAACTTATAGCAACTATACTGATTAATATAATTATAATTGCTGGAACAGCTGCCTCTTGAAGCATTTCATCTGCTGCATAATCAAATGTTCTTGTTGCTAGGGTATTAAAATTAAATGGTCTTAAAAGAAGTGTTAAAGGAAGTTCCTTTATAATATCTATAAAAACTAGCACAATACTACTTATTATCGCTGGTTTTAACATAGGTATATCTATTTTTATAAATGTCTTTAATGTATTTTGTCCAAGTAGCCTTGAAGCTTCAAAAAACTTTTTGCCCATTTTTTCATATCCAGACTCTATTGCTTGATATGAAACCTCTAAAAACCTTATAACATAGGCAAAGAAAAGCATAAAAATACTTGTTGATAAAACAAGAGTCTTGGAGTTTGGATTTATCATTATATAGAACCATTTTAAATTTCTATCTATATTAACAAACAAAAGTATTACAGAAATTGCAATTACAGCTGCAGGAATTGAATATCCCACCATTGTTATTTTAGAAATTATTTTTGATAATGTTCCTTCATGTATCCTACAATAGTTAGCAATTACTAGAGAAATTATTGTGATAACAATTGCAGCCATTATCGATAAAGTTAATGTATTTAAAGACATTGTAATAAATGAGCTGTTTAAAACACGTTTATATGTCAGTGATGCAAAATATAGAAGTTGTATAGTTGGTATTAAAAATGATAATAGAAATATTATTGTAAAAAACCCTACAACTATATTCTTTTTAATACCTGTTAATCTTTTTCTTGAAACAGGTTTTATTTTAGTATTACTATAGCTGTATTTTCTTCTTCCCCTCATAAACTTTTCAAATAAAATTACAAATACAACACCAACCATAAGTATTGCTGCAATTCTAACCGAAGACTCAACATCTCCAAGGGAAAACCAAGTTTTAAATATTGCTGTTGTAAATGTCTGCACACCAAAATATGAAACCACACCATAATCGCTTAAAACCTCAAGTGCCACAAGTGTAGCACCACTTACTATAGCAACCCTAGATATTGGTACTATTACTTTGAAAAATATTACTATATTACCCTTTCCAAGAAGTCTCGCGCTTTCCACAAGTGTTGCCGATTGTTTTTCTAAGAATGATTTTGTAATTAAATATACATATGGAAATAAGAATATAGTTAATATAAATATGGCTCCTTTAAGGGACATAATATTAAAATATTTTTGATTCACTGCTATATCAAATTTGTTTCGAAGTGTAGTTTGTATTATTCCTGTATAACTCAAAAGTCCATTGTATGTGTAAGCACCTATATACGGTGGTATAGCCATAGGCAAAACTAATGCCCATTTAAAAAATCTTCTAAATGGGAAATCATAAAATGTAACAAAATATGCAGATACAACACCTATTATTACAGTAAATAAAACTACTGCTATAGTTAGCTTTATACTATCTACAATATATACCTTTAGCATATATTGTTTAATGTGTGCCCAATTTTCATTAACAGGCTTTATTAAATTTGAAACAATTTCAACACTAGGCAATAAAATTAATATTACCATTACAAAACTTATCAAAGACCAGCCATTAATATGCCTTTTTATCTTTGCTCTTTCCATAGTTCACACCCTTTTTATTAATAAAGGCCCTTTCAAAGGGCCTTTTAATTTATTTCCAACCTATTTCATTAAATATTTCTACAGCTGCTTTATTGTGTTCACCAAGCTTTGATATTTCAATATTTTGTCTCTTGAAATCTCCCCAAGACTTTAAAAGCTCTGCTGCCTCAACCTTTGGGTTTGCTGGGTATTCAAAGTTTGCTTCTGCAAATAGTTTTTGTGCTTCTTCTGAAGTTAAAAATTCAATTAGCTTTATTGCATTTTCCTTATTCTTTGAAGCCTTCGTTAAACCAGCACCACTAATATTTACATGTGTTCCTGTTGTATCTTGATTTGGGAAGAATACTCCTACTTTTTTAGCTGCATTTACTTCTTCTTGATCTTGTGAATTTAGCATTTTTCCAATGTAGTAAGTGTTTACAATTGCAACATCACCAACACCCGCTGCAATAGCTTTTACTTGGTCTCTGTCATTTCCTTCTGGTTCTCTTGCAAAGTTTTGAACAAGTCCCTTTGCCCATTCCTTAGCCTTTTCTTTTCCATTACTTTCTATCATTGAAGCAAGTAATGATTGATTATATATATTAGTTGATGATCTTGTTAAAACCTTTCCCTTCCACTTTGCATCAGTTAATGCCTCATAAGTTGAAAGGTCACTTGGCTTTACTCTATCCTTTGAATAAACAATAACTCTTGCTCTAACTGTAAGTGCAGCCCAAGTGTTATCCTTGTCTCTTAAGTTTTGTGGAATGTTATTATTTACTATATCTGAACTAAATGATTGTAAAAGTCCTTGTTCCTTCGCCTTATGTAGTCTTCCTGCATCTGCAGTAATTAAAATGTCTGCTTGTGTATCTTGTCCTTCTCTTGCAAGTCTTTCTATAAGCTCATCTGATTTACCTTCAACTACATTAACCTTAATGCCTGTCTTTTTGGCAAATTCCTCATAAAGTTTTTTATCGGTATCATAATGTCTGTCTGAATATACATTTACAACCTGTTCCTTTTGTTGTGCTGGTGCCTTTTCTTCAGCAGTTTTTGCACAACCTGCAAATATTGAAGCTGATAATAAAAGTGCTGATGTTATTGAAAGTAATTTGATTTTTCTGTTCATATTGAACCTCCCTTAATGAAATTATTTTTTAATTGAGAATAACTTTCAATTTCATTATAGGGTACATATTTACATTTGTCAATATGTATTTTAAACAAAAGGTGCCTGGCACCTTTTGTTTACTTATCACAATAAATTTTAATTGCCTCACTTAAAAACTCTGCAAGACCTTCTTTTATTTTATCAATATTGTTTTTAAATCGTTCATCTGAAACATAAAGTTCCCCAAGTCCTCTAAATATATCTACTGTACAGTTGTAGAAATTATCTGTAATATACTGTCTCCACTTTTTTACTGCCCTTTGCACATCTTCATCATCTGGTGATCTATCCATTAATGATGCTATCTCAATATATATCTCTGATGCCTTTTGCATTATATCTGACCAATCATTCTTTGTATATTTTGATGTTTTCTCCATAGACTCTTTATACGCATTAGTATGTCCGTATTTTTGTTTGGTCTCCTCTGCATACTTTTTTTGGTACTTTTCTATTTCACTCATATCAAATGCATTAAACATATTTTCTTTACTCATTTTAATTCCCCTTTCAGCTGATTCTATTGTGTTTTCAACACACTCTATTATTTTATTGAGCCTATCTCTTTTCTTTATAAGAAGTTGTCTATGAAGTTCCAAAGCTCTTTTTCTGTCAAAGTCTGGATCATCTAATATTTCCTTTATTGTCTTTAAATCAAAATCTAATTCTTTAAAGAACAAAATCTGCTGCAGTTTCTCTAAATTTTTTTCTGTATATAGCCTATATCCTGCCTGTGTTATAGATTCAGGCTTTAAAAGACCTATTTCATCATAATGATGAAGTGTTCTAACACTGATTCCAACCATATCTGCAACTTCCTTTATCTTATACATCTTATCACCTCCATCCTCATCATATTCTATTACGTTACGTTATAGTCAATAGAAAAATAAAAATTTCTTATAAATCAAAATTAATAATTTAATTTTTGATTTACTTTAAATTCTCCTTCTTTCTGCCTCTGCTTTTTAATATTCCTTTCATTTATACCTTGCTGTTTAATAATTATTTGTACAAAAATATAAAGTGACATTTATTAATATAACAAATGTCACTTTATAATAATCTAGTTAAATTTTGATTATTAAATAATAAAGTCTATTGTTTTTTCATTCCAGCATAAAATTTCTTCAGGTTCTCTGGTAAAATATATTCATCTTCCTCAACAAAAGTATCTTTTGTGCCATAAACTTCTTTTAAAATTGATTCAATTATCATTGCCTTAGGTGGAGAATCGTATTCCTTCCCCTGATAAACCCATACTCGACAATCTACATCTTCTCCACATAAATCACCGCAACACTTGCATAAACTTTCCTTGATATCCAATTGAATATCACGACCATTTACACGGATTGTTGGAGAGCTTTTAAACCTATACTTTAGTGCCAACTCTTCATTTATAACATTAACTTTATTAACTTCCACTTCTACTCCAGTAGTCTCTAAAACATTTGATACATCCTTTAAAGCTTCTTCTAAGTTTTTATCTGTGCCTTGACATCTATCACACGTAGTTAAATCAAGATATAAAAAATCAATTACTATTTTCCCTTTCTCATTATTAATATTTACTTCATTACAACACCCACTACTACATGAACAACATCCTGTTTGTTTAGATTTCATAAATATACCTCCTAAAATTTTATCTGTTTCTATATATAAAGACGAAAAAAAGAAAAAAGGTTTCAAGAAAAACCTTTTTGCTAGCAGAATTTGCAATTTGTTGTTTTATGTTTATAATCTATAATATTACCTAACCTATCAAGCTCAAAATAACAACATTCTATGAGCATTTGTTTTAGCATTCCTCTTGCCCTAAAAACTCGAGATTTTACTGCTGAAACAGAAATGCCTAGTTGCTGACTAACTTCCTTTTGTGTTAATCCATTGTACTCAATAAGTTTTATAACTTCTTTATATTTTTCAGGAAGATACTCTATCATTGTATTTAAGCATTTTGAAATCTCATTATTATAAGAATCTTCTTCAAAATCTTCTTGGAAGAGATTATCAGTAAGTTCGAGCATTTCTTTATTTTTATTTCTGTAATAATCTATGACAGCATTTTGTGATATTTTATAAACCCATAAATTTAATTTAGTATTATCCCTTAGTCCATCTATATTGTTATAAATCTTTAAAAGTACCTCTTGTAGTACATCCTCTACATCACTATTATTTATATGCCTTGCTATATATTTGCGCAAGGATTTGCTTATTTGTTCCCAGCAAATATTTTTTTCCATCAAAACCACCTCAACATATATTATACTATTAAAGTATTAAAAGGGCTGTGAATTTCACAACCCTTTTTGTTTGTTTTCTTACATTTTAAATTTTTCTACTGACTTAACAAGCTCTTCAGCAATTCCAGCCAGACCTTGAACTGATTCAGCAACCTCCTGCGCTGATGCTGACATTTCCTGACTTGAAGCTGAGATTTCCTCCGTTGATGCTGATGATTCTTCTATTATGCTTGAAACATTTTCTGTTTTTGCTAAAACAGTGTCCTTTACTTCCACAGTTAAATCAACAGACTTATAGACTTCCTCTATATATGGTGCAATTGTTTCAACTGAACCTAACACATCTTCAAAGGATTTTACAGTGTTGTCAACAGTTTCGATCTGAGCCTTAACATGTTCGTCAACTTCCTTTGAGGTTATAATTACTTCTTCAGTATCCTCATTTATTGAAATTATTAGATTTTTAATTTCATCTGCCGAACGTCTTGATTCCTCTGCAAGTTTTCTAACCTCATCAGCAACTACAGCAAATCCTCTTCCTGCTTCTCCTGCACGTGCAGCTTCGATTGCAGCATTTAAAGCTAAAAGATTTGTCTGCTCTGCTATTGTGGTTATTGTTTCCGTAATACTGCTTACCTGTGAAACAGAGTTTGACAGGTTTTGAACCTTTTCATTAACCATACTAAATGATGCTTTTATGTCTTCTATAGATTTTAAAAGAAGATTTAATTCATTTTTACCTATATTAACTTTAGCTTTAGTATCATCTGTTGAATCCTTAACAGTCTTAATTTTTTCATATATATTGTCCATGTTTTTCGCTAAATCATGCATCAGATTTACTACGTCTGCAATTTCCTCAGTCTGATATTTGTTCCCTTTGCAATTTCATTTACAGTAGCTGCAACTTCTTCTGAACCTGATGCCATCTCCTGTGAAGTAGCTGCCAGTGATTCCGATGATTTTCCAACTTCATCTGCTTTTTCTTTAATGTCTCTTATTATATCTCTAAATGAGTTTTTAAGTAAATTTAAAGCATTTGACATATCTCCTAATTCATCTTTATTCTTTAGGAGCTTTTCATCTATGTTTATTGATAAATTGCCATTAGACATTTCACCTAAGTATTCCTTTATTTTGTTCAATCTGTTAACAGAGCCGTTAGCAAAAACAAACAGCATTAGTCCAACTAATATAAAGGCAACAATTCCAATTATTGAAAGGGTAATAACTGTTTTAGTAACTGAATCATTGACACTCTTCATTGAAATACCAATGTCTATTGCTCCTATGTGCTCTCCATTGACATAAACTGGAGTTAAAACATCATATACAGTTACATTTTTTACATCGTAAAAATATTCCTTTGCATATTCTTCTCCATCTATAGCAGCTTTTTTACTACCCTCATCATCATTTATTTTACCGATTAATTTACTGTCATTAGCAGCAATTTTTTTTAAATTTTTATCAATAAATTCAGCATATACTATATCAGGATTTTTTCCTATCTCATCTACAATAGCCTGATAACTTGTTTTATCATACAATGATTGTATTTTATTTGCCAAAATACCTATTTGAATCATTCCGCCACTTGAATTTTTTACATATCCATATTTATAATAGTTATTGTTTTCTCTGCTCTTTCTAATGTTTTCCATAAGCTCTGACTGTTTTCCTGATAAAACTGGATATGAAATGTGGTTTTCATCAAAGACAGCACCTATACTTGATTCTAAGTTTGAATATATAATTTTACCTGTCCCATCGGTATAGTTTATTTCATCAACATCCAGAGTTTTAGCTACCTTTTTTAACACGTCGTTATTCACTGTTGGCTGATTTAATATAACTCTACCTGAAACCCTTATTTTATCTTCAATCTGTTCATTTAAAGTTTTGTATGCTAATCCACTCTGCTCAATTCTCTTTGCCATCTGCCTTGTTAGCTGAAGGCCATCCTCCTTCATTCTATTAATTGTTGAAACTTTTGTTATATATGCACCTACAACTGTAACAAAGGTAAATGCTGCAAAAAGGATTATAAGTGGTAATGTTGTTAATTTAAATCTAATAGATTTCAAGTTAGGCCCCTTTTTCAACTGAGATAACCTCCTTAGTTTTAATGTTTTTTTTAAACTTACTTTATATAATTTTAATATACGACATTATCCTTAATCAAGTGATTTTTTTCGACATTTCTTATTCCCTTCATTTGAATGCATTTCAAAGTTAAAAATTTAAAGCACATCCACCTTTATTTAGAGAATGTGCTTTTCTTAAAAATTAAAATCAGATTTTAACCTTTAAATATTTCTTCAATAGTCTCAAAGGTACTTTAAATTCAGGGGCTGCAGAACCATAGCCGCTAATTTGGTAAGGTCTATAACATATTACTATACTATCACTAGTTATGTAAAATGCCTCATTCCCTGTAATATTATAAACATCATAACATTCTTGCTTGGTTATATATGGATTTTCTTTTTTTATTTGTTTTATTAGTTCGTTTGAAACAACTTTTTTATATCCAGTGTTTTTAAATAAATCCTTTAACTTCAATCTCTTTCCTGTTTTTAAATCATAATTATAACAGGTGTTATATAGCATTGGGTGGGCACCGCCTGTATAAATATAATTATTCATTTCAATGCTCAGCAATCCGTTTTTATTATAACCAACTTTATAACTTTGCCTTATTTCATAAGGGAATACATCATTTACCTCTATACCATCAGTCTCTGCATCCTTTGCCATCTCTTCTATTTCTTTATAATCAAATTTTTCAAATGCATTATTGATATTTTTTTCAATAGTCTTGTTTTTGAAACCAGAAACAACAGGTATTTTAAGGTTCGCTTCAACATATTTGTTTGAATATTTAATTGTTTTTGTTGAAACCTTTGCAGAGGTCATAGTTTTAACATTTGATGTAGCCGCCATAACAACATTTCCTAGTAATAATACAAATGTCAATAGAACAGCTATAATTGAATATGTCTTCCTTTCCACGTCGTTCTCCTCCTTTAGCAACTAGCAGCCATATCACTTGTAAATTTTAACTTATTGTTTGTTTTTCCTATCCACTGCATAAAAAAGTGGAATTGATGCTGCCTGAGTAATTATTGAAAATAACACCAGATATTTTATTGATATTCCATATAGTATACCCATGGCATAGCTTCCAAGAAACCAAAACAACCCAAATCCTGTATTAAATATACCAAATGCAGTTGCCCTTCGGTTTTTTGATGTCAGATTTGTTACAGTGGCTTTGAGGATTGATTCCTGGGCTCCCATTCCTATACCCCACAACATTATACCAAAAATTATTGTTACTTTGTAGGTACTTAAGAATACTAATGGCGCAAAAAATGCTGACATTGCTGTTGCTATTATTAATGAAGAAATACCTTTTTTATCATATAACCAGCCAAAGAAAAGGGCTGCAACTGCATCAACACCCATAGCCAAAGAGTAAAGTATTGGTATGATGTTATCTGCAAAGATTTTTTCCTTAACTAGATGAAATGACATAATTGGGAAATCAGCAAATCCTGCAGCTACTAAAGAAATTGCTGCTATATATAGCCAGAATGGAAGTTCAAAGCTTATTTTTCCTTCTACTTCCTTGGATTTGTCAAAACTTTCTGGAGTTGGATAAAGTTTTTTAGATATTAACAAAACAAGTACAGCAAGTATCGCTGTTATGCCTAGAGCCAGAAAACAAAGTCCGTAAGCTTCCTTTGTGTTAGAACCTCCTTTTAATGTTAAAATAATAAACAACATAACTGGCCCTAAAAATGCTCCAATTTGATCCAGTGCTTCCTGAAGTGCAAATCCCTTACCTGCACCAACTTGACTTGCAGCAAAAGACACAAGGGTGTTTTTTGATGGATTTCTGATTGCTTTACCTAGTCTTTCTAATAAAATAAGACCACATGCATAAATCCATCCCTTTTCAGGAACAAAAGCAAGTAATGGAATGGCTATTAAATTAAGCCCGTATCCAATAATAGTCATTGTCCAGTAGTTTTTAGTTTTATCGCTGATAATTCCAGTTACAATTCTAAATGCATAGCCAATAAATTCCCCAAGACCAGAAACAAATCCCACAGCAGCAGAGGATGCACCTAATAGTCCAAGATAAGGTCCTATTATACTTCTTGCACCTTCATAGGTAAAATCAGAAAATAAACTTACTATTCCAATTAAAAAAATAAATTTATATGCAGATTTTTTCATATTTTCATTAACATCCATTATAAACTTCCCTCCTTAGATTTCTCATCAATTTCAAATACCTTATTGCTGAAATTATTTAACAGCAAAATGCACTCTTGTATTCTTCTAATCACTTCTGCCTTCATCTGACAGTCAAAATAATCTTTTCTTTCAACCTTTTTCAACCAAATATTAAGCTTTTCAATTTCATTTTCGTTCTCCTCAACTTCAGCAAAGGTAAAATTCTCCCTTTTAATCTCCTTTTCAATTTCAAGTTCAAAGTCATCACATTTTTCCAGTATCTCTTTATAATCCTCTTCACGTTCCTTATTGAATTGATTAATCAATTTTTTGTTTTCTTCTTCATCATCAATAAGAGTAACGCAGCTTATACTCTGGCCTCCATTAGAGTTGATTTGGTCAACAATCTTTCTAAACTCTTCCTTTGCTTCTTCAGAATCCGGTAAAATCCATATGGATTGTAAAACATTTAGTGCTCCTATTGATTTTAGCCTTCTCCATACTGCAACCCTATTCTTTTGGGGCTCCCTTGGAATCTGGTAAATCAACGTCCTCCAATTCAAATCATCACCTCCTTTTATGTAACCAGTATTACATGTAATACTGGTTACATTTTAAATATATTACCATTATATCCCTTTGTCAATAGAATTTAAATATTTTATGGATATTCATATATTATAATTCCTGAATTTTTGATAAAATAACTAAAGATATAGTTTAAAGAAGGGTGATAGTATATGACGAAGTTAATTCCAGTTGAAAAGAATAAAGATTATGAATTAGATATAACGGGTATGGGGCACGAAGGTGAAGGTGTAGGTAAACTTCAAGGCTTTACTATTTTTGTTCAAGGAGCTTTACTAGGTGAGAAAGTAACTGTTAAGATAATTAAAATTACTAAAAACTATGCTGTTGGAAAACTGCTTAATGTTTTAGTACCCTCAGAATTTAGAGAAACCCCGGTTTGTGAAATATACAAACGCTGCGGAGGTTGTCAATTACAACATCAATCCTATGAAGGCCAATTAAAATATAAAACTCAAAAGGTAACTGACAACATTACTAGAATTGCCAAACTTACTGATGTTTTAATACATCCTACCATCGGTATGAAAAACCCATATAGATATAGAAATAAAGTTCAACTTCCTATTGGTAAAAACAATGGAGAAATACAAATAGGTTTTTATGCACCTAGAAGCCATGACATTATCGATATGGAAAAATGCTATATACAAGATGAAATCGCAGATAAAGTTGTTGAAATTACAAGAGAGTGGCTGAATAAATATGGTGTAGAACCTTATAATGAAGAAACAGATAAAGGAATCCTAAGGCACATAATGGTTAGAAAAGCTTTTAAAACTGGAGAAGTTATGGTTGTTTTAGTTAGCAGAGTATCCAAAGTTCCTTACATAAATGAATTTATAGATTCCATAATAAAAAATGTAGAAGGCATTAAAAGTATTATTTTAAATATAAATAAAAAGAAAACAAATGTAATACTTGGTGAAGAGTGTAAAACTTTATGGGGTTCAGAAACAATAACTGACTATATAGATAAATTTAAATTCAATATTTCTCCTTTATCCTTCTTCCAGGTCAATCCTGTGCAAACTGAAGTTTTATATAATAAGGCTTTAGAATATGCTGCCCTGACAGGAAATGAAACTGTTTTTGATGCCTATTGTGGAACAGGTACTATTTCTTTATTCCTTGCTAAAAGGGCAAAAAAAAGTTTATGGTGTTGAAATAGTTCCACAAGCTATCAACAATGCAATTGAAAACGCAAAGGCAAATGATACTAACAACGTTGAATTTATAGTAGGTGAATCTGAAAAAGTTATACCTGATATGATAAAGAGAGGAATAAGAGCAGAAGTTGTTGTTGTAGATCCTCCAAGAAAAGGCTGTGAGAAAGAGCTCCTTTATGCTATATCTGAAATGAATCCTGAAAGAATAGTTTATGTATCCTGTGATTCCAGTACACTAGCAAGAGATCTTGGAATATTAGATGAACTAGGATACAAAACCAAAGAAATTCAACCTGTTGATATGTTTCCCCAGACTGCACATGTGGAGTGTGTTGCAAGGTTGCAAAGGAAATAATATGATAAAAATATATGAATATCTTTTACACTAGTAAATTAAATACATACCCAATACCAAGAAAGTAGGTGCCTATAAATGAGTGAAGATATCAGATGGAAACAGAGATTTTCTAACTATAAAAAGGCTGCAATTCAGTTAACAGAATTTATAGAAAAAGATGAATTAAATAAATTTGAAGTTCAAGGATTAATACAATGCTTTGAATATACATTCGAATTAGCATGGAAGACCATGAAGGATTTTTTAGAACAAGAGGGTTTTGAAGTGAAAAGCCCAAGAAATGCAATACAAACAGCTTTTCAGATTCAGTTAATAACTAATGGACATGTTTGGATTGATGCTCTACAAAAGCGAAATTTAATGGCTCATACTTATGATGAAGATATTGCAAAAGAAGCTGAGCATCTTATAAAACATAATTATTATCCAGTTATTAAAGAGTTATTACTTAAGCTGGAGGATATGATATGAATTTTGGTTTAAGAGAATCAGATTTAGAGTATATCATAAATACTATAAAACATTTTCCTGAAATTGAAAGAGCAGTTATTTTTGGTTCAAGAGCAAAAGGAAATTATAAACCAGGCTCAGATATTGATATAGCAATATATGGTGAAGCTATAACATTTGATATATTATCAAAACTTCATTCAATGTTGGAAGATGAGAGTCCTCTTCCATATATGTTTGATATTGTAGACTTTACCCATTTAAACCACAATGAGTTAAAAGATCATATAGAGCGAGTAGGTAAAGTGATTTATGAAGTAAAAATAGTTTGAAATAAAAGAATTTGCATAGATTTGTCTAAATTTATTTAGTAAAAATTAAATTCAACAAGAAATTACTATAGGAATTAAATCCTGTAGTAATTTCTTATTAGGGACATATACTTACTGTTATATATAGGGATATGTATTTTAAAAAGTATCTAAATATCCCACTTTTAGCCAAACTCTATAATTTTTTCGTTTTATGTAACTTTCTTTTTGTGTTTTCTTTAAATTTTTACTATGCTTGTCCAATTTTTATGCCTTATTAAAACACTTATTTTTTTAACTTTTTAAAATTAAGTTTTTATTTTTTGTTTTTAAAAATTACACATACTGTTTCATAAACTCACACGTAATATTTTTATATTTCTCATCATCTAAAAGCTTTACCCCAAGGCTA
>NZ_AZQP01000052.1 GCF_000601455.1 Fervidicella metallireducens AeB
TACCTACACCTGGGAAATGGGACGCCAATTAGCTGGCATCTCAGGAAACGGAATAAATGTTTCCTTCAAATACAATTCTGAGGGAATTAGGACAGAAAAAACAGTAGGAACAGTAACAACAAAATATCATCTTGTTGGGGATAAGGTAACCTTTGAATCAAATGGAACCGACACAATCTACTACTCCTACGACAGCAGCGATAATCTTATAGCCATGAAGTTAAACGGAGTAGAGTACTACTATATAAGAAATGCTCAGGGTGATATAATAGGATTATTATATGGTATAGGAACTCAGGTAATATTAGGGACGTAATATTAGGGACGTATAGTATATGTGGAAACACTAAGTATATGTCCCCATTGATTTTTATCTACCTTGGCAAAAGTGTTGAGAGGAAGGCTTGGTTTGTGTGCTTAAATGCAATTATATTATTACCGAATATTGAATTTTCTAGGATCGCAGAGCAGTTTTTATGTGCGAAGTTTTAGTTATTAATTTAATTTAAAAGCAGTATAATATCTAATATTAGAAATAAAAGCCAAAGACTCTAGGTGGAATAAAGAATAATAATCTGATAAAATGTAAATATCAATATATGGTTACGTAAAGTAATTTTTTATAAGTAAATTATTTATATTATAAAGTGATGGTTTTATTAGGATGGTGAGAATATGGAAAAAGATATTTTACAGGCTATTAGAGAGTTAATAAGAGATGAATTAAGACCAATTAATGAAAGACTTGAGAATATTGAGAGTGATGTTAAATATATTAAGGAAAAACATGGGGAGAAACTTGATTTACTTATTCAATTTGAGAAAAACACTCAATTTGCTCATGAGAAGATAGACAATAAATTAGCTAAGATTGAAAATAGACTGAAAGTTTTAGCTGAAGAAGATTTTGATATAAAAGTTGATATAATGGGAGTTAAGGAAGATCTAAAGGTAATAAGAGGCGGAAAAGAGTAACATGGTAGCAAGTCCAGTCAGGCAGAAGCCTCCCGGACTAGGATCCATGGGTGACTACAAAAACGTAATAAATAAACAGTTATGGACAGCTTGTCCGCAAAGTAGAATGAAAGGGACTTTCGTAATTGTTAGGGACGGTCAATAATTGTTAGGGACGGTCAATACTAGTTTGGAAAGAGGGGGATATTAGTTGTTATATCCTCTTTCTACTGGTGCCCCAGCATAGGCCACATCTTAGCGGTGAAAATTCGCTATGGGCTTGGTAGTGGAAATCACTATGAAAAACATTCTAAGAACATTTGATAAATGGTTAAGGCGAAGGATTCGAGTGTGTTTTTGGAAACAATGGAAGAAGATTAAAACTAAACATGACAATCTTGTAAAATTAGGAATTGAAAATAGTAAGGCATGGGAATATTCAAACACAAGAAAGGCTATTGGAGAATATCCAACAGCCCTATATTATCCAGAGCACTAACCAATAAATACCTTAAAGAAATAGGTTTGGTTTCAATATCTGAATTTATTCATCTGTACATTAATTTCTATTGAACCACCGTGTACCGAAGGGTAAGCACAGTGGTGTGAGAGGACGATGAATAAAATAATTATTCAGCTCCTACTCGATTCTTATCTCAAGATTGTTTTTAACATTTCTCACACCTTCAACGCCTTCAGCTATCTCTAGGGCAGCTTCCATTTGATGCATTGAATCAACATATCCTGAAAGGAGAACACTTCCGTTATTTACATCAACAACAATATCACTATCTTTCATGTTATGTTGTGAAAACTTCTGATAAAGGTTGTTGTTTATTGTTACATCATCAATTTTATTAAGTGAGTCTATAGTTATATGGGAAACAACATCCTTTACCCCTAAAGCCTTACTGGCTTGATGAATCGCAAGGTTTTTAACCCTAAGTGTTGGAACCCTTCCTTCAAGAACAGCAACACCTCTGTTCACCTTTACACTGACTGGTGTAAGTTCAGGATTTCCCTTAAATTTACTGATAACCTCAGCTTCAGCTTCTTTATCAGTAAATGTTCCATCTGTTGAAATCGTAAGGCAGTTTTCAATTTTCTTAACCCCCTCAACTCTGAAAGCAAGTTCCTCTGCTGCATTTTTTTCAGCAAGAACATCAACAAAACCAGAAAGGGTAACATAACCATCTTTAGACCTGACCTGAATATTAAGTTCAGATTCACGCATTTCCTGGTCAAGATATGCCTTTATGTTATGTTCAATTATCTTATCATAATTTTGTTCCAAGTTATCAACCCCTTATCAAAGAAATAAACCTGTTAATTGATAATTTTCCCATAAATTAATATTTAATTCATCATCTTGCTATACTATGACAGAAAGTTTTGGTATATAATTATATTTGAATAGTATGCAGGGAGTGGAATTGGATGGGTGACTTATCAAGTTTAATGAGAATTATAACAAACATATCATATAAAAACGTAATAGACATTGCCATAGTGGCTTACATAATATACAAAATATTTATTTTGATAAGGCAGACAAGCAGAACAGTTAATAAAAGGTCTTATTTTTATTGGTATAGTTATGAAGGCAAGCCAAGTATTTGGGCTAGTTACCCTTCACTGGATTATTAAAAACACACTTACTGTTGGAGTGATTGCCCTTATAATAATCTTTCAGCCAGAACTTAGAAAGGCTCTTGAACACCTTGGAAGAACTAGATTTTTATCAAGACGAATGTTTGATAATGATGAGGAAATAAGGAAAGTCGTTGAAGAAATTTCATTGGCAGCTGTTAACTTATCTGATACTAAAACAGGAGCCCTGATAATACTTGAACAGGAAACTGGTTTAAATGACTTTACCCACAGTGGAATAAAAATAGATGCCGCAGTATCCTCAGCTTTATTAGAAAATATATTTGTTGAAAATACTCCCCTTCATGATGGTGGAGTTATCATTAGAAGGGACAGAATAGCAGCAGCGGCATGTGTTCTACCATTGACTGAACAGGAGGTTAAGAAAGATTTAGGTACCCGACACAGGGCTGCCATAGGAATAACCGAAAATTCAGATGCTATAGCTGTAGTAGTTTCAGAAGAAACAGGAATAATTTCTTTAGCTATAAATGGAAAATTAACCCGGAATTATAATTATGAAAAACTTACAAATGTTTTAACTAAAATTTTAGAGCATAATCTTGAGGACGATTTCAGTATGTTTAAGAAGGTGAAAGCATGGCTCACAAAGACAAAAAAGAAATAACTGTTATGGTGCTATCAGTATTATTAGCCTTTCTTATGTGGATTTACGTTGTACAGGATACAGATCAGGAAATAAATACAATAGTTGAAAATGTTCCAGTTATATTGGCTAATGAAAATGCCATTCAGGAATCTAATTTAGCTCTGGCAAATCCAGGTCAGCAGCTTACAATTAATCTGGCTGTTAAAGGAGCACCTAGGGATATTATGAATGTCAGAGTAGAGGATTTCAGAGTTGAAGCAGACATGGATGTTGCCCTTAAAAAAGGTCTGAACAATATACCTATAAGGGTAACAAGAAAGCCTTTAGGAGTTGATATAGTTCAAAACATTGAAACCTCCTATGTTAAAGTTACCTTAGATAAGCTTGAAAGAAAGTCAGTGCCTATAAGATTAAACTTAGTTGGTGTTCCTAAATCAGGTTACGGATATATGCAGCCTGTGTTAAGACCTACTGAAGTGCTTATTTCAGGTCCTGCCACACAAATAAATTTTGTAGAGGCTGCTGTAGGAAGGATAGATGTAACTGAAAATTCAGCAGATGTTAAAGCCTCAATACCTTTAAAACCAGTAGACAGAGAAGGTAGAATTGTTGAATATGTAAAAATAGAACCATCACTGGCTGATGTTTATCTGTCAATAAAACCAACAAAGGAAGTACCCATAATTGTTAAAAAGACAGGTAAATTACCTGAAGGTAAGGTTTTAAAATATATGAATACAAGTATAAGTAAAGTTACAATAGTTGGAGATTTAAAATACTTAAACGAAATCAAATATATAGAGACAGTTCCCTTTGATTTATCAAATATTCAGGAAAATATAACCCAGGAGTTACCTTTTAACATACCACCCAATATAAACATATCAGGGGACATAAAAGGGATTTCGGTAGAATTTGGTATCGAAAATAAAACATCTAAAACAGTAGATGTTTCTGTAAGTATATTAAATGCAAACGACTCTTATAATTATGTATTTTCTTCAAATACTATTAGTGTGACTATTGAGGGTGCAGAAAGTATTGTTAAAGACATTGATAGCAGTAACATATCAGCAGTAGTTGACATAAAGGATTTTGCCGAGGGAGTACACATTATACCAGTAAAAATATATGGGCCAGATGGCACACAAATAACGTCATATACACCACAAAGAATTACAGTAACGATTACGAAGAAATGATGGAGGAAAGAGATGACTATAAAAATAAATAACATCAGGATTTCAATTGATGATGACATAAGCAAGGTACAGACTTTAGCTGCTAAGATGCTGAATATAAATCCTAAGGATATGCAAAATTATAGGATTGTCAGAGAATCTATAGATGCAAGAAGAAAAAATAAAATAGATTTAATTTACCATGTTCAGTTTGAATGCGATAAGGAAAAGAAATTAGTAGAAAAGGCTAACAGTAATGATGTTAAATATGAAGAAAAGAAAGAACAAGAAAAATTTGAATATGGAAATGTTAAGTTAACCAATAGACCTATTATTGTAGGAAGCGGACCGGCAGGATTATTTGCCGGTCTTGTCATGGCGAAAAATGGGTATAAACCTCTGATTCTAGAGAGAGGAAGTTCTGTGGAAGAAAGAACATATAAAATCAATAATTTCTGGAAAAATGGACAACTAGACTTAAACAGTAATATACAATTTGGAGAAGGTGGAGCAGGAACTTTTTCAGATGGTAAACTGACAACTAGAATTAAGGACAACCGAATTGATATAGTTTTAGAGGAATTTGTTAAAGCCGGAGCACCAAAGGAAATAATGTATTCATTTAAACCCCATATTGGAACTGATATTTTAAGGGATGTTGTAAAAAACATCAGAGAAAAGATTATTCGCTTAGGTGGAGAAGTTAGATTTAATTCAAGGGTAAGTGATATTTTATTAAAAAATAATAGAATAACTGGCGTGATAGTAAATGGGGAATATGAGGTACCTTGTGATGTGGTAGTTTTTGCAATAGGACATAGTGCAAGGGATACATTTGAGATGCTATTTAATAGAGGATTAAACATGTATCAAAAGCCATTTGCTATTGGTGCAAGAATTGAACATATTCAAGAATTAATCGACAATAACCAATATGGAATATATTCTAAACACCCAAAGCTACGGGCTGCAGACTACAAACTTACATATAACAGTAAAAGGCTTAATAGACCATGTTATAGTTTCTGTATGTGTCCTGGTGGAACAGTGGTGGCAGCATCTTCAGAAGAAGGAATGGTTGTTACAAATGGTATGAGCCAATATGCCAGAGATAAGAAAAATGCCAATAGTGCACTTGTTGTAGGAATAACTACGGAGGACTTTGCAAGTGAGCATCCTCTTGCAGGTTTTGAATTTCAAAGACAATATGAAAGACTTGCCTTTAAAACTGGAGGAAATAATTATTATGCTCCAGTTCAGCTGGTTGGTGATTTTTTAAATGACAGGATATCAACAAAATTAGGCAGGGTGGAACCTACTTACACAAGAGGATATAATTTTGCAGAAATAAAGAATTGTCTTCCGAATTATGTCGTAGAAGTTATGAAAGAAGCTCTTCTTGATTTCGACAAGAAAATTAAAGGATTTGCAGGAAAAGATGCAATTCTTACGGGGATTGAAACAAGAACGTCATCTCCTGTAAGAATTGAAAGAAATGAATACATGGAACATTCACACATACAAGGAATTTATCCAGCTGGTGAAGGGGCAGGATATGCAGGAGGAATAATGTCAGCTGCAGTTGATGGCATAAAGGTTGCAGAGGAAATTATGAAAAAGTTTCATCCAGTTTAATACAAAAATGGAGACGAAAAATTTAAATTTTAAAATATATGACATATATGTTGCAAATATCATGTTTTATACATTAAAATAATATTAAAAGTATAACATTTTTCTATAAAAGGGGTTAAAATTTTATAATAATTTCAGGGGTATAAAATTAAGAAAATTTAATAAGGGGGAAATTTATGAGACGCTATATTTTGGTTATCAATCCTGGTTCTACATCCACAAAGGTTGCCGTATTCGATGGAGTAAAGAATATAAAACAGAAGAACCTAAGTCATAGCGCTGAAGAAATATCAAAATTTGACAAAATAACTGATCAATATGAATTTAGAATGAATGCAATATTGAATTGGTTAAAAGAAGAGGGCTATGGAACCAGTGAGCTTTCTGCAGTAGTTGGTAGAGGTGGTTTATTAAAACCAATGCCATCTGGTACATATATGGTTACTGATGCAATGATAGAGGATTTAAAGATAGGGGTTCAGGGTGAACATGCATCAAATCTTGGAGGGATAATTGCAAAGGCAATAGGGGATAATGAAGGTATCAGATCCTTTATTGTAGACCCAGTCGCTGTTGATGAGTTTGAAGATATTGCAAGATATTCAGGGCTTCCACAGCTTCCAAGGAGGTCTCTTGTTCATGCTCTTAACATTAAGGCTGTTTCAAGGAGAGCTGCTGAAAAGTTGAACAAAAAATTAGAAGAATGTAATTTTATTGTAGCCCACCTAGGTGGAGGAATTTCAGTTGCACCTCTGAAAAAAGGAAGAATTGTAGATGTAAATAATGCCAATGAGGGAGGGCCTTTTTCACCAGAAAGAGCTGGAGGGGTTCCAGTAGGCGATTTAGTTAATATTGCCTTTTCAGGAAAATATTCATACAAAGAATTGAAAAAGAAAATGGTTGGTCAGGCTGGACTGGTTGGCTACCTTGGAACAAATGATGCAAGAGAAGTAGAAGCAATGATTGAAAGAGGTGACGAAAAAGCAGCTTTAATTTTTAAAGCAATGGCATATCAAATTGCTAAGGAAATTGGTGCTTGTGCTGCTGTACTTTCTGGAAAAGTGGATAAAATAATATTGACAGGTGGTCTTGCACACTCTAAAAGATTGACACAAGAAATTAGTCAAAGAGTTGAGTTTATTTGTCCTGTTGAGCTGATACCAGGGGAAGATGAAATGCAGGCACTGGCTGAGGGGGCTTACAGGGTTATAAATAATCAAGAAACAGCAAAAATTTACGAAGAAGAGGTGTAGAGAATGGTTAAAAACTTTGAACAAGTTTTAGAAAAAGTTAAATGTGGCAATATTAAAAAAGTGGCTGTTGCAGTTGCACAGGATGAACCAGTTCTTGAAGCGATAAAAGATGCAAAAGAAAAGGGACTTGCTGATGCTGTACTAGTTGGGGATAAAGAGAAAATAGAAGAAGCTGCAAAGGTTGTAGGACTTAATCTTGATGATTTTGAAATAATCCATGAACCAAACAATGCCCTTGCTGCAAAAAAAGCAGTTGAGCTTGTTTCAACAGGTAAGGCAGATATGGTTATGAAGGGACTTATAGATACTGCTACATTCTTAAAGGCAGTTTTAGATAAAGAAAAGGGTTTAAGAACAGGAAAGGTATTATCACACGTTGCTGTTTTTGAAGTTTCTGCCCTGGACAGAATACTTATAGTTACAGATGCAGCTATGAACATAGCACCTGATTTATCAACTAAAAAGCAGATACTTGAAAATGCAGTTCAGGTAGCAAAGGCAATAGGATTTGAAATTCCAAAGGTTGCAGTTGTTGGAGCTGTTGAAGTTGTTAATCCAGATATGCAGCCAACTCTAGATGCTGCAGCATTATCAAAGATGAACGACAGAGGCCAGATAAAGGGATGTATAGTTGATGGACCATTAGCTATTGATAATGCATTATCAGAAGAAGCTGCACATCATAAAGGAATAAAGAGCCCAGTTGCAGGAAAAGCAGATATCATACTTGTTCCAAATATTGAAACAGGTAATGTTATGTATAAAACTTTAACTTATGCTGCAAATGCAAAGAATGGTGGGATATTAGCAGGAGCTGCCGCACCAGTTATTCTTACTTCAAGAGCAGACAGCCCAGAGAGCAAACTATTCTCAATTGCACTTGCTTGCCTTGTTGCTGGTTGTAAATAGCCACAAGGCCCCAAAATTTTAAGTTAATGTGTCAGAAAATAATGAACATTATAAAGATTGTCAAAGATTTATCAATATGAAATAGGAGGAACTAAAATGTTTAGAATGCTGATTATCAACCCAGGTTCTACATCAACAAAAATAGCAGTTTATGATGATTTGACCCCAGTTTTTGTTGAGACTTTAAGACATTCTTCAGAAGAACTTGCTCCTTATAAAACTATATTTGAGCAATATGATTTCAGAAAAAATGTAATCCTGAAGGCAGTTGAAGATAAGGGAGTTGATATAAAGACTCTTAATGCTGTTGTGGGAAGAGGTGGACTTTTAAAATCAATAGAAGGCGGTACTTATGCAGTTAATTATATTATGCTTGAAGATTTAAAGATTGGAGTTCAAGGACAACATGCTTCAAATCTTGGCGGTGTAATAGCTTATGAAATTGCAAAATCATTAAATCTTCCTTCATATATAGTGGACCCAGTAGTTGTTGATGAAATGGATGATATCGCAAGGGTTTCAGGTATGCCTGAAATAACTAGAAAGAGTATATTCCATGCTTTAAACCAGAAAGCAGTTGCTAAAAGATATGCAAAGGAAAAGGGAATTAAATACGAAGACTTAAATCTTATTGTTGCTCATATGGGTGGAGGAATCTCAGTTGGAGCACATAAAAATGGAAGGGTAGTGGATGTAAACAACGCCCTTGATGGAGATGGTCCATTCTCACCAGAGAGAACAGGAAGTCTTCCAGTTGGGGATCTTGTAAAAATGTGCTATTCAGGAAAATATACTATAGATGAAATAAAGAAGATGATTACAGGTAAAGGTGGATTTGTTGCTTATTTAAACACTAATGATGGTAGAGAAGTTAAGAAAATGATGGATGAAGGCAACAAAGAGGCTGAACTGGTTTACAAGGCTATGGCATATCAAGTAGCTAAGGAAATTGGTATGTGTGCTGCAGTTCTTTCAGGAAAAGTTGATTCCATTATCTTAACTGGAGGACTAGCATATGGTAAAGAGCTAGTTGATTGGATAACTGAAAGGGTAAGCTTTATTGCACCAATTACAGTATATCCAGGAGAAGATGAGATGCTAGCCCTTGCAGAAGGTGGATTAAGAGTACTAAAGGGCGAAGAAACTGCAAAGGAATATAAGTAGGGTGAAAAAAATGGATTCAAGAATTAGAGTTTTTACCGGTCATTTTGGAAGCGGTAAAACGGAGATTTCTTTAAATTATGCCTTAAGACTTGCAGAACAGGGTAAAAAGGTTCTCATAGCAGACCTTGATATAGTTAATCCTTATTTTTGTACCAGGGATCAGGAAGCGTTGCTGAAGGAAAAGGGAATAAGGCTGATTTCAACACCAAAGGAATTTGCAAATGCAGAATTAGGCACTATTCCCCACCATACAATGGTTGCCTTTAACGACAAATCATATGATGTTGTTTTGGATGTTGGCGGAGATGATAAGGGTGCTGTAGCCTTAGGTCAATATAACAGATTTTTCAGAGAAGAGGACTATGATATGTATTTCGTTGTAAATACAACAAGACCTTTTACAAAGAATGCAGAAGGTATTTTAGAGTTTATCTCTGAAATAGAAACAGCATCAAGACTGAAGGTGAAGTACTTAATAAATAATGCCAATCTATCATATGAAACAACAATAGACCATATTTTAGAAGGACAAAAAATTCTAAAGGAAGTATCAGAAAAAACAGGACTTCCAATCAAATACACAGTTGTCAGAGAGGATTTAGTTAGTAAACTCCCTGACAATATTGAAGGAGAGATACTTCCACTTAAGATTTTTATGCTTCCACCTTGGAACAGGGAACTTGAATAAACTATAAAGCTAAAGTAGAGTCTAGTTTTATAAAAAATAGATTCTATAATATATAAACCTTTAAGGAGGGTTGATTTATGGCAATAGCAAAATTCAGAGAAGAAAGATGTAAAGGCTGTGGTCTTTGTCTTGAAGTATGCCCAGTAAAAATTATAGGTTTTGATGAAAAGCTTAATGCTAAGGGATACCATCCTGCAGCTATAACTGAAGAAAATATGAAAAAGTGTGTTGGCTGCGCATCATGTGCAAGAATTTGTCCTGATTTAGTAATAACAGTAGAAAAATAAATTATAGGGAGGTTAGCTTAATGGCTGAAAAGATTTTAATGAAAGGTAACGAAGCTATAGGCGAAGCTGCTATTCATGCTGGATGTCAATGCTTCTTTGGTTACCCAATAACACCTCAAACAGAAGTTGCTGCTTATATGGCAAGAAAAATGCCTAAAATAGGAAGAGTATTTTTACAGGCAGAAAGTGAAGTTGCAGCTATTAACATGGTTTATGGAGCTGCAGGTTCAGGAGTTAGAGTTTTAACTTCATCATCAAGTCCAGGAATAAGCTTAAAGGCTGAAGGTATTTCATACATTGCTGGTGCTGAGCTTCCATGTGTTATCATTAACATTGTTAGAGGAGGTCCAGGACTAGGTGGTATTCAACCAGCACAATCAGACTATCTGCAAGCTACAAAGGGATGTGGACATGGAGACTATAAGATGGTTGTTTTTGCTCCAGCATCAGTTCAGGAAATGGTTGACCTTGTTCAGGAGGGATTTGATGTAGCTGATATGTATAGAACTCCTGTAATGGTTATGGGAGATGGTATGCTTGGGCAAATGATGGAACCAGTTGAATTTAAAGAAAGACAAGGAAGACAGCTTCCATCAAAGGATTGGGCTACAACAGGTTTAAGAGGAAAGAGAGAAAAACACAATGTTATAAATTCTTTATTCTTAAAGCCTGAAGAACTTGAAGAACATAACAGAAAGCTTCAAGCAAAATACAGAGAAATTGAAAATAATGAAGTTAAATATGAAATGTACAACTGTGAAGGTGAAGTTGACATTGTAATAGCAGCATACGGTATAACTTCAAGAATATGCAAAAATGCAGTAAAGATGCTTGAAAAGGAAGGTATAAAGGTAGGTTTAATCAGACCAATTACCCTATGGCCATTCCCATCAAAAGCATTTGAAGAAATGTGTGGAAAAACTAAACACGGATTTATCTCAGTTGAATTAAGTGAAGGACAAATGATAGAAGACGTTGCCCTAGCAGTTAACGGAAGAGCTCCAATACACTTCTATGGAAGAAGCGGTGGTATGGTTCCAACACCAGCTGAGATTGCTAATAAGATAAAGGCAATTGTAGGAGGTGCAAAGTAATGGCTGTAATATTTGAAAGAACAAAGGGACTATTAGATGTTCCTACACATTACTGCCCAGGTTGTACTCATGGTGTAATTCATAGATTAGTTGCAGAATCACTTGAAGAACTTGGGGTTTTAGACAGAGCAACAGGAGTTGCACCAGTTGGATGTTCAGTTTTGGCATATGACTATTTTTCATGTGACATGCATGAAGCAGCCCATGGTAGAGCACCAGCAGTAGCAACAGGAATAAAAAGAGCAATTCCTGATAGTATAGTATTTACATATCAGGGAGACGGAGACCTTGCTGCTATAGGAACAGCTGAAATCGTTCATGCTGCTGCAAGAGGTGAAAGAATAACTACTATCTTCGTAAATAACTGTATCTATGGTATGACTGGTGGACAGATGGCACCTACTACACTTCCAGGTCAGGTTACAGAAACATCACCATATGGAAGAGATGTTAATACAGCTGGTCATCCAATAAGAGTTGCTGAAATGATTTCAACACTTGATGGAGCAGTTTATGTTGAGAGAGTTTCAGTTGACAGCGTTCCAAATATATTAAAGGCTAAGAAGGCAATAAAGAAAGCCTTTGAAATCCAAATGCAAGGACTTGGATTTACGTTAATTGAAGTGCTTTCAACATGTCCAACTAACTGGGGATTAGCACCTGTTGAAGCACTTAAGTGGTTAAGAGAAAACATGATTCCTTACTACCCACTTGGAGTTAAAAAGGATGCAACTACTGGGGAGGTGAAGTAACATGGCACATCAAGAAATAATTTTCGCAGGATTTGGTGGTCAAGGTATACTTTCAATGGGAAAATTCCTTGCTTATGCAGGGTTAGACGAAGGATTAAATGTGTCATGGTTCCCATCATATGGTCCAGAGATGCGTGGAGGAACTTCAAACTGTTCAGTTATAATAGATGAAGATCCAATAGGATCACCACTAGTTGTTGATGCTTCAACAGTTGTTGTTATGAACAGACCTTCACTTGATAAATTTGAAAGTCATGTAGTACCAGGAGGACTTTTAATTATCGATTCAGACCTTGTGAATAGAGAACCAGAGAGAACTGATATAGATATAATAAAAATACCTGCTCAGACAGCAGCAGAAGAAGTTGGTTCAAAGAAGATTGCTAACATGGTTCTCCTTGGAGCACTAGTTGAAAGAACTAAAATTGTTCCAATGGAAGCTTTATTACACGCTCTTAAGGCACATGGAAAAGAACAATTCTATGAATTAAATAAAAAAGCCCTTGAAAAAGGTGCAGAATACGCAAGAAAGTAACAAAAATACCTCAAGGATTTAATCCTTGAGGGTATTTTTAAAAATATAGGGACATATAAGTGTAGTTATTACATTAAATATATGTATCAATTTACAAAAATGGAAAATATTATTTACAACGTAACAATGTTATGTTACACTAAAATTGTAAAAAATTATGTAATTGATATTATTGGGAGGATTTATATGGAAAAGACAAAAAACAATTTAATTCTTTCAGGTGCAGGCTCAGTAGCAGGAGGGGTTTATGATAAGGTTAGTATAAGTGGGGCTGGAAAAATTAATGGTGACACAGAGTGTGAAACATTTGTAGCAAGCGGAGCTGCCAGTGTAAATGGTAACATAAAAGCAAAGAAGGCCACTTTATCAGGTGCTGTAAAGATACATGGCAATATCTCAGCTGGAGATATTTTCGCCAGTGGTGCTTCATCTGTGAAAGGAAATGTAAAAGCAGAAAATATTGATGTATCAGGGGCGTCAACTGTAACTGGTAATATTGATTGCGAAAAAATCAAAGTTAGCGGAGCAGCAAAGATAGGAGGAGATTGTGAAGCAGAAATTTTTGAAGCAGATGGAATATTTAAAATCGGAGGACTGTTAAATTCAGGTGAGATATATATAAAGGTATCTGGTGATTCCTCAGTAAAGGAAATTGGTGGGGAAAAAATTGAAATCATTAAAGGACACAATAGAATTATTGGTTTTGATTTGGGAAAGGTATTTAAAAGTTTTTTTAATGCTGGTTACGATTGTAACTTAGTTGTTGAAATTATAGAGGGTGATGACATAAAACTGGAAGCAACAACTGCAAAAGTAGTCAGGGGAAACAGGATAACAATCGGAAGGGATTGCAAAATAGACTTAGTAGAATACAAAGAAGAATGTAATGTTGTAGATAACGGAGTAGTAAATGACAAAAAACAAATCATCTAAATGAGGAGGAGTTATAATGCCAGGAGAACTTATTTCCAAAAAGGAGCTTCTGGAATTAACAGGAATTTCCTATGGACAGCTTTATAGATGGAAACGAAAAAATCTTATACCTGAGGACTGGTTTATAAAAAAATCAACCTTTACAGGACAGGAAACTTTTTTTGATAAGGATAAGATATTAGAAAGAATAGATAAAATAAAGAGTATGAAGGATGATATGGATCTTTCCCTGGATGATATTGCAGATATGTTTTCACCTCAGCTTGCCAACATAATACTAAAAAAGGAAGAATTATTACAAAAAAAGATTGTTACTCAAATGAGTCTGGATATATATAAATCACTTCATAAGGATACAGAGGTTTTTACCTTCGAAAAAATACTAAATATTTCTATACTTGAGAAGTTTTTGGAGTCTGGTTCAATAAGTGTTGATGAGGGGAAGGTCATTCTTCAGTGTATTGAAGAAAATTACAGTAAATTCAAAGATAGACAGTGCCAGGCAATATTTTTAAGAAAGTTTGGTGTAGGCATATGCATTTTGACAGCAGTGCCAAATGAAATATATTTTGATAAAACAACTAATCTGGCAGCAAGGGTTAACATAACAGATATAATAGAGGTATTGAAATCAAAGATAACTATTAAGG
>NZ_AZQP01000053.1 GCF_000601455.1 Fervidicella metallireducens AeB
AATATTATATCACACTGTATTAAACTGTAAACACTTTTTTATATCAAAAAATTTTTCAATAAAATTTCCCAATTAAGCTTATTTTAATTCACGCTCAATTAATGTTATATTTCTCAGCAATGCAATGGCTCGTCTTCTCTCTATTTCAAGCTGTACTGCCTCCCACATTTCTTTATCTATTATTGCAGGATGACTCTCTTCTACATAATACATTGGAACTTCTCCGTTGTTTACTGCTCTCTTTTTGGTTAAAAAATCAACTGTATATGTCTTTTAAACAACGCATTCTCCTTTGCTTTTCTGTTCCAGCATAGACAACTTGTCTACATTTGTAATTTTACCCCCCATAACAAAAATGTCAATAATTTCTTTGGTAAAATTTTACGACACCAAATGACAAAAAGTGATCTAATACCATGTCTTTATTTAAAATGAAAAATCTGTATAAAATTGCTACACCCTTCTCAACTTCCCTCAAATTCCTTTATTAAATTGCAACTTCAATCTCCGTGCTATCAAGCAAACTCACTATTATCTTTTTTCCATCAAATACTGTCATTTTCTCTATTATTCTAAAATACATATCAACATCAAACTCCTCTACTATCTTTGCATCCTTTAAAATTTCAATAAACTGCCTTGCCTTATATCTTTTAAGCAAGTTATCACTTTTAAGTCCTTCCTTCCACTTCTCCATAAAGTATTCCTTATTTTCAACCATAGCATTAAAGGTATTTACAAAAGCTTGATACAAAACCTTATCATTTATATGCTTGTTTTCACAGCTCTTTTTTCCCTTTGTTTCATATTTTTTATTACATCTCCAAACAACCCTTCTTAGCCTTTCATCTGTAGAGTTCCATACCTTTCTCCCAAAGGTACTGCCACAGTGTCCGCAGATAATTCTTCCTGCAAAGGGATTATCAACTGTAGCATAATCAAGTTTACTGATGTTATATTTTTCTGCAAAAGCTCTTCTTCTCTCCATTTCAAGCTGTACTGCAGTATGCATTTCTTTATCAATAATTGCAGGGTGGCTTTCTTCTACATAATACATTGGAACTTCCCCATTATTTACTGCTCTTTTTTTGGTTAAAAAATCAATGGTGTACGTTTTTTGAAGAAGTGCATCTCCCTTATATTTTTCATTACTTAAAATCTTTCTTATACTGCTTTCATACCACTTAGGTTTCCCATTCCAGTTAGGAACACCTTCTTCTTCAAGTTCTCTTGCAATTCTATTTGGACCTTTACCATCAAGGTAATCTTTATAAATTCTTCTTACAATTTTAGCCTGTTTTTCATTTATTACAAGGTTACCTTCTTCATCTTTATCATAGCCCAAAAATTTATTATGATTTATATGAAGCTTTCCCTGTTCAAATCTTCTCCTTATGCCCCATGTAGAATTTTCACTTATACTTCTTGACTCGTCTTGAGCAAGGGAACTTAAGATTGTAAGCAGTACTTCTCCTTTAGAATCTAAAGTGTTGATGTTTTCCTTCTCAAATATTACTCCAATGCCTAATTCCTTAAGCTGTCTTACGTAGTTTAAAGTATCAAGTGTATTTCTTGCGAATCTGCTTATAGACTTGGTTATAATCATATCTATTTTTCCTGCTTTGCAATCCTCAATCATTTTATTAAACTGCTCACGCTTTTTAGTGTTTGTTCCTGAAATTCCTTCATCGGCATAAATTCCTGCACATTCATAATCTGGATGATTTGTTATATAGGATGTATAATATGCTACCTGTGCTTCATAGCTTGATAACTGTTCTGATTGGTCTGTTGATACCCTGCAATAAGCTGCCATTCTCTTTTTCTGCGGCTGTATCTGCTCTGCCAGATTGTTTCTGTTTGCTCTTGCAGGTATAAGTGTAATATTTCTTGCCATCCTTAACTTCCTCCCTTACAATTATTGGTTCTTCTATATTAAGCCTGCTTATAACCTCATCATCAATTGATGTTCCACTGCAGGCGTCTTTTCCGTTTTTAATATAATTACTGCACTGCCATACAATCTTTCTGCAATTTAATTTGCTGTTCCAAGTTCTTCTCCTTAGAGTAGAGCCGCATTTACTGCAGAAAAGCATTCCTGTTAATGGATATCTGTTTGTATATTTTTTTGTATCTCCTGCTTTATTTCCTTTTGCCTTTGCTCTTCTTGCAATTTCTATCTGAACCTGCTCCCACATTTCTCTTGAAACTATGGGAGAGTGATTATCTTCAATATAATAGCTGTCAATTACGCCTTCATTTCTAACACTTACTTTTCTCAGATGGTCTGGTGTGTAATACTTTTGAAGTATGGCATCTCCCTTGTATTTTTCATTCTTGAGGATATTTAAAATTGTACTTTCCTGCCATCTGCCGCCTGCAACAGTAGGCACTTTATCTTCATTTAATTCTTTGGCTATGGTAAATGTTCCTTTGCCTTTTAAATAATCTTCAAATATTCTTTTAACTATTTCTGCTTCTTTTGGGTTTATAACTAAATCGCCGTATTCATCCTTGTCATAACCTAAAAATCTTGTGGTATTTATAATCAGCTCTCCTCGTTCAAACTTCTTTTTTACCCTCCACTTTAAGTTATCACTGATATTTTTACTTTCTTCCTGGGCAAAAGAAGAGAGGACGGTTAGCATAAGCTCTCCATCCCCTGATAAAGTTCTGATATTCTCTTTTTCAAATATTATTTCTACACCAATGTCCTTTAGTTCTCTTACTACTTGAAGCATTATTGCTGTATTCCTTGCAAATCTTGAGATAGATTTGGTGATGATTAAGTCTATTTTCCCTTCTTTTGCAAGATTAAGCATTCTTTGAAACTCTGGTCTATTATCTGTAGTGCCGGTAATTCCTCTATCAGCAAATACACCTGCATATTCGTAATCAGGATTATTTGAAATCAGATTTTCATAATACTGGATTTGATTTTCTAAAGATTCACCTTGAGCATCACTGCCGGTTGAAACTCTTGCATAAGCACAAACTCTTTTCTTTTTATTTTCCTTCTTTTTTACAGGTTCAATAATCCTAACACGCATTCTATATCCTTCCTTCTATCAATTTGGTACTACTATACATCACTCTAAAGGTGATAGAAGTCAAGCTAAACAAAAGAAAAGCCGCTACTTTAATTAACGGCTACTTATTAAATATCATAATTACAGCATCAAACCCTGCTGCCCTAAGCCTTTGCACCTGCTTTTCAGCATTTTCTCTTGACTTATATGAACCTGCCATAACCCTGTAAAGAGTCTGCTCGTTTTCTACTTGAGCTTTTGCTGAAGGTTCAATATAACCAATACCTAATTGTGCAAGAACTGCTTTAGTTATAGCCTTAACTATTTCATTTCTCTTTGAATCAAATAAAATATTATCTCCTGTGTTATCAATAAAACCTATCTCTATTAACACTGCTGGAGCCTTGGTTTCTCTTAATACATGATAGTTAGCTTCCTTAACTCCTCTATCTGTAAATCCTAATGCTGCAAGTGATGTTTGTATCCTTTGTGCTAATGCTTTTGATTTTGCTCCTCCATTTAAATATGTGTATGTTTCAACACCTTTTGCCTTTTCTGGATCATAAGCATTCCTATGAAAAGAAATGAAGTAATCATAGTTATTCCTATTTTCAAAAGCACTTCTCTCATTAAGGCTTACTGTGGCATCTGAAGTTCTTGTTTCATCAACTGTAACTCCATGCCTTCTTACCTCTGCTGCTACAGCTCTGCCTATGCTTAGAACATCATTGCTTTCCTTTCTTCCCTTATATACTGCCCCTGAATCTTGGCCACCGTTAATGGCCAGGATCAATCATTATAATCCTTGGCATTTAAACCACCCCCTCAATAAAACGACCCAAGGAATCTCTTCTCCTTGGGTGTAAAATATTGTTATGGCATCTAGCACATACAACTTGTAGATTATTTAAATTGTTATTATTTCTATTCTTATCTTTATGATGAATGTGCAGACGTGTACCTTCTTCTTCTTTCCCACAAACTTCACATCTTTTAGCTTATTTGCAAGTGCTATCCTACGCCAGACATCACCTGAGATGAAACTGCGTCCATCTATATAACTAGGTGCTAAAGAACCTTTCTTTCCATACATAGGATTATTTTTTCCTGATACATCTGCATGATTAACACTTATTTTTAATCTAACTTCTGATTGCCAAGCTGGATTATCTATTTTATTTCTATATGACATCCTACACGACTTTGAACAAAATTTACCTCCATTATTTCGTATTTGGGACTTATATACATAGAACTCATCATCACACCATTGACAATATCTTTTTATCTTAGTCAACCTTATCATCCTCCTTATTTAGCTGTTTTAAAACATCCTTTAGTTTCTCTGGTATTGGTAAGCCTATCTTAGCAGAGTTCTCTATAATGCTTATTCCTTCATTGGAAATGTAGAAAAAAATAACAGCAGTACGAATCGCACTACCGTTTTTAATCAAATGAACATCTACTATATTTCCTATGCCCACCATTACAAAAATTAAAACTTTCTTAAATATCCCTCTGAATCCTACCTCACTTGACAGCTTTCTTTCCAGCACTGCTACCATGAGACCTGTTACATAATCAATTACAACAAAGGTAATCAGTGCATACATAAAGCCATCAACCCCTCCTAAAAGCCAGCCAATATAGCCGCCAATGGCAGCAAATACTGCCTGAATAAAATTAATTGAATTTTTCACTGTAAATCCCTCCACTCTAATAAAAATCTTCTCCATAGTTAATTAAATCTACTTCAAACATATACTGAACTTTCATTGTATTTGCTTCAGTTTTTTCAACAGGCTGTGCAAGCTTGGTATGTGCTCCAATAGGTCTGCTTGTTAAAAGGGCTTGGATACATAATTGAACATAGTTGTTATAAGCATAAGTGTATCTGCTTATCCATCTGTCAGTACCAAGGATATTATGATAATAATAATTACCATAACCATTTGGAAAACTAAAATACATTTTATAGGCTTCCAGTAAATTCCCTTGAGGAGTTATAACTTGATAAAAGCTTGTACCCCCTTGAGTGCTTGTGTAATATAAATAAATTCTATTGGCACTTCTATAAAAATTATAAACATAGCATCTTCTCTCAATATTTCCACTATCCATACCCTTATTTCCAAACCAAGTGCTATTACCAATCTTAGGTTTAATATTCATATCCTGAACCTTGTTTCCTGCGGCATCTACTCTAATCCATCTGTTTGTATAAACAGTTTCATTAAATTGGCTGTCTGTTCTTGAGGTGTATCCAATAATATCAATGCAACCATCAAGATAAATTCCATCACTAGAAACTGTTCTATATGTGAAAGGTACGTTATATGCTGTATCCTTAAAACTTTGGCTCATATTTATATCAACATAGCTTAATTGAACTCCTACCTTTGTCCACTTATATATTCTCATATATCTTTCACTATTTATGCTGTAAAGGTAATACCCAATAAAAATAAGCTCTCCATCTGGTTGAATATACGGGCATACATGACTAAGTCCATCGTATTTTCTTACTGCATGACTACTGTCAATATTTAAGGCATTTCCATCTGAATTTAAAAGTTTAACCACCTTATCCCAAAACACAACATCATTTGTATTTATATCAAATGGAATCATAAGCCATTGTCCTTTTAAGCTGTCTGGAAATTGAATATAGCTTGACTGTGTTATGTTTGTATCCCTTGAATCTGCTAATATCCATCCCTTTGTTGGACTTGTAAATTTTATAGTTCTTGCATAAGAAAATAAAGTATTCACTGCCCAATACCTTTTAGGATTTGTAGTATTATATACAGCATAATCTGAATCTGCTGTTTCCCTTCCATAGATTGCGGTTCCCGCATAAAAATAATCCTTATTATCAGGGTCACCCTCTGCCCAGTAAATACTTTCAATTTTACCGTTTGCCGCATGGGTTGGAAAGTCAAATACAAAATTCATCTTTATTTTAGAATCTGTAACTTCAAATTTTGATTCTGCTCTATTTATAGTTCCACGCCTTGTATCATTTCCAGAGTAAGTATTATTTCTATGGGCAAACCCTATAATATTTCCCATAACCCTTTGCTCATTAACATTTTCCGGCTTATCATTATCAGTTAAGTATAAGTATTCAAACCAGCTGTAATTATCACATCTTCTTGTATTTCCTGCACCCATAATACCTTGAACAAAATGTCCTAAAAATGTATCTTTAAAATATAAATCCGGTATTAAGTTTTCTGTGTATGCCTCTCTTATTTTCTCCTTAGTTTCTGCATTAAAAAGTTCTAATAAAACCTTTCCTTTAATGCCCCTCTGTCTTTTACTCTTTTTACTTTCAGAAATCTCACCTGTAAGCAAATCTTTATTGTAAGCAATACTTTCGTAAGGCTGTCCCTCAATAAACATATCATCACCCCTCAGTTGTAAAGAATTTTCATCTTCCTTAATTTACACACATCATTTAATGTAGGTTTTTCTAAAATATAAGCAAACCTCAGTTTCCTATTTTGAGCAATCATTGTATTTAAAGCTGCATAATCTAAACTTGTAAGTATTGTAGGATTTATCCCATTTACAAGAAATGCAGCAGAATCTATAATATCAATACTTTCAAAGCTTGATGTATTGATATTATAGGTAAGCCAGCTTAATCCCGAATCAACACTTAAAGCTATTCTAATTCTGCCATTGGTTGTAACATCATTTAAATTTGAATCTTTCTTAGTGTACTGAACAATTGCTTCAAGTTTATTTATGCTTTTCCCATCATGTATGTTAAAATCATAGTTTTGAATAATTACCTTTGGCTTACTTGTTACTGTCTTTTCAATAAAGAATCTATTGCTATTTTTATTTGCCTTAACATCTGGATTATCAGTATAGATATAAAGAGCAGGTGAAGTGCCTGAAAGTCCTGCCATGGAAGCAGGAAGAGTATCAACGCCGTAGGTTTTAAACATTTCTTCTGTAAGAGGTAAATCTCCAATTTTAACCCATGTACTACCTTGATAGTTTTTCACTCCTTCATTATCCACCATAAGAAATTTTGTTATACATGGAATATATGAACCTTCCTGCACTATGTAATTTTTACCCAGTGGGTCTGATGGAGTGAAAATATATGATTTTCCCGCTGTTAATGCCAATGATTGAGTGCCTACATTTGGATTTACAAAACTATTTGTGCCGTTATTAGGTATCTTCTCAACAACAAGCCTTATTACTCCAGTTTCAAAAATAGAAAGTTCCCAAATAAGGTCATTGCTGCCCCAGTTGCTATAGGAACTGTTTCCTTCAAACCTTATTCTGAAAAGCTTTGTGCTGTATTCTACTTCACTGGCATAATAAAGGTTATTATAGCTGGCATCTCTTCTGTTAATACAAAGATGTTCTGATGCTCCCCCAAAGCCTACCCAGGTATTACCGCTTGTGTAAAGCTGTCTTATGGCTAAACCATTGTAATTAAAGTTAAAACCAATGTCAGGAAGAGTTACTGTACTATCATCATTTCTTGTACCATAAAGTGTCATTCCTGCATTTCCTTTTGGAAGGGACATTTGATTTATAACTGGCATTATCCTCTCCCCCTAACCTTGCTTAAGATATGCATTTATTGCAATCAAATCCTTATAAAGTGTTGTATCCCGCACATTTGCAGCATAAATTACGCCATTTCCTAAGTCCTCAATATATCCGCCTTCTCTTTTTAAAATGGGCTCCTTTATTGTTACCCTATTATAAAAGTCATAGGTTCCATCTTTGTTTTTATCGTAGTCAGAACTAAACTCAACCCAATCGGCGTCAAAAGCATAGCTGCTTGATTTACTGTTATTAAACTCTTCTATAATTCCCATTACATTTAAGGTTAACTTTGGGTTTCCATGAGATATAGCAGCAATATTAAATCTTGTATTGAAATTCTCAAGACTATAGCTATCTACTCCACTCACATTGTTGTCTAAATAATACTTAAAACTGTGTCCTGTATTAAAACTGTATGTTCCAATCTTGATATTGAACAAATTATAAAGGAAAGTATAAACAATCTCTGCCCTTGGTATACTTGCACTTAGTCCACCCTCTAAGTCTCTTCCCTCAATACTTACCTGCAGATTATTCTTTTCAATTGTAAATGTTCCATTTGAAACCTTCATCTCTACCATAAAAGTATGGTCTCCTGCCGTTACCTGTGGCATTGGAAGGGGCAATCCTATAACATTATCTCCTGATGCTAACTTTTGAATTGGCTTAAAATCGTAGTATTTTCCATCTAAGGAAAACAGAATTGTTAATGTGCAGTCTGCACTAGCTTTCCCTGTCATGGTGATATTACAATTTAAGTTTGTATCTGCTTTTGTTGTTATTCCTATAATCATTGCTGGATAGCTGCTAGTGCTGATTGTTATAGTATCGCTGTTTTTCTTGATTATTACACTGCTTAAAGTACCGCTTATTGCACTGTTTATTTCCTCTAAAAGCTTACTGGTATCCAGCTTTTCAATAATTGTGTTTAAAGGATCACCAAGCTCTATCTTTGTATTTATAGGATTTATAAGGTCTGTCTTTTTCTTTATAACTCTTAAATCAGTAGTTACAGCTATCTTTTCATTTCTTACCTTTACAAAATCACCAACACTTACTTTAGTAAGATGACTATAATTTTTATACTCTTCTGTCTTACTTAGCTCCATAAAATCTATTGTTATAAATACCTTTGGACTTGCAGCCTTTTCAGCATATTCTTCTGCCCTTGCTCTAAGGCTTTCTACATCCTTGCATTCCTTAAACTCAACCCTTTTGGTTATGGGATAGGGAAGTAATTTTGCTCTTTCTCCCTCTACTTCTATATATCTTTCTGGCAACAATAAATTATTTGCTCCTACTGCATATATCCTTGTAGCAAGTTCACTGGTATCCTCAATAACCTTCATTCCATTTATGTTTTTACCGTATTTTATTAAAATTCCATTGTTTTCACCAATGGACTCTTTTATCTCTATATTAAAGTTATCTCTAAAAAGTTCTCCACCATAAATTTCAATAAGTCTAAAAATAGCATCTACTGCATTAACCTCTTTAACAGCAAAAGGTGCTAAATTCTCTTCTAATGCCTTGAATAAAAACAACCCTTGAAGTTCGGGCGGTATGCTTGCTTCAAGAGCTTCTTTCATATTTGCATTAAGCACCTTTGCTGATTCTATAAAATAAAAGGCAAGATCATAGAATATATGTCTTGCCCATACCTTAACTTTACTTATTTTATCCTGTGTTCTCTCTACTTTATATATTCTAAAAAGCTGTCCATCAGCTTTAATAATATTGAGTTCCTCTAAATACTGTGCTTTTTTAGATTGAGCAGGGTATTCAATTTCTAAACTATAATCTCCATTTAACTCTTCATTTATCTCAGCCATAAGGCATTCATCTAAAACAGCAAGCCCATTATTGTCAAAGTTTCCTCTAGTTGTCTTCTTATCATATACATAGATCATTATAACCACCGCCAATTTGGAACAATTTCTATTTTTGAAACACTACCTGTCCAATCAAATTTATTAGAACCTGTTTTTAATGTTATGAAATCACCATTTACTTTACTGTTTAAGTTATCTCCTGCATCATTATAGGCATCTTGAATGACTGAATCTAATATGATTTTTCCTGTTATATCATTCAAGTTTACAGTAGTTTCATTAACCTTAAGGCTTACCTTCCCAGAACCATAAACTGATATTATAGGTTCACTTTTAAGTGTTCCTGGATTTATTATTGAAGCTCCATTTTCAGTAATAGTAAATATGTTATTCTGCACAGCGTATTTAAAGGGTCTGCAATTAAATATAATTGGAAAAACAGATGTGTATTTGAATACTTGTTTAAAATCTATAGCATTAACTACTTGTGCTTTATATTTTTTATCATCTTGAAAACTAAATATTAAATCACTTTCTCCTGCTGAAAAAAGCCATGCCTTTATATTATCTAGCTTTTCAGCTATGTTATTACCTTTAATACTGCATTCAACTGCAATTGTTATATCTTCATAAGTTCCTTCATCATATCTTAAGCTTGAGTCTCGCCCTGGAATATCAATATATGATACTCTTCTTTTAGGAGATGGCAGAGATGGTCTTTTAGAAATAATAATGCCATAATCACTATAACTATTTTTTCCACCAAAATTGAAACTAAGCATTAAGCACCACCCCTTCCCATTGAAACTCTCTGCCTGTAAAATTCAAGCTCATAGGCAAGCTGCTCTATATCCTTATCTGAATTATTAATGAAATTTTCTATATGAAGTGTTAATCCGCTTCCACTTCCTCCTTTTGCTTTTTCAATTGCCCTTGCCATAAGCTCATCTAACCTATCTATAGGAAGTACAGCTTCAGTTCCTGCTTCACCGACACCGATTATACTAGGTCTATTAAATATACCACCCTTCGCATACCAATCTACACCTAGGTAAGGTACACTTGGAGGTTTCAAACTAAACTCTCCCTCAATACTAAAATGAGGAAGTTTTATTTTAGGTATTTTTATTTCTGGTAAATGTAGATTGCTGAAAAATCCTTTAATTGCATTTATAGCATTACCTACAGCATTCTTTGCTGCATTTATTGGATTTTCAATAGCTGATTTTATCTCATTCCAAACTGCTGAAGTTATTCCTTTAATGCCATTCCATATTCCTAAGATTATGCCTTTGATAAATTCAAATTCTGTTTTTATAGTTCCTTTAACTAAATCAATGGCTGATTTTATCACATTCTTTATTCCATTCCATAAGTCAGAGGTAAGATTTTTTATTCCTTCCCATACACCCTTCCAATCACCTTTTATTGCACTGGTAACTATTTTTATAACATCTTGAATGGCTTTAAGTGTGGTATTTACAATAGTTGCTACTAAATTAAAAGCAGTTGTTATTATCTTTACAAAATCATCACCATACTTTTTCCATATTTGATTTGCTAAGGTAATAAAGGCTTGAAACATAGCCTTTAAGCTTTCAATGACACCACTTATTAAAGCTTTAACTCCATTCCATACTGTATTTACTGAATTCCTAAAGTCCTCATTATTTTTGTATAAGGCTACAAAAATAGCAATAAGACCTGTAATAGCCGCTACTGCAATGCCAACTGGACCAGTTATTGCTGCAAAAGCAGCTCCTAAGGCTCCAGATGCACCACCTGCTGCTGCCATTGCTCCACTCACTGTTCCAATTACAGTAGAAAGAGTTCCTGCAATACTTATTACCTTACCTATAATCATGATTACTGGACCTATTGCTGCAACTACTAATCCGATTTTAATAATTGTTTCTTGCTGTTCCTTTGATAGCCCTTGGAACTTATCTAAAAGAGGTTTTATAGTGTTCATTAGTTTTTCAAGTATAGGAATTAAAAGTTGTCCAAACTGAATGCCAAGCTGCTGTGTTTGCTCTTTCATAACTCTAAGCTTATTGGTTGGTGAATCCATAGTTCTTGCAAGGTCACCTTGAGCATTTTTTGTAGCTTCCATTATAGCACCATACCTTGCTTGAACCTTTTGTGCTTCAGTAAGCTGTTCACCCTGCTTTGCAATTCCATGAGAATAAGCATAGGTTTTAATTGTATTATCATTAACTAATATACCTAAAGCTTTAAGTGGTTCTGCCTCTCCACTAATACCAGATTTTAATTTCTCAAATGCCTCTTCTGGTTTTAAGTTATAGAAAGAAGCCATATCATAGGAAAGCTGAGTTAATCCTTCTGACATCTTTAATGACTCTTGTGAAGTTAACCCCATAGAGGTAAGCATGGCATTATAAGTTGCTACATTTTTTCTTACATTGAAAGCATTGAGTCCTAGAGCTTTTGAGGTTTCTTCTGACCACTTTCTTGCATCGCCTGCCATTGAACCCATAGCTACTTCAAAGAGATTTTCAGATTCCACTGCATCCATAGCCATTTTTGTTGCAGCAGTTCCTATTCCAACTAAAGGAAGTGTTACAGCAGTAGAAAGCTTACTTCCTATAGAAGACATCTTATCTCCTACAGATTTCATCTTTTCTCCTGCACTATTCATGCTTTCAGACAGCTTATACCAAGCCGAGCTTTTTTCCTTAAGTTCTCTTGTTGCCTCTTTCAGCTCATTCTCCATTTTATTTAGTTCTGCTGTAGCATAATTAAGCTTAATTTTAAGATTTTCAGTAGCCTTTGCATCTTCACCCTTTGTTTCTACACTCTTTTGATATGCTTTTTCTAATGCCGCAACTTTATCCTTCTGAAGTTCTATCTGTTTATTTAAGGTATCTGATTTAAGTCTTAGTCCTTCTTCAGATTTGCCAAAATCACCAAGCTTAGAAGAAGCTGCTGCAAATTCACTTTGAACAACCTTTAGACTTCTTTGAATTTTTGCTACACCTTCTTGAAAACCTCTATCATCAAGTCCTACCCTTGCAACTACGGTATTTGCATCTCTTGCCATCATCTCACCTCCCTGCTAGAAAATAATGTTATCTATATAATCAAGCTCCTCTTCTTCCTCAATTCCATTTACTCTCTTGTATACATTAAAAAGCGCTTGTAACTTCTTAGGTGTACTGTGCCAAAATTGCTCCTCTGTCATTTTTAAAAGGTTTGTTCCTAAATAGAAAAGCCACTCCCAATCCCAACCTTCGGAATCAGTGTGGCTTTCTATTCCCCCATGTTTTCAGTTACTTCTGGCATTGCTATTACCAATGCTTCATTAATTGCAGTGCCTAATTTCTCCATATCACTTAAAGTTAACATTTTTCCTACTTCTTTTAAGGTTACACTTTCATCTGCAGCCTTAATTGCTGAATAAATAAGTGCTCTTATTGCCTTTAGTTTTCTATTCTGTAAATCTTCAAAAGCTTCATTGATATCTCCATAGATCTCTTCTAATTCACAGAATGTATTCATATCAAATTTAAGTTCATACTCTTTGTTTCCTATAGTAATTTTAATACCTTTATTTTTCAGTTCTGATGCTTTCATATAATCAGCTCCTTTCTGGATTTTGGGTATAAAAAAACAGGGATGCTTATTTCCCTGCTAATTAAAAATACTTTAATGTTGATACATTAGTATAAATATTGTTCTTAACTATGTATCAAAATAATTACTTAAGCTTTTGTATCTCTATAACTAAAATAAGGACCGCACCACCCAGTTTCGTGTGTTTTTACATAAGTCCAGTTAAATTCTTTGTCTACAACATAAACATCAAATTCATTCAACAAATCATTTGCATTCAAGTTAGCTGCCTCTTCAACAATAAAAACATCATCTGTATGTTGGTAAAAAATATAACAGGAATTTTTCCGTTCATTATTAAAAGCCGTTTCTGCTTCTTGCTCTTTCAAACAAACTCTTTTTTCGAAGCTGAATACATGCCATAAATATCCACAAAAACCATCGTCATCGTACATAAAAATTTCTTTCTTTTCATTATGACTCAAATGATTTGCAAAAACATTCTCCCATTGCTTTCGTAAAAAAGTCCCCCATTTAGGAACTTCAATCACCTTAATACTTTTATTTTTAAGTATCTCATTTATACTCATATTAAGTTCCATCTCTTCACCAACCTTTAGATTAACTCAATAATAAAATTGTAAATTTATCAGCCTTTTTTATTGTATTTAGGACGATATGCTAAGATAAAAGAGGATTCAAGTGCTTGTCTAGCAATAATATCAATTTTTTCATCTAACTTTATAATATGAATTAAATTACCTTCTTTAAACCAAGGTTTGTCCGACTCTTTTGGAGTATGCTTATAACATCTATCGTTTAATGAAGTACCTGTTTCTCCAATATATAAACATTCAGAATTATTATAAAATAAGTATATGATATTTGAAACCGAAATTTCTTCTTTAAATTTTTGTATATCTTGTTTATTAGAAACTAGATTACAATAATTATATTTTACAGTTTTTAATTCCATTTTATCCCCCTTTG
>NZ_AZQP01000054.1 GCF_000601455.1 Fervidicella metallireducens AeB
AGGGGGTTTTATTATGCCTTTATTTGAACCACTATCATTTGCACAGATAACTATGGGAGTTATTGTGTTAGCAGGACTTATTTTAGCAAATGAATTTGCTCGCAGAAGCAAATATTTTGCAATCTTTTTATTTATCGTTATACCAATATTTTTAACATTTGCAGTATGGCCAAAAACAGCAGGTCCAGGTTCAAGTGTTGGTACTTGGTTCCACTGGGCAAAGGTTTATTCGGCACTAGCAGGATGTATTGGTTTTATGTTAATTAGATATAACAAGAAACTAAGAACCAATAAATATGCATTAATGTTCCCGCCATTTATACTTGCACTCAATATTATGGAGGCAGTAATAAGAGACTTTCAATGCTACAGTTTCAATGGATTAGTAGATGGAGTTACAATAATAGGTGGACCTTGGAATATAATGAACGGTATAGCAGGAATACTAAATATAATAACTATTTCAGGTTGGTTTGGTATTATCATAAGTAAAGATAAGAGTGAAGATATGATTTGGCCAGACCAGCTATGGTTTTGGATAATTGCTTATGATTTATGGAACTTTGCATATGTATATAACTGTATTTCGGATCATTCATATTACTCAGGACTTATACTTCTATTATCCTGTACAATCCCAGCCTTCTTTATAAAGAAGGGAGCCTGGTTACAACACAGAGCACAAACATTAGCTACTTGGGCTATGATTGCATTGTGTATTCCTAATTTTTTAGATTCATCAAAGTTTGCGGTGAAGTCATCCCATAGCACAACTGCATTATTTGTAGTCAGCTTTTTATCACTTGCATCAAATTTAGCAGTCTTTGTATATCATTACTACAAGATATTCAAGTATAAAAAGAATCCATTTAAAGAAGAAATCCATACAGACCTTAATTCCTATAAGGTTGTTTTAAATGATAATAAATTACAGTCACATAACATATAACATTTGATGAGCAGTAATTAGTCTTGGTAAACAAGGCTAATTACTGTTTTTAGTACAAATCTATTTTTGAAAATTTTAAAGAAGGAGGGGAATGGTTATAGACTTAATTTTAAAAAGTTTAGAGATAATTAGCAAAAATCAAAACCCATTGGGAGCTTATATCGCTTGTCCTGATTTTGATACATACAAATATTGTTGGCTCAGAGATGGTAGCTTTACTGCATATGCAATGGATTTATATGGGCAATATGAATCATCTCAAAAATTCTTCCATTGGGTGAATAAAGTTATATTAAGTCAAAGAGAAAAGGTTATAAAAATTGTTGAAGTGGTTCAAGGAGGGGAGGAACTTATCAACTTTGATTATATGCCAGCTAGATATAATATGGATGGGCAAGAAGAAAAGGATGAATGGGGAAATTTTCAACTAGATGGTTATGGAACATGGCTTTGGGCATTAAGTCAGCATATATCAATTACGGGAAAAAATGAACTTTTAAGCAAATATAGAGAAAGCATAAGTTTGACCATAGATTATCTTATTAATCTTTGGGGTGTACCAAACTTTGATTGTTGGGAAGAAAATGGGGATAAAATTCATCCTGCAACTCTAGCATGCATATATGGGGGCTTAAATTCAATATCAAAATATATTGAAGATCCAAGAATTAATAAGACAGTAGAGGATATCAAAGAATTTGTTTTAAAAAATTGTGTATTAAATGGACGTCTTGTTAAGTATGTAGGTTCTGAAAGTATAGACTCAAGTCTAATTTGGGCATCGGTACCATTTGGTATGTTCAACCCGGATGATAGCATAATGAAAAATACAATATATGAAATAGAAAAAAGACTTGTTCATAATTATGGAGTTCATAGATACCCAGAGGACACTTATTATGGTGGAGGAGAGTGGCTTTTATTAACAGGATATCTTGGCTGGTATTATGTTGAGACAGGACAAATGGAGAAGGCAAAAGAATGTATTATGTGGATAGAAAAACAAGCAGACGATAAGGGAGAGTTTGTGGAGCAGGTTTTAGGTCATGTTAATAATGGTGAATATATTTTAAAATGGATAAATCTATGGGGAGAACCAGCAAAACCACTGTTATGGTCCCATGCAATGTATCTTGTGTTAAAAAATAAAATTATCAGGGACATATAAGGTCAGGATTAAGAGTTGTTTACTGTCTCATAAGAATAGGAGCTCCAGAGGATGAAAATTATATGTATAAAAAAGAGCTAAGAATACATTAATATTCTATATATTATCAGAAAGTATGTGGCAAAAAAGAAATGATACTAAGTTATTATAGTTAACTTTAAAAAATGATGATAAATTTGGCGTTGTATTTTAAGTAAAATTAGCATACAATAATAACAACGATATCAATGAGAGGTGATATGTATGCCAAATATAAAGCCAATTTCAGATTTACGTAATTATAATGAAGTGTTAAAGGACTGTGAAAATGGAGAACCTGTTTTTCTTACAAAGAATGGTAGAGGAAGATATGTCCTTATTGATATGGAAGAGTATGAAAGACAGCAAACAATTATAAAACTTCTTGTAAAACTAAATGAAGCAGAGGAAGCAATTAAAACAGGGGAAGAGTGGCAAACTCTTGATGATTTAAAATCTAGCTTGGGGGTATAAAAATGACAGCAAAAATTAGAATTAACCCTGTAGCAACTGCTGATTTGCAGGAGATAAAAAAATATATATCAGAAGATAGTGTAGAAGCTGCTACAAAAATCATTAAGGAAATTATTAAAAAGATTGAAAGATTAGCAGAATTCCCAGAGAGTGGGACGATGTTAATGTATAAAATTAGATTAAAGAGCAAATATAGGTATATTATATGTGGACAATACCCTATCTTTTATATTTACGAAAATAATATAGTTTCAATACAACGTATTTTGCATGGAAAGAGAGACTATATGTCATTATTAAATAATGATAACGAATTCAATTGTTAGAATTATACTTTGTAAAAGACAGGTGTTTTTTTATTTAGTCAGGGGGTATTAAATTGGAACAACATGAAAAATAAACCCTATATATTCCATTAGGTCTAAAAACAAAAACATAAATTTTTGATGGTTTTGGGAAAGAAAAGTTGTTGCAAGCTATTCTTGCTACATTACAAAAATTTATTTTCAAACATTTTAAATACTTTACAGAAAGTCAGGCTACAGAATTAAAAACTACAGATTAAATTTTTGTATAAAAAAATTTAAATGGTTAATAATATGGGTAACATGAAAAATTTGTCTTAGCAATCTTGGCATAGCAATGGGGCGGCATCTGCCGTCTTGTTGCTTTTTTTGGCAGTTTTAAATTTGGTTTTGAAGATATTGTGTATACATTTATAAATGATAAAAAATACCCCAATGACTTTCAGTTTTATTACATAACTGTCTGCCATAGGGGGATGAGTTTTAGTTTTTATTTATGCTGCACTTTTTTACAATCACACTTATCCAATCTTCATTTTTCCTTTCTTCTCGGACATCCTTTGTTTTCCACATATCTAAGATTGTAAAAAGAGGTAAGTCATTTATTAATTTTTTTAAGGTGTCTTCGTTATAGTTATTAAACATTCGTCCGTCTTTTATCTCCTGCCCATCTCCATATTTAAAGGAAGCGAAGATTATACCATTATCCTTTAAGGCATTTGAAAACCTCTCTAATACTTCACTCATCTGAGTTTTAGGGATATGAAGAAGGGAAGCACAAGCCCATATAGCATCGAACTTATTTTCAAAGTCCATTTCTTCAAAGCTCACTTTAAGAGTGTTCTGACCAGTAAAGTTAGAGCTTAATTTAACCATTTCCTTAGATGCATCTATTGCCGTAACTTTAAATCCTAAATCCAAAAAATACTTAGTATCTCTTCCTGAGCCGCAACCTGCGTCTAAAATATGGGCATCTTTGCTTAAGTATTTTAAAAACTTATCATATAATTCTTTCATATCAGCAAGGACAGTGTTATTAAAAAACTCTAACGCGTTTTCATCATAATATTTAATTGAATTCATATAGTGCTCCTTTAATTAATTTTTAAATCTACTATAATAATCTTCTAGCTTTTCATCGCATAAAGTCTTTATCCAATCCTTTTCTTCCTGTGAAAGCTTTTTCCAAACATAAGGATTAAACTCTATATATTCTATGTCCTTACTTTTTCTTAAAAACCTCATGTCTTCAAATCTTTTGAAAGGATTATCAAAGATGTTCCTCTTTACTGATTTTTTATCAATTTCATCTCTGCAATATATACTGTTTGGTTTTTCAACATAAAGATTTTTATTTTTTCTGTCTTCATAAAACTTGATGAAGTATTCAACTACATCATCAATTAAAGCCTTTCCATTTTCATCGCAGCATTCAAGCATTGCTTTTAAAAGAACTGGCTTGTATGAATAGGACATATCCATCTTTTCAACCATTTCAATAAATATATCCTTCATATTGCTGTGATTAATAAGCCTCCAGCCATACTCCCCTGCATATTTCAAAGCGGTCTCCTTTTTAAAATAATTAAAATACTTACTGCCTGCTGGAACTTTTAAATCAGGTATTATTTTCCCTTCCCTTATATATCTTGAAATAGTCTCTTCCTGAACATCAACCATTCTTACAAACTCTATCTGAGAAATAAGGTTTTTAACTTCTTCCTGCCAATTAAACAAATCTATATATTCATAATCAGTAACATTTACAGGAAAATCTAAATAAACTGCAGGTTTTTCCCCATTATTAAGCATGTTATTTTCAAATTCCTTAAGATTATCTGGTGCTAAAACATATTCATTAGGTCTGTATTTGTCAATATTAAAGAGCCTATGCAAGGATAATGCATTATTGAACATATTGGCATTATCAATAAAGTCAAAAACCATTAAATATTCTTTACCTTCACATTTTCTTGTACCTCTTCCTAACTGTTGAAGATAAATGGTTTTGACATTGTAGCCTTGCCATGAATAAAACTTCTGTTCTTGGGCTGTCCCATCCTTCATTCAGTAAATCACAGGCACACAATACATTTATTTTGCCATATTCGTATTCTTTTAAAATTCTTTGCCTTTCCTTTGAAGGCATCATGCCTGATACTGCATGTGCATTGATATTATTTTCTTTAAGCATATCAGCTATAGTTTTAGCATGATTTACCGATGCACAGAATATAACTGTCTTTTTATCTTTCACATAGTTTAAAAAGGTTTCTACAATGACTTTATTCCTCTCGGGCACAAATATCTTACTTTCAAGGTCTTGAGAGTTGTACTTTATTCCATTAAATCTCACATTTGAAATATCAACATTGGTTTTTACCCTTATGCATCTTATCGGAACTAATTCTCCTATTTGAACAGCTGTTTTTAAATCTAATTTATGGGCCACGTTCTTGAAAAGTTCAAGTATGTCCTCTCCGTCCATTCTCTCTGGTGTAGCTGTTAGACCTAAAGTAAACTTAGGCCTAAAATGGCTCAATATTTTTCTATATGTTTCAGCTGCCCCATGGTGGGCTTCATCTACAATAATATATTCAAATTCATCTGGACTGAAATTATCTATATTCTGGCTTATACTTTGAACACTTCCACAAATAATATATGCATCCTTTTCTTTTTTTTCTGCAATATAAATACCTGAATCTTTTTCAGGCCACAGCTCTTTAAACTTTTCCCTTGCCTGATATACCAAATCCTTTGTATGGGCAAGATATAGTGTTCTGCTTTTTAATCTTTTAGCATCAGATATGGCAGTTACGGTTTTGCCTGTACCTGTAGCATGATATAAAAGGGCGATACTTTCTCCATTTCTCCGCATATTATCTAAAGTTTCTAGTGCTTCCTCTTGATGTTCCTTTAAAACGATAGCTCGTCCCTTTTGCATAGGTAAAAAATCTTCAAATTCTTTAAAGAGAGGCATTTCGCCAATGAAAGTTAAAAGCTCATCCTTAACCTTTTCCCTTTGATCTTTAAGCTGCCTATATGCCCATCTATATATCTTCCAATTTTGATAAATTAAGCTGTTTTGTTTTAAAAGATCATCAAAATATTTACCTTCATTAATTTTATAAGGATTATGGTAATTCTCACCATCTATTTCCAATGCAATTTTATATCCGTCACATATTAGTGCAAAATCTATAAATCTGTTATTTCCATAAATATCTACAACAGGATACTGCATAAAAAGATAATTGGTTTTATCCACACCAAATACATCAGAAAATATATCAACAAATAAATCCTCAGCTAAACTTGCAAGTCTTATTTCATTCTTGTTCATATAAATCATTCCTCTTAAATAATTTTTTGGCCTTACTTATGCAATATTAATACAATAAATACAACTAATTTATCTATTCTACAAAAAATTTATAATCCTATCTGTATAAAATTTTTTAGGTGGATTCCTTTCTTTTTGACAAATTGCAGGAAAATAATGAAATATTTGAAGAAATTATTGAGATATTAAAATATAACCATGAAAAATTAGATTTTGTTGAAAAGGAAATTGATTTAGGATTTTCGTGTCATTTATATCTGCACTGCAGAGAAAATAAAAAAATATTTCTTAAGTTATCGTATAAAAAATTTAAAGTTGCTAATAATATAAGTAACATGAAAAATTTGTCTTAGCAATCTTGGCATAGCGATGGGGCGGCAACTGCCGCCCCGTTGCTTTTTTTGATCACAGATTATAAATTCTACTGTATTTTGCATTTAGGTATTCAATAAAGTACTTTGCAGTAAGTTCTTCACCAGTAACTCTTTTTATTAATTCAACTGGTTCATATATCTTGCCATATTTATGTATGTTGTCTCTTAGCCAATCTTTTATTATGTTAAATTCACCCCTTGCAACCTTTTCATAGACATCTGGAATATCCTTTTTCATTTTGTTAAAGAATTGTGCTCCATAGAGGTTTCCAAGGGCATATGAAGGGAAATATCCAAAATTTCCAGCTGACCAATGCATGTCCTGAAGTACTCCTTCAGAGTCATTAGCAGGCTCTATTCCAAGATATTCTTTGTATTTTTCGTTCCAAACTTTTGGCAGTTCATCAACGTTAATTTCACCATTAATCAGTTGTTTTTCTATCTCATATCTGATAATTATGTGTAAACTATAAGTAAGTTCATCGGCTTCAACTCTGATTAATGACGGCTGTATTTTGTTTATTCCTTTGTAAAAGTCTTCAATAGAAATATCTTTAAATTGAGGATATATAGCTGTCAGTTCAGGATAAAAATAACTCCAGAACTCAATGCTTCGTCCAATTACATTTTCATAAAATCTTGACTGAGACTCATGTATTCCCATAGAAGTTCCACCAGCAAGACCTGTACCTATAAGTTCATCCGGAATTTGCTGCTCATAAATTGCATGTCCGCCTTCATGTATACAACTAAAAACTGAGCTTAAAAAGTCATTTTCATAATAATGGGTTGTTACTCTTACGTCTTTATTGCCAAAATTAACTGTGAAAGGATGCATACTTTCATCTAGTCTTCCTGCTTCAAAATCATAGCCTATTTTATCTAATATAAGTTTTCCTAACTTTTCTTGAGTGTTCCTTGGATAATGTCCCCTGAAGAATTCAGTATCAGGAGAATATCTTGAGTTTTTAATTCTATTTAATAAATCAACTATGGCTTCCCTTAACTCTGTAAAGACTTTATCCAGCTTTTCAACAGTAACTCCAGGTTCATAGAAATCTAAAAGGGTGTTATATTTATTTCCTTCGTATCCCCAATACTCTAAAAATTCTTTAGTTGTATTCACAAGCTTTTCAAGATATGGTTTGAATATATTGAAATCTGATTTTTCTTTTGCTTCTTCCCATTTTGCTTCAGCTGCTGATTGTAGGATAACAAATTCTCTATATTTATCAGCAGGTATTTTTTTAGTTCTTTCATAATCTTTCTTAACATTTTCAACCATTGCCTTTGTTACATCATCTAGTTCATCTACATTTTTGAAATAATCCATTAATTCTTTTATTTTTTCGCTTGTCTGGAGTTTGTATAGCTCTGAAGATAGATAGCCAAGTATCTCCCCTCTATAAGGTATTGCTTTTTTTGGAATACCTGTTCTCATGTCCCAATAGAGTACCCCCAATGCATTTCCTAAGTACTCCATTTTTTTGATTTGTTCTTTTAATTCAGTTATGTTTTCTTGTAATTTTTCCATCATTTCTACCCCCTATACATATTAAGTATATATTATCATAATTTACCAATTTAAAAAAGAAGAGAAAATATAAAAAGAGTACAGGGAAAATATTATGGGATTATTCTATAACATTTTATAAGTGTAAGTAAAAAAACAGGCTATAACGTTAAATATATAGCTGCATAATTTATATAATTTTGTTAAAAGAGGTATTGACTGTAACCTTAGGTGTTGGCCTATTATAAATATGAGGTGATAATATTGTTTATTAAAGATGTTTGTAGGGAATGTAAACTGACGAAGAAAGCAGTTGAGTATTATGAACAGCAGGGTTTGATTTCACCAAGGATAGAAAATAACGGTTATCGAAATTACAGCTATGAAGATATCTGTATATTAAAAGAAATTAGTGTATTAAGGAAATTAGATATCAGCATTTCTGATATTAGGTATATTCTATCCAGTAGCAATAAACCTGAGGCTATTAGAAAATGCATATACAAGATGGATTTAGAAATTGAAAAATCATTAGCTAACAAAAAATGTTTAGAACAGTTGATGAATGATTATAATATTGAACAAACAATTTTTTATATTGAAGAAGAGATAGAAAAGTATTTTACAATAAGGGAAAAATTGATTCAAGCCTTTCCAGGACCTTATGGAATGTATTTATGTTTACATTTTGGACAATTTTTGAACGGCAGAATAGATACTGCACAAAAGGAAAGAGCATATGAAGATATTGTTAATTATTTAGATAAAATTCAGGCAATAGAGTTTCCAAAGGAACTGGAAGAATATTTTCAAGAGGGGCTTGTAAACTTTAAAACAGAAGATGTACAGAAACTTAATTCATCAATAATGGATTTTGTTAATAACACAGATAAATATTTAGAGGAACACAAAGAAGAAATTGAGAAATATTTAGAATTTAAAAATTCAGATGAATATAAAATATCACCTGCATATAAAATTAATCAAATGATTTTACAGTTTCAGCAGGAAAATGGATATTATGATGTATTTATTCATAATTTAAAAATTTTGAGCGATTCATATCGTGAGTACCTGGAAAAACTTGATATTGCGAATAAGGCATTTATTGATAGATATCTTAATAAGAATATATGAGGGGAGGATTAATAGATTTTTAAAAAATCTATTAATCCTCCCTGTACTATTACCTGTAAAATTTACTTGCTGTGAAGAGATTTTTTTAAAAAGTAATAAATAGGATATAATGGTATTAAGGGGTGTTGATATGTGTGGTAGAGTTGTACTAGATAATGACTTTAAAGATATATTAAAAAGATATTTTATAGAGCAGAGCCAAACTGTCAGTTTTAAAAAGGGAGAAGGGTTTCCAGGTGACAACCTGATTGTAGCACTAAATGATGACAAAAAAAGATTAGATGCATTTTCATGGGGATTCATTGTTAATAATAAGAGGATTATAAATGCAAGAAGCGAGACGATTTTACAAAAGCATTTATTTAAAGAAGCATTTATACAAAACAGATGCCTTATTCCAGTAAATGGATTTTTTGAATGGAAAAAAGAAGATACTAAAAAAGTTAAATATAGAATAGCTTTAAAAGGAGAAACCATATTTTCCCTTGCAGGTATTTACAGAGATTTTTTAGAAAAGGATGGAAGTAAAAAAAGGTGTGTTACAATAATAACAACCCAGCCTAATAAAGAGATGTGTGAAATACATAATAGGATGCCAGTTATAATAGATAGAAGGGATGAGGAGTTATATTTAAGCAAAAACTTTGATGAAAGTTTATTAAATTTGCTGAGGCCTTTTAAGGATGGAAGTCTGATTATTAATAGAGTGGATAATTTGCATTATGAAAATATAAGTTTCTTATAAATTGAACCTTGTTGTATTATATGGAATACAGAAAAAAACATATCTTCTTTATGCAATTATATTACATGCCATTTTTGACTTTTTATCTGCTCTATATCAGATGAAGGTTATTAAAAGTCTTGCTATGGTTGAATTAACAGTGTCAGTAATATCAGTTATAGTGCTTTATGCAGTGGTTAAAAGAAAGAATAGGTTTGAAATTAAAATAGGGAAGGATATTCAGTAAAACAGCACAGTTAAGTACTTTTACTTAAAATACTTAACTGTGCTACTTAGTTTGAGGTTTAGAATTTTTGTACTATTACACTTGATAAGGCAACTGCGAACCAGACAATAAGACCTAATAATAGAGGCTTTATTCCTGTTTTAAGCAGTTTTTTAAAGTCAGTAGATAGCCCAACTGCTGAGAGTGCCATAACAATCATAAATTTACCTATTATATGAATATAGATTAAACTTTGTTTATTAAATACTCCTATTGAATTTAAAAGTGAAGCAACAAGGAACCAGAGTATAAACCATGGGAAAATCTTTTTAAAGCTATAGTTTACAGATTGATTTTCCTTTGATTCTTTTTTCTTTTTAATGGAGGTTATTATGGCGAATATAATTGAAATAGGAATTATCATGGTTGTTCTTGTAAGTTTTACTATTGTGGCATAGGCTCCAGCTGCATTACTGTAGGCATATCCAGCAGCAACAACAGATGATGTATCATTTATTGCAGTACCTGCCCAAAGTCCAAAGGCTTTATCGTCAAATCCAAGGATATGTCCAAGTGGTGGGAATATAAGTACAGCAATTATGTTAAATAGAAATATTGTAGATATAGAATATGCAACTTCCATATCATCTGCTTCAATTATTGGAGATATTGCAGCGATAGCAGAACCTCCGCAAATTGCAGTTCCAACACCTATTAAGGATTTTAATTTATATGGTATCCCCATTAGATTCCCAACAAAATAAGCTGTAAAAAATGCAACTAACAGGGTAATTATAGTTACAGATAGAGAGTCTAACCCTGTTTTATATATTTGATTTAAGTTTAGACTTGCACCTAATACAATAATTGCCCATTGAAGAACTTTTTTAGATGTGAAGCGTATTCCACTCTCAGTACTTTTGGGTTTTCCTATGGTATTATTAATAATAATACCTAGTACAATACCAAAAACAGGCCCCCCAATTACTGGATATATGCTGCCAAGTTTAGAAGCCACAAGGGCTAAAAGAAATGATAACAATATGCCAATGTAGTTTTTCTTAATCCAAATCATAATGTCACTCCTTTACAAAATCTGCTACAAGTAAATGATAAATCTAAAACTAAAATAAAACAACATGTAAATTTGTAGAATCAATTTATCCCAAGCTAAAATTTAAAGCCATCAGAGAAAAATCTCTGATGGCTGAAATTATTTTAAAACTTTTAAATTCCCTGTGTCATTCCAATTTTTAACTGACCCTTCAGCTGAGAAGCTAATTGTTGAAGTTCCATATTTCCAGATAATATCTCCAGATTCAGAGTCAAGAGTTATGCTGTCTGGAGTTCCCATAGCATCTATAACATCTTGAATGCTTGAGCCTTCAGTAATTTCTGGTGCATCAGGGTTAATATCACCTAAATTTATTTTCAAATTTCCTTCATTTTCAAAAAATATTATTTTTCCATCTTCGTCAAAAGCAAAGTATGATTTACCATACCAACATTTTGTGTAATCCTCTGTAGCTATACCATTAATATATAAAGCGTCTGGAGTTCCCATGGCATTAACTACATCTACAAAATTAGAATTTAAATTCAATGCTGGAGCAAAAGGGTTTTTTGAACCAAGGGAAATTTTAAGACTTCCGTTGTTAAGGTAACTTGCAACTTCTCCATCCTGATTGAAGAAAACAACAGAGCCATCAGAAAATCCCCAAAAATCAACATCATTGTTTAATAAAAATGGTGGTAAAAACTCAGGAGTTCCCATTGCATTAAGTACTTCATATGAATAAGAGCCAAGTGTTAATGCAGGAGCATTTGGATTTTTATTTCCAAGATATATTAATGGATTGCCTTTGTTTTCCCAACCTATAACAACGTTTGGTGTGTAGGTGTGATCCAGGTAAAGAATAACATTATCATAGGTCATTACATAACAGCCATAATCATATTTAGTTGAAAAAGGTTCACCAAGAAGGCTTATAACATCATCTTTAGTTGAATCCAGGGTAATTTTTCCAGATTTCATTGAATTTGTTGTTTTAACATAGATTACTTTTTGCTTTATTGCATCGTATTTTGCCTTTGACCCCTTTGAGTTTACATAAAGAGTTAATATATATGGACCTACTTCCTTTGGAGTCCATTCAGCCTTTGTGCTATAGATACTTCCAGAATAAACTACCTGATTTTTTCTGACACTGTAAACGCTAAGTTTATATTTATATGGAGACTTCATTCCATATATTCCTTTAATACCACTTATAACAACTTTTTCGCCTAAAGAATAGACATCCTTAACGTTATACATTGAACCTGTGGTAGTTATATTTTTTCTTTTATCCCTTGACACGCACTGAAAGTCATAGTTTTTAAAACTATCAAAGTTTTTTGTTGAATCCTTAGATTTCACTAAAACTTCCAATCTATACTTACCATTTTTATATACATATGCAGATTTTATAACATATGGTGTTTTAGGGTGAACAGGTGCAGAATATCCTTTAGTTAGCTCTATTTTCTTTTTAGTTGAGTAAGAATAAAGAAATACTCTATATTGTACCTTATTATTAAAATCTGAGGATATGTAGAAAGTTTGTGTATCACCAGAAAGCAAAGGTGAATGTTCCATACCTATATACTTTATTGTAGGCAGGTTTACAGCAGCTTCTGCTTTTGTAAAACTTGGGATGAAAGTCACTGTGAAAATTACTAATAAAAGTAGTGTGAATAGTTTCTTTAAATGTTTCAAAGCTGTTCCTCCTTAAAAAAATAAAAATTTCGACAAATATCAATTTCCATTGTAAATGTATGTTACAAGATTGTCAAAAGAATTTATTTGCTAAATTATGGTTATAAAAGATATGAAATAAAAGTTAAGCTTTATGCCTGATTTTAAGAGGTATATTCATTCTTTCTGAAATTTCTTTACATCTTAAAATCTGTTCTTCAGTCAAAATATCCACAACTGAAAAATACACATCACCAATTACTTTCTTGGAAGCTTGTGCGAAGTTTAATAATGACTGAAAAGACTCAATACCAAATTCAGGATTGGTTATTTTAAGATATTCATCTGCAGAAGGAGCATTTAAACTTATAGAAATTGAGTCTACAAGCCCAGACAACAAGTGGGCAGTTGGTTTTTGATGAATGAGATCAGAAAGGCCATTGGTGTTTATTCTTATTTTGATTGAAGATACAGAACGAATGTATTTACATACTTCAATTAAAGTGTCTATTCTAACAAGGGGTTCACCATATCCACAGAAAACTGCTTCATCATATTTTGAAAGGTCCCGTTTTTTCAGTTCATTAATAATTTCAGAAAGTTCAGGTTCATGTTCAAGCCAAAGGCTGCCTTCTGTTGTTAAAGAATCATAATTCTTTCTTACACAGAAAACGCAATCGCAAGGGCATTTATAATTCAGCCCGTAAAACCTCGTACCCTTGTGGTCGAGGATGTAAGGGCTTTAAGTTAGGGGAGTTCGATACTCCCCTAACTTAACATTACACTAACTTCTGATTTTGAACGTACCTTTGAATTGTTTCAGCCGATACTGAACCTGCTGTACCAACATAGTAACCTTTGCTCCATAATCCACTACCCCAAAACTTTTGTCGTTTTAGAGTTGGAAAAGTTCTAAAAATATGCAATGCTGATACACTTTTCAAAGTCTTAACTATGTCTACTGATGCAATGGG
>NZ_AZQP01000055.1 GCF_000601455.1 Fervidicella metallireducens AeB
CTCATCCCTCCTTCAACAACATAAATATAATTTTAAAAAAAGTGATACTAGTTATGGGTGCAGTTTTTTATTTAAATTTATTTATGATTTATGAAAACAATAGTAAATACAATATTTATCTTATAATGTTGATTATAGCATAAAGAATTTTCTAATCAAGCAACATTACAACAATAAATCAGGCTAAAAAATTTAACTAGAATTTACAAAAACATATTGAAAAAAATTGATATGTAATATATGATTATAATTGAATATAATCATATGAGAGGTGATGATTTTGGATTTGATACAAGTGATGAAAGCCCTATCCGATGAAACACGTATAAGAATACTTAATATACTAAAAGACGGAGATCTATGTGTATGTGAAATCGAGGTTTTGTTGGATATAAATCAATCCAATGCTTCCAGGCATTTAAACAAATTAACCAACGCAAAAATTTTAGATAACTATAAAGTAGCAAAGTATGTTTATTATAGGTTTAATGAAAAGCTAATTAATGAATACCCATTTATATCAGAAATAGTCAAAGATCATGCAATGAAACTAAATCAATGTCAAATTGATTATGCAAGACTACAAAAATATAAATGCAGCGGTTTAAGCTGTGATGATTTAAAAGAGGGAAAAATCTCTTTCTAAAATAAATAAAATTATGGAGGATGAAAAAATGAAACCAAAGGTAGCATTTGTTTGCGTTCACAATTCATGTAGATCTCAGATGGCAGAAGCATTAGGAAAATTATTTGCGTCAGACACATTCGAATCTTATTCAGCAGGAACAGAAACTAAACCACAGATAAATCAGGATGCTGTGAGAATAATAAAAGATTTATACAATTTAGATATGAACCAAACCCAACATTCAAAATTGCTTTCAGATATACCAAAGGTAGATATCGTTATAAAAATGGGATGTAACGTAATTTGTCCATATCTACCTGCAAAACATACAGAGGATTGGGGATTAGAGGATCCTACTGGAAAAAGTGATGAGGAATTTATAAAGGTAGCTAAAACCATTGAAGAGAAGGTCAAGGATTTAAGAAGTAGAATAAAAAATAAAGAGATTTCTTTGTAATTCAGGAGGAAAATAAATATGGAAAATAAAAACAATGGAATTGGATTTTTTGAAAAGTATCTGACTATATGGGTTGCATTGTGTATAGTCGTTGGGATACTAATTGGTCAATTTATGCCGATAGTACCAAAAACCTTGAATAAATTTGAATATTACAACGTATCCATACCTGTAGCTATATTGATTTGGCTTATGATATATCCAATGATGTTAAAGATTGATTTTTCAAGTATAGTGAATGCCACAAAAAAACCAAAGGGTTTAATAGTAACTTGTGTGACAAACTGGTTGATAAAGCCATTCACAATGTATTTAATAGCTGCATTTTTCCTTAAGATTGTATTTAAAACATTAATTCCAGTTAATCTAGCCACAGAATATCTCTCTGGTGCTGTTTTACTAGGGGCAGCTCCATGTACAGCAATGGTCTTTGTCTGGAGCTATCTTACAAAGGGTGATCCTGCTTACACACTGGTTCAGGTAGCAGTAAATGATTTAATAATTTTATTTGCATTTACACCAATAGTTGCATTTCTTTTAGGGGTAAGTGATGTAACAGTTCCATATGGAACACTTGTATTGTCAACAGTATTGTTTGTAGTTATACCTCTTACAGCAGGTTATTTGACCAGAAGTAGAATTATAAAAAATAAAGGATTGGATTATTTTAACAATGTATTTTTGAAAAAATTTGATAACATTACAATTATGGGCTTATTGTTAACATTGGTAATTATTTTTTCATTCCAAGGTGAAATAATAATTAATAATCCACTCCATATTTTATTGATTGCAGTTCCATTAACTATTCAAACCTTTTTAATTTTTGGAATTGCTTATACCTGGGCTAAACTGTGGAAATTACCTCATAGCATAGCAGCCCCAGCAGGTATGATAGGTGCAAGTAACTTCTTTGAGCTAGCAGTGGCAGTTGCAATTTCATTATTTGGATTAAAATCAGGTGCTGCACTTGCAACAGTTGTAGGGGTTTTAACAGAGGTTCCTATAATGCTGACGCTGGTTAATATTGCAAATAAAACAAGACATTGGTTTCCAAAAGAATAATGTATAAAATAGAGGCAGTCGTATAAATTATCATATGGCTGCCATTTATAATGTTGACATGACACAAATTTAGGAGTATGATTACAATGTAAGTAATTAATTATTTTCTAATATACTTTATAATAATTTTCACAGGAGGTTATAAAATGTATATAATAGAACAATTTTTCGGTTTTCTCAACAACCAGTTGTTGAAGATGACATGGCTTTATGAGCTAGTTCGTTTATTGGTAGAAAAGGTATTCAGGTTATCGATAAAGGAACGCTTAGGTGGAAGTATACACTTCTTTATCTATGATACAATAAAGATTTTCATATTGCTTTCGGTTTTAATCTTTATTATTTCATATATACAAAGTTACTTTCCACCAGAGAGGACAAAAAAAATTTTAGGGAATATAAAGGGAATCAAGGGCAACATTTTAGGTGCATTACTTGGAACAATTACACCTTTTTGCAGCTGCTCTAGTATTCCAATATTTATAGGTTTCACAGCTGCGGGGCTTCCACTGGGGGTAACTTTTTCTTTCTTAATATCTTCACCACTTGTAGATCTAGGTTCACTTATGATTTTAATGTCCTTCTTTGGAATAAAGATAGCTCTAGCTTATGTTGTTGTTGGTTTAATACTTGCGGTAATAGGTGGTACTTTAATTGATAAATTAAATATGGAAAAATATGTAGAGGGATATGTAAAGGAAATCGAGGATGTTGATGTTGAGGTTGCAGAACTTACTCGTGAAGATAGAATAAATTACTCAAAGGATCAGGTTAAATTCATCATAAATAAAGTGTGGTTATATATTTTAATAGGTGTAGGTATTGGAGCTACAATTCATAACTGGATTCCTCAAAGTGTAATAGAGAATGTAATTGGTAGCAAGAATCCATTTGCGGTTTTACTGGCAACAGTTGTAGGTATTCCAATGTATGCTGACATATTTGGAACAATTCCAATAGCAGAGGCGTTAGTTGGCAAGGGAGTTCAACTTGGAACGGTACTCTCATTTATGATGGCGGTAACAGCACTTTCTCTTCCATCAATAATAATGCTGAGCAAAGTTGTAAAACGCAAGCTACTTTATGTGTTTGTTTCAATAGTTTCAGCAGGAATAATAATAATAGGATATTTATTTAACCTATATTCATATGTTTTTATGTAAATAAATTTACAAGGGGGATTTATAATGTCAAAAACTTGGTATCCGGTTATTGATTACAGTCAATGTAAAGAGTGTGGTGCTTGTATTAATAAATGCAAGCATGGTGTATATGAACAAAGGAAAAATAGACCAGTGGTTGTTAACCCAGAGGGCTGCGTACATGGATGCAGGGGCTGCCAAAATCTATGTCCTTCAGGTGCAATTCAGTATGTAGGTGATACAGATGGAAATAATAGCTGCAGCTGTGGATGCAGTGGTTGCTGCTAAAATAGCCTCTTTGTTTTAAAAAGCTATCAACCATAAATTCACAATAAACAAAGTCTTGCATAAAGAACAGAAGCAATGTAATATATATAATTGTTATAATAAAAATTTTAAAAAAATATATGGTAATCTTTATTTGTGCCAAAAACCTTTGATTTTCAAAGGTTTTTGTTACTTTTTGAAAAAAATCATTAAATTATGAATATTGATTTAAAGATTGCTGTATAGAAAACAAACTAGGAGGTATTATTTTGGAAAGACTAATGGGGATTGTAGGACTTGTTGTTATATTGTTAATAGCATTTTCTATTTCTAACAACAAGAAAAAGATCAATTGGAAGCTGGTTGGGATAGGACTGGCACTTCAGGTAGTATTTGCACTTTTAATTTTAAAATTTCCTCCAGGGAGAATGGTTTTTGAAGCTTTAAGCAACGTGATAACAAAACTTTTAGACTTTACAAAGGAAGGTACTGGCTTCTTATTTGGAAGTTTAATTAATACTGAAAAAAATGGTGTAATATTTGCTATTCAGATATTACCAACGATAATATTCTTTTCAGCATTTATGAGTGTACTGTATTATCTTGGAGTTATGCAGTTTATAATTTCTCTTTTAGCAAAGGGAATTGCAAGGCTTCTTGGTACAAGTGGAGCTGAGACATTATCTGCAGTTGGAAACATATTTTTAGGACAGACAGAGGCTCCACTACTAGTTAAACCATTTGTTAAATCAATGACTAAATCCGAGCTTCTTACAATAATGGTTGGAGGTATGGCAACCGTTGCAGGTGGTGTAATGGCTGGTTATGTTGCTATGGGGGTAAATGCAGGACATTTACTTGCAGGAAGTATCATGGCTGCTCCAGCAGGACTTATAATATCAAAGATTATTTTCCCTGAAACAGAAGAGCCAGTAACAAAGGGAAAGATAGAAATGGATATAGAAGATAAAAAATCAAACATTATAGATGCAGCTGCACATGGTGCAATAGATGGGCTACATCTTGCATTAAATGTTGGAGCAATATTAATTGCCTTTGTTGCACTCATAGCCTTTGTAAATTCCGTTATAGGCTGGGTAGGAACATTAATTGGTATACAAGGATTTAGCTTAGAATGGATACTGGGAAGATTATTTGCACCATTGGTTTATGTAATGGGAGTACCTGCACAGGACGCAGTGGCAGCAGGAAACTTACTTGGACAAAAGATTGTTCTAAATGAATTTGTATCATATGCAAAACTGGCTGACTTTATAAAAAGTGGCGGCCTTCAATACAAGACTATAGTAATAATGACATATGCCCTTTGTGGTTTTGCTAATTTAGGTTCAATTGCTATTCAAATTGGTGGTATTGGAGGATTGGCTCCTGAGAGAAGAAGTGAAATAGCTGAACTTGGAATTAAGGCATTAATTGGTGGCGCCCTTGCAACCTGTATGACAGGAACAATAGCAGGAATATTATTATAATAAAAGTCCTTCCCTTTCAGGGAGGGCTTTTATTTTTGGTGCGTGCCCGGCATGGGCGACAGCTTAGCGGTGAAAGTCCGCTATGGGGGTTGATAGCACCAAGCACAATGTAAGCGAAGAAAGGAGTAGATAATAGGAGGTTTCACCCTACAGGGACAGTAAAGAATTGAAGATGGAAAGCAAAACCAAGTATCAAACAGAACATATGATGCTGGTAAGCCTGCTGATTTTGCCTGATCTATCAGTTCAAGCATGACAGAAGTTGCTTTTGGCTGAGCCAAGTACCTTCTGAAATAACCAGCAGTTCCACCTTTTTGGAGCTATTGCGCTCAAACATAGTATCATCAATGATGAATACATTCACTCTATCATCATTTGTAAGTTTTTCAATTGTTGTTGAGACAATCTTGGCAGAAAGTAAGGAAGTGAAACGCATCTAATTGATAGAAATAGAATTTAAAAATCTGAGAGTTGAATTAATGTGCGAAGTTTAAGTATATTATTTAAATATTTATGAATCATTATATTTTTATTATTAAGGGCTAAGTGCATTGTTTACGAAAATCCTTCTTGGTATTAAGTAATATCTATACAATCCTTTGAAATCTCCCATTTTTCGAATTTGATAATACTGATTATAACTTAAACGTCCTCTTATCATAAAACTTGTCACTTTCACCCTTGGGTATTTTTGCGATAAATTAAGTAAATACTTATAGTCATTATCCCTTATCTGCATATGTTGTGCTATATTAGGTTCACCACTTATTGCTATTTCAACAATTTTTATTTTGTCATAATTTGTATTAAGTTTTTCTACCGTTTGCACAAACTTATATACATCATATCCTGGAACTATAACTTTATCCCAAATGAAATATTTCTTAATTATCATTATTACAACCAAGATGCAGATAATAGAAATATTAACAGAAATTAAAAATTGTTTTGATAATACTTTATAATTTTCCACACTAACCCTCTCCACATTTTATATGTTAATGAATAACAAAGAACGCACTGAGATTATTGTATATACTTCCTATTTTTAAATTTAATTACTTTTATTCTTTATTTTTTCTCCTGTCAATGCATTAATAAAAGTGATATCCTTTCCTTTATGTTTAAATTCCCATGTAGGTATTAATTGGTCTATTACTTCATCAGGCTTCCACCATAATATATTAATCTTGCTTCTTTGATAGGTGAATCGTTATACTTTTGTACAACTTTCTCTGCAGTGTTCTTATCTATTAGCGTGCTATCAAGTTGCTGTTTATTGTTAATCTCTGGCCATGATTTAATAAACCTTTCTACACCTTTATTATTTACTTCAACTAAAATACGATTGCCTCCATGTCCATTTACCTCAATACCTGATTTTAAGTTTGTTAAATTTGAAAAATTATTTAAAATTGAAGAAGACGATCCTGAATATTGAAAATATATATTAGGCTTGCTCATTACTAGTGTATCGCTTGTTGGACTTTTTAGTTTATCTGTCCTATTATCATAATGGTATATTACAGCCCATACATCATTATTATAATATTCATTTGCATCTTTCCAACAATCTTTAATATATAAAGTATTTGCATTACAAAGGTCTCCAAATCTATCAGCCACCTTGTAATCAACTGTGTCATCAGGAGCACCCCCATGATATCCAAGTATTTGATGGAATCTCTCTGGGTAGCCACACATTGTCCTTGCATACTTTACACATCCATCGTTACTATCAAACAATCTATCCTCCAATTGGTTACAGCAGGCTAATACAATCCATTCGAGGTTACTACTCCATTTTGAATTTGTATAGTATCCATTTATGCTATCTTGAGAAATGAATTCATCACCAATATAATTATAAAAACCTTTATATCCATCTGCCAATGCATCAGCTCCTGAAGGATAAATTCTATCTATTTCACTGCCCTGATAACCACTATACAGTTTTAAATGATATTTTTGATTATTGTCTGGACTATATCCATGAGTAGAATAGTATACGATATCAGCTCCTTTTGAAGCAGCAGTATTTAATATATCTTCTGCTTTAACAGTATTTGAAGCAGTTGTAGAATTATAAACGTTTGTCCATCCCATCCCAGATAATTTACTATAAAAATGATTTGCATCATAATCATAACCATTTCCATGATATGCAGTTGCAAATTTACCTGTATATGCATATACTGTGATGCTCATTAAGATTATGCCTACCATAAGCATACCAATTATTTTTTTAAACATATGTAATTCTTCCTTTCATATATCTTTTCATATTGATTTTATGCATCTTCGCTAAAACGTCTTTAACGTCTACCATAATCTTTAAGGCTTTACTTTCAATTTCTCCCATCCTTCCAATCGAATAATTGTGTTTCTAGATTTTTTTAAAATCTAACTGATTAGTAAAGCCTAAATGTTTATTTTTATTAACATTATAAATTTATTTAAAGATATATATTTTTATGATTATTATTTATTAAAGTTTGGTCAACTGTATAATTTTTCGGTAAGCGTAAAATATGTTTATAGGGACGGTCAATGTTTATAGGGACGGTCAACAATAGTTTGGAAGGAAGGGGATATTAGTTATAATATCCTCTTTCAACTTTATAGTACAGGGGATAGTAGTTTGGGGTAATGAAAAAAATGTAAAAAATGAAGAGAATTATTCTTAAATGTATCGAATTCACTAAATGATAGAGCAGCAGTCACTTGTTGTATATTTGATACCATTGTACCATTGGAAGAGTTGAAAGCTCAGCAATATCAATTGGATGTACAAGCTTTACAACATACAATGGATATACCTACACCTGGGAAATGGGACGCCAGCTAGCAAGTATTTCAGGAAACGGAATAAATGATTCCTTCAAATACAATGCTGAGGGAATTAGAACAGAAAAAACAGTAGGAACAGTAACAACAAAATATCATCTTGTTGGGATAAGGCAACCTTTGAATCTAATATTAGGGACGGATAGGATGTGTGGAAACACCAAGTATATGGCCCTATTGATGCCCGGGGAGGTTTGATAGATAAGTTATGAATATGAAGAAACTTAAATTTTAAGGGTTTTCTTTATATAGAGGTAAAGGCCAATATAGAATAAGAGTTCATGAGAAACCTTTGAAGAAATTCAAAGCAAAACTTAAAGAATTAACTTTAAGAAATAATACAATGGAAATGGAATATAGAATGCTGAATAAAATAACTATTCAGATCCTACTGGATTTGGTAATAAGTTCAACATGGAAAATTAAGAATTTTAATGTATAATAAAGAAAAGGAATATAAGAACAAAGGGGGATTGAAATGTCAGCCAAAAGAAGATATAGAAAACTACTCTCTCTTTTACTTTTAATATTTATAGTAAATGTTATTATACCTTCCCCTAGGATTATGTAATTGAAGCATTTGGGAAAACATTAAATGTTGTTAGCAGCTACGGAGATTTTTATAAAATTATCAATGAATCCATTAAAAAGGAAAAGAGCAACTTTGTATTGACGGTACGTAATTACAACAAAAAAACATACAACATACAACAGGCTGTAAATAAGGCTATAACAAGTAATCCGTCACTGAAGCATACACCACTTTCCATAAATTATACCGTAAATACCGTTGGGAAAACCTCTATATTAACTGTAAAATTAACCTATGGTAGAGCTGATGTTGTGGTGAGCAATTTTGAACAGTTTTATGCAGCTATAAAAAATACAGTGAAGGCAAATAGAACTAAGGTTGTATTAAAAATTAACAATTATAATGCTAATATATATAGCCTTGATAAGGCATTTGTAAGATTAAAAAAAGAAGGAATAGAAAAAGAATTTAAAACAGCACAGAAAATACTGTATTTTCCTGGTAGCAAAAGCAGGTTATTAGAATTAGTCATTAATTACAATAATAGTCCACTTTCACAACAGGTTAATTATTCTTTCACTGAGAAAGAAATATATAATATCATAAAAGAGGGTTTAAGTAATTGTGAAGATAGTATTAAGATAAATTCAAAAGAAAAAAATCCTATACGTCCAGAGATTATTAAAAATATTTTTGAGAGGGTAACTGAGGATAATCCAGATTTAAATTATTTTGATAGTTATTCAATATCAATAAGAACTTCAACCCTTGGAAGTGTTATAACAAGTCAAGAAGTAGAAATATCAATAGATTACAGTCTGCCAAAGGAAAGGATAGTGGAAATAAAAGCAGTAGAAAACCAAAGGGCAAAGGAAATAATTGATGAAATAATTAAGGCTGGTATGTCAGATTATCAAAAGGAACAAGCAATACATGATTATATAGTTAATAGTGCAAGATACGATTATGAGAATTATATAAAAAACACAATACCAAAGGAATCCCACATGGCATATGGAATATTGGTAAATAAGGTTGGAGTCTGTGAAGGATATGCCCTTGCAATGTATAAACTTTTAAATATGGCAGGTGTAGAATGTAAAGTTATTACAGGTACAGCAAATGGAGAAGATCATGCATGGAATATAGTTAAATTAGATGACGGGTATTATCATGTAGATGCAACTTTTGATGATCCTGTAATTAATGGAGGGGAAATAAGTACCTTAAGCCATAAGTATTTTAATTTAACAGATAAACAAATTGAAATGGATCATCAATGGGATAGAAGTAAATATCCTGTATGTAATGGAACAAAATATTTAAAATAGAAAAAGGCATGCATTACAATTGCATGTCTTTGTTTTTTGAAATAAAAATGTAGGTCATTAGATAATTGATAAATGCAAATAATGTAACGCATATGGAAATATACATAATGTATATACCAATACTACGATCTAAAATCATAACAGCTATTGAAAGATATAAAAATGCAGTAGCTAACTTACCATAGTATTTTGCTGATATTACTTTTTTATATTTAAAAAGTTTTATTCCACCAAGAATCATAAACATTTCTTTTATTAAAAATATAATAAACACCCACTTAGAAATAATTTTATCTAAAGATAAACAAAATAAAACAGAGAGGGTCATGAGTTTATCAGCTAGAGGGTCCAAAACAGTACCTAATTTAGTAATAAGATTATATTTTCGTGCAATATAACCGTCTAAAACATCTGTAATTCCGGCAGAGAAAAAAACAAGCATAGAAGTAATAAAAGAATTATCCATAGAAGAAAAATAAATAATAAAGAATACAGGGATAAGGATAAACCTGATTGTGGTTAATAAATTTGGGATATTCATAATTACCTCCTATGTATATGAAATAATTAAATTATACCATTTAATTATTTAGATTAGTATATGAAGAAAATAGTTTTCTTTAACTATACGAATTATTCTAAAATTTGAAGTTAATAATACATATAATTCACACAATGACGAAAATAAAACTAAACTCAATAATAAATATTCGTTTTTTATTTGACTCAATAAGGTAACTTTGATACTATAATTATGTAAGCCTTGTAAGGGGGGGATAATATGAAAAATTATGATGTCATTATTGTAGGAGGAGGACCAGCAGGGATTTTTACTGCACTTGAGCTGATAAGAAGTAAATCAGATCTAAAGATTTTACTACTGGAAAAAGGCCGAAGTATCATAAATAGAAAATGTCCAATAGGCGAAAAAACAAATAAATGTATCCATTGTAATCCTTGTTCCATAGTTTCAGGATGGGGTGGCGCTGGAGCATTTAGTGATGGGAAATTAACCCTTACCACAGAGTTTGGTGGTATATTAGATGAATATGTAAGCAAATCAGAATTAATGCAATTAATTGAGTATATAGATAAAATATATCTGGAGTTCGGTGGACCAGAGGAGATAAATGGAGAAATAACTCCTGAGGTTGAAGCTATTATGAAAAAAGCAGCAGCCGCTGACTTAAAGTTTGTTCCAGCCAGAATCAGACATTTGGGCACAGACAATTGCTTAAATATTTTAAGAAGAATGGAAGATTATTTAAGGGAAAGAATTGAAGTTAAAACTTTATGTGCTGTTAAAAAACTGATAGTTGAGGATGAAAAGATTAAGGGTATTGAAACAAATGATGGGGAAATATTCACATCTGATTACCTTGTAGTTTGTCCTGGAAGAGAGGGTTCTGATTGGTTCTCAAGTGAAGTTAAAAAGTTAAATCTTGAGATTAGCACAAATCCAGTTGATATTGGTGTCAGGGTGGAATGTCCAGCTATCGTTATGAAGGAGCTTACAGATGCTGTATATGAGTCAAAGCTTATTTATTATACAAAATCCTTTGATGACAGGGTTAGAACTTTCTGTATGAATCCATATGGTGAGGTTGTTGTGGAGAACAATGACGGAATCAAGACAGTGAATGGACACAGTTATGCAAATAAGAAAACAGAAAACACAAATTTTGCCCTTTTAGTAAGTAAGAATTTTACAAAACCTTTTGATTCACCAATAGAATATGGTAAATATATTGCAAGTCTTTCCAACATGCTTGGTGATGGGGTTACTGTTCAAAGGCTTGGAGACTTACTTGAAGGTAGACGTACAACTGAAGAAAGACTGAGAAGGGGCTTAGTAACTCCAACCTTGGTTGATGCTACCCCAGGAGATTTAAGTCTGATTCTTCCATATAGATTTTTAACTGATATAATAGAAATGTTACAAGCATTAGATAAGATTGCACCGGGAATATATTCGAAACATACCCTGTTATATGGTGTAGAAGTTAAGTTCTATTCAATGAGAATAAAACTATCTAATGTTTTAGAAACTCAGATAAAAAACCTGTTTGCAGCAGGTGATGGAGCAGGGGTTACAAGAGGACTTGCTCAGGCATCTGCTTCAGGTGTGATAATTGCAAGAGAAATACTAAAAAGATTATGAGGTGATTTTAATGTCAGGAGTTGTAGTTATTGGAGCTCAATGGGGAGATGAAGGAAAGGGTAAGATTACAGACTTTTTAGCAGAGGGTGCTGATGTTGTTGTAAGATATCAAGGTGGAAACAATGCTGGGCATACAGTAGAAGTTGGAGAGAAGAAATATAAGCTTCATTTAATTCCTTCAGGTATAATTTGTGATAATACTCAATGTGTTATAGGTAATGGAGTTGTAATAGATCCAAAGGCTCTATTTGAAGAAATTGAATATCTCAGAAAAGAAGGAATAATAGTTGATCCAAAGAAGTTGGTTATTAGCGATAGATGTCATTTAATAATGCCATACCATAAAGTAATTGATGCTCTTTCTGAAAAGAGCAGAGGTAAAGAGGATATTGGAACAACAGGTAAGGGTATAGGTCCATGTTATACAGATAAGCATGAAAGAACAGGAATAAGAGTCTGTGACCTTCTGCATCCTGAAGTTTTTGCAGAAAAGTTAAAAACAAATATAAATATAAAAAACAAGATTGTTAAGGAGCTATATAACGAAGAAGCCTTTAATTACGATGAAATATATAATGACTATATGAAGTATGCTGAAATGATAAAGGATTATGTTAAAGATGCTTCAGTTGTTCTATATGACGCTATAAAATCACAAAAGAAGGTTTTATTTGAAGGAGCACAGGGAACATTACTGGACATTGACTATGGAACATATCCATTTGTTACTTCATCACATCCAATTTCAGGTGGGGTTTGCATTGGAGCAGGAGTAGGACCAACTATGATAACAAATGCTGTTGGTGTAGCTAAAGCATATACAACAAGGGTAGGTAAAGGCCCATTCCCAACAGAGCTTTTTGATGAGATGGGAGATTATATAAGAGAAAAGGGTTTTGAATATGGAACTACAACAGGAAGGGCAAGAAGATGCGGATGGCTGGACCTTGTGATTTTAAAATATTCAGCAAGAATATCTGGTCTTACTAGCTTTACTATTACAAAAATAGATACCCTTGCTGGAATCGATAAAATTAAAGTGTGCACAGGCTATGAATTAGATGGAAAGGTAATAGATTATTTCCCAGCTTCCCTTGAGGATCTGGCAAGATGTAAGCCTGTATATGAAGAATTTGATGGATGGGATGATTCAGTTCAAAATGCAAAATCATTTGATGATCTTCATGTAAATGCTCAGAAATATATAAGAATGATAGAAGAATATACAGGAGTAAGGGTTTCAATAGTTTCCGTTGGACCAAATAGAAATCAAACAATAGTAATAAATAAAATGTAAAAAAAGATCCCCTTAGAAATGTCTAAGGGGATTTATAATGTCTAGCTGTTGTATACATTTAGATCCAGTTCATTTTCGGATTTTGAGGAAAAAACTCCTTTTAAAAATCATAAAAAAAGTGTTGATTTATGACGAACTTTCTTGTATTATATATAAGTGTCAGGTGTGTAACAACACAAACACTGTATGGCCCCTTGGTCAAGCGGTCAAGACACCACCCTTTCACGGTGGTAACAGGGGTTCGATTCCCCTAGGGGTCACCATAAGGGCGCATAGCTCAGCTGGGAGAGCATCTGCCTTACAAGCAGAGGGTCACAGGTTCGATCCCTGTTGTGCCCACCAATGGCCTAGTAGCTCAGTTGGTTAGAGTGCCGGCCTGTCACGCCGGAGGTCGAGGGTTCGAGCCCCTTCTAGGTCGCCATATGCCGGCTTAGCTCAATTGGCAGAGCAACTGACTTGTAATCAGTAGGTTGTAGGTTCAAGTCCTATAGCCGGCTCCACAAAGGATTCGTAAGAATCCTTTTTTCTTTCTCTACAAAAT
>NZ_AZQP01000056.1 GCF_000601455.1 Fervidicella metallireducens AeB
AGGGGAGGTTAATTAATGGAAAACGAAAAAATTAGAATAGTCATTGCCGATGACAATAAAGAATTTTCCAGTATCCTAAGTGAATATTTAAGTGGACAGAGTGATTTTGAGGTTGTGGGTGTTGCCAAGGACGGGATTGAAGCTGTAAAATTAGTTTCAAATTATCAGCCACATGTACTCGTTCTTGATATTATTATGCCTCATCTTGATGGACTTGGAGTATTAGAAAAAATAAATTCAATGACAGATATACCTATGCCTAAAGTAATCGTCCTATCTGCAGTAGGTCAGGATAAAATTACCCAGAGAGCTATTAATTTAGGTGCTGAATACTATGTTGTGAAGCCCTTTGACATGGAGATATTTATCAAGAGAATAAGACAAATGTTTTCATCAAGCCAAGGTGTTAATGAGGTTAGAAGGAATACACTTATTGTCCAAGAACAACCTACTTTTAATAAATCAAATTCCCTTGAGGCTGAAATAACAAGTATAATACATGAAATAGGTGTTCCTGCTCATATTAAAGGTTATTTATATCTAAGAGAAGCTATTCAAATGGTTGTAAACGATGTTGAATTATTGAGTGCTGTAACAAAGGAATTATATCCATCAATAGCTAAGAAATATAATACAACAGCAAGTAGAGTTGAGAGAGCAATAAGACATGCTATTGAAGTTGCCTGGGCAAGGGGACAGGTTGAAACCATTAATAGAATTTTTGGATATACAATTCACAACGATAAGGGTAAACCAACAAACAGCGAATTCATCGCTATGGTTGCCGATAAGCTAAGACTTAAACAGAAGTTAGGTTAAGCCAGTGAAATCAACGGTTTGCACACGGTTCGCTTTTTGTCAAAATCACAAAAAGAATTAGTTGGTGCAACAAACTTTTTAAAAGCAGTGCAACAAATCCTTTTATTTGTAGGTGGTATATAACATCATACATTTAGGAGGATTTTTTTATGAAGTTAACTAAATTTGATATGCAGATTGATGATTTTATGGACTACTGCGAGAGTAAAGATTTATCTCGAAAAACCATGGCTTCTTATGAAGCAACTTTAAAACTTTTTGCCAGATACCTTTATGATGAATTACAGATTGAATGTGCTACAAAGGTTAATGACAAAATTGTAAGGCAATATGTTTTATATCTAAAGGAGCGAGGTAAATACACGATTACTGCGGATGATACTACAAGGCAAATCAATAAGCCATCAAATAGGGGAGATTTAGGGAAGAAAATTTCACCTGCTACAATCAATAACTACATAAGGAACATTAAGGTTTTTTACAACTTTTTATTTGACACCAAAATGATAAAGACAAACACTGTGAAAAAAGTTGAATTCGTTAAAACTGAAAGAAAGCCAAAGGAATTTATATCAGATAATGATTTTATAAGACTGATTAAGTCACTCAATACAACAAAGGGTTGTATATTTAGTAATGTGGTTAAAAGGTACTATGGTATTATCCAGTGAGTATACTTTGTCGTGGGGGGGATATAAATGGGTTGATGTAAAAGCTATATGGGATAATTTACATGTTAAATTTAACTGATAATGGATTGACGTTTTAAAAAATTCTATTTAATATATGTATTGTGCCGGCACATATAGGATAATAAGTTAAAATATTCACAATTGAGTTAAAAAATATTTTTGTAAATAAGGGGGCTTATAAATGAAAAAAATTATTGCTTCTATAATATGCGCCATATCTTTAATCTCAAGTTGTAATCTTAACAACTATGTGTATGCAAGTGAGAATGAAAAATCTCTAACACAGATTGAAGAAGCAGAAATCAATAAACGTATGAATGAGTATTATCAGCAAAATGAAAATACCATGGTAGATTTTCACCTATTGGAAAAAATAGACGAACCAGCTAATGAGCAAGAACGTCAAGCAATACAACAAGAAATAGCAAAGATAGATTATGATATGAAATCAAGTGACAAAAGTGGTATAAGTACCCGTGATTTATCACCAAATGCTCCTACAGGTACTAATAATATATCACATACATATTTTGCAAGTGGAGATATGATATTAGTCCATGATGGCTACTGCACATATGGTTATTGGAGACATGCTGGTTTATATGACAAATATTATGATAATTTTATAACAGCAACTCCTTCTCAAGGAATGACAAGACAAACATGGACTAAAATGCATGGTTATGATGAAGCGATTGGTATAACAACATATAAATACATAAGCGGAAATGGCGATGTTGTAACGTATGCAAGAACTTTACTTTCAAAACAGATACCTTATAGCATACAAAATGCAAATAAAAGCAGTATAAATTACATGTATTGCAGTTTAGTGGCATGGAAATCTTGGGAACAAGGAACAAAGGGAAAAACTACTACAACAATACCAGTCGGTGGTGAATATTACACAGTTAACTATTTAGAAATTGATAATAATCAAGGCACATTCTGCTTACCGGATGATATTTCTGTTCAAAATAGTTCAGTAACAAAACGATTTGCATGGAGTGACTAATAATGAAACATAGATTAAAATCTTATAAACTTATAAAAGTTTTTTTAGTAACACTATTTGTAATCCTTCAATTGCTATCACTAACTGGGTGTTCCCTGACTCAAGATAATGATGTTATAGGAACTAAATATTATGTACGAAGTCAAAATCAGATAATAATGTTAGATGAGAAGCAAAACATTCTCAAAAAAATAGATATACCTTGGTTAGCTGATATGGAATTAGCGAAAAATGGTAAATTATATGCCATTCAAGATGGAGAAATGGCATATAATAAAGTTGTTGTTATTGAGGGAGATAAAATAAAAAAAGAAATTCCTCTTAAATACGGATTACTTGATTTTTTAAGATATAATCCATATGATAATAAAATGTATCTATCACAAACAAGAAACATAACAAAAGCAAATGAAAACTGTATAACAGTTATAGATACAGAAAAAGACATTCAAGAAAGTATTATACCCTACAATAAATATATAAGAAGTGATATGACTTTCACGGATAAAAATGAGTTGATAACAAGTGGGTTTGATAATGACCCTATAAATCCTAAAGCTTTCATTGATGTTATTGATTTAAAGCAAAAAAAAGTTAAAAAGTCAATACCTCTAAAATACCCGTTGACAAGTATGGTATACAATGATGGAAAAATCTACGGTACAACCTTTATCAAAAAAGAACATAATAGCGACTTATATTGTATTGATTTAAAAAGTAATAAAATAAATGTATTTAAAATGAAGTATCCTTCACCCAATAAGATAAAGATAAATCCAAAAGATGACTTAATATATATTGCTCATGGTGATGGGGAAGTATCCCAAAAGTATGCTGATAGAATAACAGTTTTCGACCCCATAAAAAATAAAATTGTTGATGAACTTGAATTTAGTAATCAACAAATGGTAATTCAAGATATGAATGTAGAAGGAGATAGTGTATATCTTTCTGATTGGAAAAATGGAAAGATATGTAGAGTATTTAACAATAAAATAGAGGAATTTAAAAACATAAAATCTCCATGGGAAATACTAGTCGCAAACTAAAAAGTATATTTTATAAATGTACCAACTGTATTAAATGAAATTTTAGGTAGAAGCCTTTTTCCTTTGTAGTGTAAGAGCTATCAGGAGAAAGGCTTTTATTTATCTAGTTTGCATAAATGAAAAAATGTGATAGTATAACTATAACAAATAGACCAACAAACATACAGAATATACACCTATAAATAACTTTGAAATCTCTGTTTTGCACATTTCTAAAACACTGTAAAATCAAGGGTTTAACGACAAAGGTAAGCCAACAAACAGTGAGTTTATAGCTATGGTTGCTGATAAGCTAAGACTTAAACATAAGTTAGGTTAACATTTTCTAGACAGTAAAGTAATATTTTGATATGAATTTAATGTATAATAATCCTTTTATTTGATGGTAGTTTAAAATCTTCAAATAGAGGGATTTTTGTTTTTAAAAATTTAAATAAATTAGGGCGGTGAAAACCCACCGCCTATTTATTTGCTAAATTTCTTTTCATATGATTCAACCATTTTCCTTACCATTAAACCACCAACATATCCATTTGCTCTTGATGGCAGCTCTCCTTTATCTATCTCATCATAGTTGTGTAATCCTATTTCTTCAGCAACCTCATTTTTAAATTTATTTAAAGCACCTTTAGCTTCAGGAACTAATGTTTGATTTCTACTGCTCATAGCATCGACCTCCTTTTGCTATTGTACTAATATTCTGTGTAATTTTTAATGATAAATACTAGGTGATAAGAGGATAAAAAAGCATATAAAAACAATAATCAATATTTTTATAAATATGTTTAATTTTTCTAAAAAAAGGCAAAATAACTATGAGGTGTATAGGATGTTTGTTCAATATAAAAAACTGAAATTAACTAAGGGAATAAAAGATTTTAAAAAAACAGACAACATATTGATATCTCAGGAAATGATAGATTATGCTACCGCATATATGATTTTAAACAAAAAGATAAGAAAAATAATAAATTGTGTAGATCAGATTTATAGGAGCAGTGGACTCTGCCTTTTAATTGATAGTGGCATAGATATTATATTTATGCCAAAGCTTTACTTTGAAGACTTTGAAGATGAAGGTGAAGTTAAAATATATAAAGGTTATATGTTTTACAAAAATATTTTATACAAGGAATGTGTTCCTGAATTTAAAGATATTAAATGTCTATACAATGACTTTTTAAGAAATACAGTTCATTACATGTCAAGAGAAAAGGAATTATTAAATAATATTAAATTATCTGGTAAGGTACTTAATCTATCAGAAAGAGTTATAATTTTTTCCAGATGTAGATACACACGGGAAGATTTACTTATTGCAAAAAATATCATAAAAAGCTACAACCCTACGATTATAGCAGTTGATGGTGGAGCAGACATAGCACTGAAACATGGTATAAAGCCTGACGTAATTGTTGGAGATATGGATAGCGTAAGTCTAAAGGCAATTGAAAAATGCGATAATTTTCTTCTTCATTGTTATTTAAGTGGTTTATGCCCAAGTGATGATAAGATACCTGAACTAAAAAATAAAGGTTATATAAGCTGTATAGGTACATCTGAGGATGCTGCTTTATTATATTGTATAAAACAAAAGGTTATGCATATCTATACTATTGGTTTTCATACAAGTGTTGAAGAATTTATTGAAAAAGGAAGAAGTGGAGCATCAAGCTATCTTCTTATTAGAATTCTTTATAGTCATCTGATAACGGACATAAAAAATAGCTTTGTAAATAGAGATTATGTTAAGTTCAGTTATGTCTGGATAGCCTTTATTATTGCTTTGTATCTAGGATTTTTGTTTACCATAACAGCAGGTGTATTTAAATGAAAATTGATATCATAATTCCTGCATACAATGAAGAGAAAAACATAGATGCTTTAATCAATGAAATCAAAATGTTTGGTAATTACAGGATAATTGTTGTTGATGATGGTTCCAAGGATAAGACCTTTGAAATGATAAAAAAATACATGGATGTTATATGTTTAAAAAATAATAAAAACATGGGAAAGGGATATTCAATAAAACGTGCCCTTGACTATGCTAAAGGTGATTTTGTCTTTTTAGTAGATGGAGATGTTTATGGAATTTCAGAAGAATTAAATGAAATAAACAACTATCTTGATAAGTACGATTGCGTCATATTTTATCCTGTGATAAAAGGTGGAGGTTTTGGATTTTTAAGAAATTTTGCAAAATATATAGTAAAAAAAAGAACCGGTTTTGAAATCGATTGGACGTTAAGTGGTATAAGGCTCATAAAAAGGGAGTTATTACAAAATATAAAGGAAGACCTTGATGATAGATTTGCATTTGAAATTTCCTTAACACTTAATCTGTTGTATCAAAGGAGGAAAATATTAGTTGTAAATTCAAAATTTTCACATAGAATAACTGGTAAAACTTTATTTGGTTTCATTCACAGGGGGATACAATTTATGGATGTTTTAAGGTTTACTCTAAAATAAGGAAGTGTTTCCATGGAGTTTATAATTTCAGCAGTAATAACCTTGCCGGCAATCTTTATAACTAATTATTTATTTAAAAAATTTAATCTTACAAAAATGAATTATAGAAATATTAAGCTTCCATATTCAGGAGGAACTATTATTTTTACCAGTATTGTAATATCATTGTTCGTTTCTTATTTATTAAATAATATATCTTTCTTTAAATTATTTTTTTTATTATAGCTCTTTTGTGTGTTTATATTGTTGGTATAATCGACGATTTGTTTGGAAAAAAGGAAGTTAAAGGTCTAAAAAATAATTTTAAACTTCTATTAAAAAGGAATTTTTCAACAGGAATAATAAAGGCTTTTGGGATTATAATTATAGCTTCATATATATACTTTATTTTTAAAGAAGAATATTGGCTTTTAAAGGGTTTGATAGTTGCTTTGTTTTCTAATCTGTTTAATGTCTTTGATTTAAGACCAGGTAGATGTTTAAAGTTGTATTTTGTTTTTGTACTTTTTTTAAGTTACAAATCCTTTCAGTGGAACCATAATGTTTACGTTGTGTCTATTGGAATACTCATGGTTTATTATTATTTTGATGCATTTGGTTATTGTATGTTAGGTGATAGTGGTTCTAACTTGTTAGGATTTATTATAGGAATGATAATTGTGGAAGTTTTCTCATTAGAATTTATTAAATTATTGTTTATACTGTTTGCTTTATTACTGTTAGAAGTTTATTTTGATAGATATTCTTACACAAAGTTGATACAGAGATTTAATATGCTAAATTTTGTAGATAGAATTTTAACGGAAAGACAGGGAAGTAATCATGTTAAATCTTGAACAGGGTGTAGTTAAAAATATAATTCTTCAAAGAGATGGAGTTCAATTTTTAGAAGTTGAAGTTAATGAAAAATGTGAGGTGGCACTAAATTATATAAACCATACAGGAATCTGTAGAACAGGTGATAGAGTGGTTTTGAATACAATTGCCCTTAGAATGTCTCTTGGAACGGGAGGCTATCATTTTGTTTATTATAACCTTTCAAATAAAAATAATGATGTTGATTTCAATAAAAGTTCAGGGCATATTATAAAGATGAAATATACACCATATCAGTTTAAAGTAAAAACAATCGAGGAGGTGGATATTTTTAAAAAATATTTTGATTCTCCAGTTGATTTGTCCAGTAAAAAAATATTGATTGCAAAACTTCATAGTATGATAGCACCTGGTGCATGTGTATTAAAATATAAGCAATCAGATTGTAAAATAAGTTTTATATATTGCTATGGAGGGTCTTTAGAAGCAAAATTTTCCAATACATTATCTGAATTAAAGGAAAAAAAGATAATTGATAACGTTATAACCTGTGGAGAATGTTATGGTGGTGATTATGAATCAGTAAACATATTTACTGCAATTATTTTTGCTTTTAAAATTTTAAGAAGTGATTACGTAATTATCTCATGTGGCCCAGGTATAGCAGGAACATCTACCTTTTACGGTTTTTCATCTTTGGAACTGGTTTTTGCCGCTTATGCTGTTAATTTAATGGGAAATGTTCCGATTGTTATACCAAGAGTCAGTTTTGCTGACAAGAGAGATAGACATTATGGGATAAGTTTACAGAGCATAGCTTTTTTAAAGTGCATAAATTTTCCCGTATATTTTCCTTTATATAGCTCCATAGGAGGGGAGATAATTTCAAAACAAATAAAAACACATGATATTTTTTTAAAACACCATGTGAGATATATAAATAATTCTTGTGTAAGGGAAGCTATGGCATATTATAAAGTAAATGGAGTTTCTATGGGGAGAAGATATGATGATGATCCTGCATACTTTGAAAATTGTGGAGCTGCATCTGAGTTTGCATTAATTTAAGTTAGTCTTTTTATAAGCAGGGGATTCAAAACTCTTTATTAATTCATACATATAGGTGTATTCTTTTTCACATTCCTTTAAATAATCTAAAACATCATTTATCTTTCCATATAAAATTAATGATTTGTTATTTGTATTTGTTTTCATAATAACACTCCTTTGTATTGTTATATTTACCAAATTTATGTATTATATTAATATGCAATTTACTTTAAAATATGTGTTAGGTGGTGAAAAATTGATTTATAGAGAAGAAACAATAGAAACAGAAGTAATTTTTAAAGGAAAAGTTATAAATGTAAAAAAAGATAAGGTCAAAATTGGTGATGATTTGACTTCATACAGGGAATTGGTTGAGCATAATGGGGGAGTCTGCATACTGGCAGTAAATGAAAAAAAAGAAATATTGATGGTTAAACAATATAGAAAACCATTTGATGAGATTTTATTTGAGCTTCCTGCAGGTAAACTTGAAAAAGATGAAAAACCTGAAGACTGTGCCATTAGAGAGCTTGAGGAAGAAACGGGTTTTAAACCACTGAAACTTTATCATATGCATACAATTTATCCATCACCAGGTTATTGTAACGAAAAACTGTATTTATATTTTTGTAATGAAATGGTTGAAGGAAAGATAAACACTGATGAAGATGAATTTGTTGAAGTTGAAACAATTTTATATGAAGAGGCTGTAAATATGATTTATGAAGGAAAAATAAAAGATGCAAAATCTATAGTAGGTATTTTTATGGCTAAAAAATTTTTTTAATTTCATAATTTCCCTTCTCTATTCATATAGATTAATGAAAAACCAATGAGAAGGGGAGGGGTATTATGATTAATTCATTTAGTCAGAGTATATCTAAAAGTGTAAAATATAACATTGGGCTTTATTTTATTGTAACTTTGTTTTTTGCAACTGGATTAGCTGCAGGGGCTTTTACTCTAAAGGCATTAGATTATACTCAGAAGCAGGATCTTTTGGCTTATTTAAATAATTTTTTTCAGATTATAGACAAAGAAAGCATCAATAACACCAGCATGTTTTTTCATGCTATAAGGAGTAATGCTTTTTCAGTATTGATGATTTGGCTTTTAGGTATTACTATAATAGGTATACCATTCACTTTGATCATATCATCTTTTAAAGGGTTTATTTTGGGATTTACCATATCCTTTTTAATCCAGGGATTAGGATGGAAAGGGGTATTGTTAACTTTTATAGCGCTGATTCCGCAAAACATTATTTATCTGCCATGTTTTTTAGCTATTTCAGTATCAAGTATAGGCTTTTCCCTTGGTATTTATAGAAGAAGATATGGAAGCAGTTTTAGAAACAGTCTAAAAAATAACATGGCTTCATATTCCTTTACAATATTTTCTCTTTTTCTACTAATGTGTATAGGTAGCTTTGTTGAGGCATATATTTCTCCTTTTTTATTAAAAAGTCTTTCAACTTATATGACTATTCACTGATGGGGTGTTGGCATGAGAACAAATAAGAAAGGGATATGTCTTTATTTTAAGATATTTTTTATTCTGTTTTTATTTGGAGTTTTATTACCATATTTATTTAACATTTTGGTAAGTAATATCTTTTTTATAAAGGATGAACTTCTAGAGGGAAACAGTACATTTGTCATGATAAATGTAAATAGGCAAAAGAGTATATTTTCTATTATCTTTAAATTATTATATAAAATATTAATTTTTGACATCTGAATGAAGGATTATTTGTTTTTTTGTTGAATATATAAATTTAAGATTGACGTGAAGGGGATTTTTTAAATGGATAAGGTAATAGGTGACTTTATTGGGAATTTGACGTCCAATAAAAATTTAAGTAAAAATACAATTGAATCCTACACTAGAGATATTAAACAGTTTCTGACTTACTTATCTGAAAACAATCTTGATTTTAAGAACGTCAAACGAACTAATATCATTGCCTATATATTATATTTGCAGAAACAGGGAAAAGCGACATCTTCAATATCAAGAAGTTTGGCCTCAGTCAGATCATTTTATCATGTTTTAATCAGAAATCGCATAATTGTAAATGATCCTACTTTAAATTTAGAAACACCTAAAATTGAGAAAAAGACTCCTCAGATTCTATCTATTGAAGAAGTTGAAAAAATTTTGGCACTTCCAAAGAGTATAGATGCAAAGGGAGCCAGGGACAAAGCTATGCTTGAGGTGTTGTATGCAACTGGTATCAGGGTGACTGAGCTAGTTTCATTAAATGTTGAGGATGTGAATTTGGAATTAGGGTATATTAAGTGTAATGGAAATAAAGAGAGAATTATACCTATTGGTAGAATAGCATTGGAATCTTTAAATGTTTATCTGAAGGAATTCAGAAAAAAATTCTTAAAAAATAGAGATGAAAGAGCTTTATTTTTAAATTTCCATGGTGAGAGGATTACAAGGCAGGGATTTTGGAAAATAGTTAAAAACTATGCAGCTTTAGCAGGTATTGAAAAAGAAATAACTCCCCACACTTTACGGCATTCCTTTGCTGCGCATTTAATTGAAAATGGAGCTGATTTAAAATCTGTTCAGCAGATGCTAGGGCATTCTGATTTATCAACAACGCAGATATATGCTGAAATGGTGAAAAATAGAATAAGTGATGTTTATAAAAAGTCGCATCCAAGGGCATAATGCCCTTTTTATTTTTTTGTTTTTAAGATATAATAATATTCTAAAAATATATAAAGATATCAAAATTATATACTTTTATGTAAAAGGGGATGAAACAATGATTAACAGGGTTACTTTGATTGTACTTGATAGTGTAGGAATTGGAGAGCTTCCTGACGCTGAACTATATGGTGATAGTGGCAGTAATACTATGGGGAACATATCCAAACATTTAGGCGGACTTAACTTAAAGAATATGCAGAAATTAGGTTTGGGTAATATTGATGGGATAGAGGGGTTTAATCCAGTTAGCAATCCATTAGGTTGTTATGGTAGATCATTGGAAAAATCAAAGGGAAAAGATACAACAACAGGACACTGGGAAATAGCAGGTCTTATCCTTGAGACGCCTTTTCCGACTTATCCTGATGGATTTCCTGACGAAGTAATAAAGGAATTTGAAAAGAGAATTGGAAGAAAAACACTTGGAAATAAACCAGCATCAGGTACAGCCATAATAGAAGAATTAGGGGATGAGCATGTAAAAACTGGATATCCAATAGTATATACATCAGCTGACAGTGTATTTCAGATAGCTGCCCACGAGGAGGTTATTTCCTTAGATAAACTCTATGAGATGTGTGAGACAGCCAGAGAAATACTGGTAGGAGAACATGGAGTTGGAAGAGTTATAGCAAGACCTTTTATTGGTAAGAGTGGAGAATATAAGAGAACATCTAACAGAAAAGATTTTTCAAGAAAACCATTTAAAAAAACAATATTAAACTACATAGCTGATAATGGTTTAGATGTTTGTGCTGTTGGTAAGATAGAAGACATTTATGGAGGATATGGAATTACAAAGGCAGTGCATACAAAAAATAATATGGATGGTGTAGATAAGACCCTTGAGTTTATGAAGGAAAATTCAAAAGGACTTATTTTTACAAACTTGGTTGATTTTGATATGCAATATGGTCACAGAAATGATATAGCTGGATATGCTAAGGCTTTAGAAGAATTTGATAACAGGGTACCAGAGATAATTGAAAATCTTAGAGATGATGAACTGTTAATAATAACTGCAGATCATGGGTGTGACCCTACAACTGAAAGTACAGATCATTCAAGGGAATACATTCCTATATTAGTATATGGTAAAATGATTAAGCCTGGTATAAATTTAGGAACAAGAACATCTTTTTCTGATATAGGAAAAACAATTGGTGAATTATTAGGAATAGAAAACGATATCGAAGGAACCAGCTTTGCAAAGGAAATACTATAGGAGGATATGCAAATGTTAAAGGAAATGATAATGATGAAGGATGCTTTAGAATATATTAAATCAAAAATTAATGATATTCCTGAGGTAGGACTTATTTTAGGCTCAGGCTTAGGTTCAATTGCAGACGAGGTTGAAGAAAAGGTAGTAATTAAATATAGCGATATACCTAATTTCCCTGTTTCTACTGTAGCAGGTCATGCAGGGCAGTTTGTATACGGTAAGTTAGAAGGTAAAACAGTTTTAATGATGCAGGGGAGATTCCATTTTTATGAAGGCTATGCAATGAGGGAGGTTACTTTCCCAATAAGAATATTGCACATGCTTGGAATAAAGAACCTTATTGTTACCAATGCAGCTGGAGGGGTAAATACTGGCTTTAAACCTGGAGACTTAATGATTATTAAGGATCATATTAACTTTTCAGGAACTAACCCTCTAATAGGTAGAAACTTAGATGAGTTCGGACCTAGATTTCCAGATATGTCAAAACCATATTGCAGTGATTTAATTGAAATTGCAAAAAAAGTAGCAGAGGAAAAGGAAATCGATGTTGTTGAAGGTGTTTACATAATGATGACTGGACCAAGTTATGAAACACCTGCAGAAATAAGAATGTGTAGAATACTTGGTGCCGATGCTGTAGGTATGTCTACAGTTCCAGAGGTCATAGTAGCAAACCATAGTGGAATGAAAGTTCTAGGAATATCCTGCATTACTAACATGGCAGCAGGAATACTGGAGCAACCACTTAATCATCAGGAAGTTATGGAAACCTCAGAAAAAGTTAAGGATAAATTTAAGTCATTAGTTAAGGGAATAGTAAGCAGAATATAAGAAGTAAACAAAAGGTGCCTGGCACCTTTTGTTTACTTCTTTAATTTTGGTTTGAGGTCTTAGGATTAATTTGTATATAATTTTTGAATATGCGGAAAAATAAAACAAAATAGTGATGTATTTTAGG
>NZ_AZQP01000057.1 GCF_000601455.1 Fervidicella metallireducens AeB
ACTCTTTACCATTTTGCTTTTAAATCTGTCTTGAAATAGATGTCCATGTCTTTTATGTCTGTGATTGAAATATTGTGCATAGGAGAAGTTTATGCTGTGCATAATCCTTGAAATATCTGCTCCGTTGGCATCTATTATTAAATGAAGATGATTATCCATAAGGCAGTAGCCATATACTCTAAATTCATAGGTCTTTTGATATTTTTTAACCAGAGCTAAATAGTTGAGCTTATCCTCATCATCCTTAAATAAATCAACTTCGCTAATGCTTCTTGCCATTACATGAAAAATGGCGTCTTCCTTCTTTTGCCTTGCTAATCTTGGCATAAGACAACATCTCCTTTCAAAGTCTATTTTAAAATTAGTATTTCCTTTAAAGGGGGATGTTATTCATTGGTTTGTAACACTACTTATATGTCCCATATATATATGTCCCATATATACATACTTATTGATGGAGAGGAGGCAAACAGTCTAAAATCCCAGGATGTTATAAACAAAGGCATAGTTAGAACCTTTCAAAATGTTGAGCTCTTTAAACATATGACTGTAATTGATAATCTCCTTGTGGGACAACATAGATTGCTTACTTATAATATTTTTTCAAGTTTGCTTTTAACCAAAAAGGTAAAACAAAAAGAAAATGATGCAAAAATGAGGGCACTTGAGATATTAAAAACTTTAGGAATAGATGGTTATGCATACTGCTACCCAATAAATCTGCCCTATGGAATTCAAAAGAAGGTTGAGCTTGCAAGGGCACTGGTTTCAAATCCAAAGATACTTATATTAGATGAACCTGCTGCAGGAATGAATGATACAGAAACAATAGATTTAGCTGAGAAAATTAAAGAACTTAAAGAAAAATTTAATTTAACAATTATAGTAATAGAACACCATATGCCATTTGTTATGAATATTTGTGACAGAGTTGTTGTTTTGAATTTCGGTAAGAAGATTGCAGAAGGTACCCCAGATGAAATTAAATCTAATCAACAAGTAATAGAAGCATATTTAGGATAGGGGGATGAAGATGCTTACAATAAAAAACTTAAAGGTAAACTATGGATATGTAAATGCATTAAAGGGGGTTGATATAGATATAAAAAAAGGAAAGATTGTAAGTATATTAGGTTCAAATGGAGCAGGTAAAACAAGCCTCCTAAAGGCTATTTCAGGTTTGGTTGAAGATAAGGAAGGACAGATAATTTTTGATGAAAAGGATATTACAAATCTTTCAACTGAAAAGGTAGTTTCATTAGGAATAAGCCATTGCCCTGAGGGAAGACGTATTTTCCCAGAGCTTACAGTTGAGGAGAATTTAAAAATAGGGGCATATGTTTTGAGAAAATCAAAGATTAATTTAAATGATGAGTTTAATAGAGTATATAGTTTTTTCCCAAAGTTAAAGGAAAGAAGTAAACAAGTTGCGGGAACTTTAAGTGGAGGAGAACAACAGATGCTTGCAATAGGAAGGGCACTTATGTCAAAACCAAAGCTTTTAATGTTAGATGAACCTTCCCTTGGGCTTGCACCAATTATAGTTAGCGAGATATTTAAAATCATAAAGGATATCAATAAAGAGGGAACCACAGTTTTGTTAATTGAACAAAATGCCAACCAAGCATTAAAAATATCTGACTATAGTTATGTATTAGAGCTTGGACAGGTTGTAACATCAGGAATAAGTCAAGATTTGTTAAATGATGAGTCAATCAAAAAATCTTATTTAGGTGCATAATTAAATTAAAATAAAGGGGGATTAAACCATGAAAAAATTCTTATCAATTGCTTTAACAGCTGTTTTATCCATATCTTTGTTAGCAGGATGTGGTAAGCAAACAAAAACAACTATGGCTCAGGGGGTAGAGGACAATAAGATAAAAGTAGGAACAATTGGACCTACATCTGGACCTATTGCCATAGTTGGTGTACCAATGCTTCATGGAATGCAGGCATATTTTAACATGATTAACGAAGAAGGTGGGGTTAATGGCAACAAAATTGAGCTTATTGCAAAGGATGACCAATTTAAGCCAGATTTAGCACTTCAAAAGGCAGAAGAATTAGTTGAAAATGATAAGGTTTTTGCAATTGTTGGTCAACTTGGAACTCCGGGATGTTTAGGAACTTTAGATTATTTAAAAGAAAAGGGAATTCCAGCAGTTTATCAAGGAACAGGAGTTAGTGCATTTTCTAAAGTTAGAGCAAATTACTTCCCAGTACAACCAAACTATACATTTGAGGGTGGACTACTTGTTAAATATGCAATAGACAATCTAAAGGCAAATTCAATAGCAATAGTATATGGTAATGATGATGCAGGTAAAGAAGAGTTACAAGGTGCTAAAGACCAATTAAAGAAGATGGGAAAAGAAGATGTATTAAAGGCAGAGGTACCATTTAATACACAAGACTTAGATTTCTCTGCACATATTCAAAAGGCAGCTGCTGTAAAGCCTGATGTTACTATTGTAGTTGGTTATCAAAAGGCAGTTCCAGGAATATTACTTGAAGCTAAGAAGCAGGGATTTAAATCTCAATTTATGACATCATATATAAATGCAGATTTGACAATGCTAAACTTAGCTAAGGATGCTGCAAATGGAGTAATTGTTACAGCTTGGGTTCCTGACATAACAGATCCTAATAATGAAGCGGCAAAGAAATATATAGAAACATATAAGAAATACTTCCCAAGTGAAACTCCAAATGCCTTTGGTGTAGCTGGTTGGGTTGCAGCAGAAGTATTTGTTGAAGGATTAAAGAGAGCAGGAAATGACCTATCATGGGAAGGATATATTAAGGCTATGGAAACAATAAAGGATTGGAATCAGGGAATAGCAAAGGGAATAACATATACCAGCGATAGAAGAAACGGTATTGAAAAGATGTATTTTATGAAGGCAGTTTGGGATGAAAAGATGCCAAGATTTGAAAAAATATCAGACTTTGTTGGACTTGAATAGGAGATGATACGATGCCATATGAAGTAATAGACAACAAGAAAATGTATTATGAGATACATGGAGAAGGAGAAGCAATAGTATTTTTAAACGGAATAATGATGTCAACTGCAAGCTGGGTACCATTTTTAAATCTATTATCTAGGGATTATAAGGTTGTTTTAGTTGATTTATTAGACCAAGGAAGATCAGATAAAGCAGATGTATTTTATACACAGGATATGCATGTTGATATGTTAAACAAATTATTAATAAAACTTAGTATAGATAAATTTAATCTTTTAGGTATATCATATGGTGGGGAAGTTGCAATGCTCTATGCATTGAAGTATCAAGAGAGATTAAACTCACTTATTCTTTCAAATACAACAGCCTATACAAATAAAATAATGAAACATATAGGGGATTCATGGGAATTTGCTGCATCATTGTATGACACAACAAATTTTATGAAGGTTACTCTGCCATATATATATTCGCAAAAGTTTTATGAAGAAAATTTCCAGTGGATAAATGAAAGAATAAAATTATTTAAAACAGCCTTTACAAAGGAATGGTATGATGGATTTAGAAGGGCTGTAAAGAGTGCAGATGATTTAAATATATTAGAAAGATTAAATGAAATTAAAGTCCCAACCCTGATTATAAGCAGTGAACTAGATGTTATTACACCTATTAGCTACCAAAAGGAAATTAAAAACAGAATTGAAAATAGCAGATGGGTGGAAATAAAAGATGCAGGTCATGCCTCAATGTATGAAAAGCCAAATGAGTTTTCTTTAGCAGTTTTAGGTTTTTTAAAGACATTAGGATATGATGTAAGAATATTATAAATAATGAAAAGGTGCCATTAACTGATTGTTTTTGGTACCTTTTTAGCGTGGCTTATAAGTTATATAACATAAAAGTGTAATTACAACTTTTATTCAGGTAAATTTTCTCATATAATGGAAATAGAGTAATGGTAATTGGGGTGAGGGTATGAAAAATTTTATGAAGACCAAGGAATTTATTGGTTTTTGCAAAAATGTGTTTGATAAATTACCTGTTCCAGTGGATTTTTTAGACAAAGAAGGAAGATTAGTTTATATAAATAAAAGTTTTTTAGAGTTTCTAAAATTTAATGAAGATGATATATTAGGCAAAGTGGTTACAGAAATTGAGCCAACATCAAAGTTTTTAGAAACACTTAAATACAAACAGGCTGAAGTTGCTAAAAGGCATGTTTTTTCAAATGGAAAAGAGGCTATAGTACATAGAATACCAATTATAGATGAAAATGATGAACTTATTGGTGGCTTTGGTATGATTTTATTTGATAACTATGAAAAGTTAAAGCAGGTAACAGAAAAGATAGAAAAGATACATAAAGAACTAAGCCTATATAAAAATGAATTAGCTAAAATTAATTCAGCTAAGTATACACTAGACGATATAATAGGGGAGTCTAAAGCAATTAAAAGCTGCAAATCAAAGGTTAAAAAATTAGCTAGGGTAAACTCTAATATATTGATTATAGGAGAAAGTGGAGTAGGAAAAGAATTGTTTGCCCATGCTATACATTATGAGAGTGAAAGAAGAGAATGTCCATTTGTTTCGATAAATTGTTCTGCAATACCAGAGAACCTTTTTGAAGCAGAGTTTTTTGGATATGAAGATGGGGCATTTACTGGTGCAAGGAAAGGTGGGAACATTGGTAAATTTGAACTTGCCAATGGAGGAACTATTTTTTTAGATGAAATAGGGGACATGCCCCTTTATATGCAGGCAAAACTTTTAAGGGTTTTGCAAGAAAAGGAAATTGTTAGGGTTGGCTCTAACAAAGTTACCAAACTTGATGTTAGAGTAATATGTGCTACACATAAAAATCTAGAAAGTTTAGTTGATGAGGGTAAATTCAGAGAGGATTTATATTATAGACTAAATGTACTTTCTTTAGATGTACCACCTTTAAGACAAAGAAAAGAGGACATATCAATTTTAATAGATAAATTTACAGATAAATTTTACAAGGATACAGGTCTTTACAGGGAAGTTCCAAGTGATGTTATGAATATATTATGTAATTACGAATGGCCAGGAAATGTAAGGGAACTTAAAAATATAGTTGAAAGAATATGTGTAAATGCAGAGGATACTTATGTTACGGTAGGGGATCTGCCAAGCAACATTTTAAATAAATCATTAAAGATTGAACGTAAAAAGAGCCAAGGTCTCAAGGAGATCATGGATAATATTGAAATGGATATTATAATAAACACATTAAAAGAGTGTAACAACAACAAAAGTTTAGCAGCAACCAGGCTAAATATACCAAGAGCTTCATTATATAGAAAAATAGAAGAATATAATATTGAAATATGATAATAAATAATACATGTGTAATAAATTGTTACACAAAAATAAGTAAACATTAGGTGCCAGGCACCTAATGTTTACTTATTTTTGGCATAATTTTTGCTTTATTTAATTTAAAAAACATTAGGGGTGATAGAATGAGAAAGCATGTTGGTATTGTTGGTGTAGGGATATATATTCCCGATAAATATATGACTGCTAAGGATGTAAGTGAAGCAACAGGAGGAGTATGGACAGAGGATGCTGTTATTAAAAAATTAGGTTTTACTAAAAAGCCTATACCAGGTGAAGATGATGGGACACAAGAGATGGGGGTGAAGGCAGCTTTAAATTGTTTAAAGGAAAACAATATTGACCCTATGGAAATAGATTTAATAATTTCCATAGGAGAAGAATGGAAGGAATATCCATTAACTACTTCTGCAATATATATTCAGGAGAAAATAGGAGCAAGAAATGCATATGCTTTTGATTTGCAACAAAGATGCTGTACATGTATTACTGCAATGAAGGTTGCAAAGGATATGATGCTGAGTGATGATTCAATAAATACTGCACTAATTGTTGGTGGATATAGAAATGGTGATTTTATAGACTATAAAAACTCAAGAGTTAGCTTTATGTATAATTTAGGTGCAGGTGGAGGAGCATTAGTTTTAAAGAAAAATTCAGGTAAAAATGAACTATTAGAGTCTGCAATAATGACCGATGGTTCATTTGCAAGGGATGTTGGTGTTAGATATGGTGGTACTGTTAATCCAATAAACAGAGAAAATGTGGATTATGCGTATAAGTCTTTAGACGTTTTTGATGTAGAGGGAATGAAACAGAGATTAAACGAAAAGTCTACACCTAACTTTTTAAAGGTAATTAGAGATTCTTTAAAAAAGAGTGGATATTCACAAGAGGATTTAGATTATCTTGCAATACTTCACTTTAAATATTCTGCACATTTATATATGCTAAATGAACTTGGGCTTGATGAATCAAAGTCTGTTTATTTAAGTGAATATGGACACATTGGACAAATAGATCAAATTCTATCGCTAAAGCTTGGTTTAGAGCAAGGTAAGATAAAGGATGGAGACATAGTTGTTATGGTTGGTGCAGGAATTGGATATGCTTGGGCAGCTAATACAATAAAATGGGGAAAGGTTGAAAAATAAGGGGGAAGGATTTTTATGAATTTTAGAGAAGAATATAATAGAAAGCTTAGAAGTTTAGATGAAATTTTATCACTTGTAAAATCAGATTATGAGGTTTGTGCTGCACTTGCAGGTGCAGAGCCTATGGACTTTTTAGAAAGACTTCATGAGATAAAAGATAATGTTGAAAATGTTTCTGTTTTGACTTGTCTTAATATGGGGGCATATAAGTTTACAAGTGAGCCTGATATGGAAGGACATTTTATTAATAATACATGGTTTTATAGTCCGCTTACAAGAAAGGCTCATCAAAATAGGACAGCAAGCTTTTTGCCAAACCATCTACATGTTTCCGCTAGACAAAGATTAGGATATAGAAAGCCTAATATTTTTGTTGGAACTGCAACACCAATGGATAAACATGGTTATTTTAGTCTATCCCTTTCAGTAACCTATGAGAGAGAATATATTGAAGCGGCAGATATAGTCATACTCGAAATAAATGAAAACTATCCAAAGACATACGGAGATACCTTTGTTCATATAAGTGAAGTGGATTATGTATATGAAAGCAATAGAAAACCACCAGAACTTACAATTGTTGAACCAAACCAAAAGGATATGGTTATAGGAAATTATATAGCAGAGCTTATTGAAGATGGTTCAACAATACAGCTTGGGATAGGGGGAATACCTAATGCTGTATCAAAGGCTCTTATGTGCAAAAAGGATTTAGGCGTTCATACAGAGATGTTTACAGATGGAATGGTGGATTTATATAACGCTGGAGTTATAACCAATAAGAAAAAGACCCTTTACAAGGATAAATTTATAGCAACGTTTGCATTAGGAACTAAAAAGCTATATGACTTTATAGATGAAAACCCTGCTGTTGAGTTTAAAAGGGGATGCTATACCAACGACCCATATGTAATAGGACAAAACTATAAGATGGTGTCTATAAATACATCACTTCAGGTTGACCTGACAGGACAATGTTGTTCAGAGGCTATTGGTCATGTGCAATATAGTGGAACAGGAGGACAATCGGATACTGCAACAGGTGCACAAAACAGTGTAGGAGGAAAATCAATAATTGCACTTTATTCAACTGCAAAGAATGATACAATATCAACAATTGTTCCAATGCTTACTCAGGGTGCAGCTGTTTCACTTTCAAGAAATGATGTGGATTATGTTGTAACTGAACATGGAGTTGCACCACTTAAGGGCAGGACAATAAGAGAGAGGGTAAGAAATTTAATTAATATTGCACATCCAAACTTTAGAGAACAATTAAAGAAGGATGCAGAAAACTATATGATTTGGTAGGAGGGGTATTATGGGAAAGGTTGAGCTAAAAAAAGTAGGGCTTAAAAATGGAGAGGTGATTGGTTATCGTGAAGGAGGAGAAGGAAAAACAATTCTTCTTGTACACGGTAATATGGTTTCTTCAAATCACTGGGGAGAACTTTTAGAAAGGCTTGCAGATGATTACCACGTTGTTGCAGTAGACTTAAGAGGAGCAGGTGTATCAAGTTATAATAGACCAATTGAAACATTTAAAGACTTTGCAGAGGATATAAAGCTCTTATGTGATGAGCTGAATTTAAGGGATTTTCTACTTATAGGATGGTCCATGGGTGGAGGAATTTCACAGGGATTTGTAGCAGATTATCAAGGTTATGCCAATAGTTTAATACTGTATGAATCAATCCCTTGTTCAGGGTATTCATATCATAAAAAGGGACCTAATGGGGAAATCTTGCCTGAATGCTATCAAAACAAAGAAGAATTATTACAGGATAGAATACAGTTAAAACCAATGATAGATGCCCTTGAAAACAACAATAGATCCTTTATTAAATATCTTTGGGATCAACTTGTTTTGAATGTTGTAAAGCCTGGCGATGAAGAATATGAAAAGCTTTTAGATGATATATTTATGACAAGAAACCTAAGGGATGCGGCTTGGGCAGCTCACAGCTTCAATATATCTCATATGTATAACGGTGTGACACAGGGAAGTGGAGAGGTTGATAATATAACTATTCCTGTTAGAATCTTTGCTGGAGATAGAGATGTTATTGTTCCATCAAATCTTGCTTATTTCACAGCAAAGGAGATAGGGGAAAATGCAGAGATTGTAATTTTAAATGGCTGTGGCCACGCACCTCATTACGATAATATAGCTCTTGTTATTGAAAAAATAAAGGAATTTTACAGATAAATAATTCAAGGTGCCAATAACTAGCATAATTTACACTTGTGCTGTTTTGGCACCTTTTTTATAGATGATATTTTTGAATATGAAAGCTTAATTTTGACTAGTATTTCCTTTGAAGAGAGATGTTATCCATCAGGTTACAACACTACTTATGTGTCCCATTTAAAAAATATTAGCAATTATTAACAATACACAAAAAATATCATGATATAATTATACTAATCAGTATAAAAATTTTAATATATTATGGGGTGAAAAAAATGTATAAAGAGGCACCTTGGAGTTTAAATGGAGATGGATATATAATTCTTTACAAGTTTAAAAAAGATTTTATTAAAAATAATTTGTTTACGCAAGACTTTTTAAAGGACTATGGCTGTGGTGGCGTTGGTTGTGTAATGATAGTTGATTACAAAAAATCGGATATAGGGCCTTATAGGGAACTATTATTTATACCAGGCAAATTTAAATACAAAGATAAAAAATTAAATACCATATCAAAAATATATGTAACAACAGAGGATAGTGTTATAAATGGAATTAGAAATTGGGCAATACCCAAGCAGTTATGTAGATGTGATATATTAAATGAAAATGACGGAGAATGGTTTATATTTTCTATTGGAGAAAAAGAATTTATGAAAATAAAGTTTAAAGCTAATAAATTGAAATTTCCTGTAAACACAAAGTTGATGCCTTTCCCGTTAATACAAAAGAATCTTGATAAATTATATTTTACAAACTTTTATGGTAAAGGAATTGGAAGTTTTGCAAAGATTGAGGAATTAGAAATTGATGATAAATATTTTCCAAATATAAAATATTTTAAACCACTATCTGTTATTAAAGTTAGTAATTTTAATATTGTTTTTCCAAAGGCACAAGTAGAGGGGATGGAATAGATGAAGTTAGATAATAAAAATGTTGTTTTAACAGGTGCATCATCTGGTATTGGACTAGAGTTATTATATAATTTATCAAGTAAAGGGTGTAAAATTGTTGCTGTTTCTAGAAATATAGAAAAAATACCAAAACTACCAAACGTATATCCACACAGATGTGATGTTTCAAAAAAAGATGAGCTAGATAAACTATTTGATTATGCTAAAGGTTTATTTGATAATATAGATGTATTTATATCTAATGCTGGTTTTGCATATTATGAAAAGATAGAAAAGCCAGATTACGAGCATATTGATGAAATATTCAAGACTAATGTTTTTGCACCTATTTATTGCTTAGAAAAAATGGTTGATATACATAAAAACAATAGTTTCACATATGTAATAACAGCTTCTGCCGTTGCAAAAATGCCCCTTCCAGGATATGCAATATATTCTTCAACAAAAGCTGCTATTGATTCTTTCCAAGAAGCATATAGATATGAAATGGATAAAATTAATTTGTTGGTTGTATATCCTATAGCAACAAGAACTAACTTTTTTAAAACATCAAATGATAAAATAGCACCAGTGCCTTATCCAAGTCAGTCCCCTGAATATGTTGCAAAATGTATAATAAAAGGTATTGAGAAAAATAAAAAATACGTATTTCCTTCAAAAACCTTTGTTGTCATCAATACCCTAAATAGAATATTCCCATTTATTAATAAGCTATATCAAAGTGTTCAAAATAAAAAGTTTAAAAAATGGTTAAAAGATATTTAAATGGAGGGATTAATTTGAAAAAGACAAAAAAAATTTTAACAACGGTAGTAACAATTTTAATTATATTTGCTGCAGTATTTTTAGTTTGGGCAAATCAATCATATAAGCCTAACTTTAATGTAGAAGATTTTATAAAATCAAATGATAGAGTAACTATACAAATAGATAAGAACATAGTGATAAACCCTAAGGATAAAAAAGTAGAAAAGGGATTTATATTTTATCCAGGGGGAAAGGTAGACCCTAAAGCCTATATCCCTATTGCTAGTAAAATATCAGAAGAAGGTTATAGAGTGGTGATAACTCCTATGCCATTAAATCTAGCAATATTTAATAAAAATAAAGCAGATAATGTTATAAAAGAGAATAGAGATATAAAGGTGTGGGCAATTGGGGGACATTCACTAGGTGGTGTTATGGCAGCAGATTATGCATTTAATCATACAGATAATATAAAGGGATTGATTTTACTTGCATCTTATCCACAGGACAAAAATAATTTTACAGGAAAAAATATAAAAACTTTATCCTTATGGGGAAGTGAAGATAAAGTGGCAAAATTAGATAAAGTTAAATCTGCCAAAAATATTTTGCCAAGTGATGCAGTTTTTTATGAAATAAAAGGCGGGAATCACGGACAGTTTGGAAGTTATGGAAAACAAAAAGGTGACGGTGAAGCTAAAATAACTGAAGAAGAACAACAAAAAATTTCCGCTGAATATATAGTTAAATTATTAGATAAAATTAATAAATAATGGCTGCGTAAAAGGGACATTAAAGATTGTTTAGTTTACATTAATACTACAGCTATCAGGGACACATACTTAATGCTAGGGATTAAACTTACTTTTTCTATCATAAAAAAATATTAATTTTTAAAAATTTCATAAATGAAAATTTTAAAAAATCATTTTGTCTAGTTTAATCTAAAGTACTACCTAAATGCTTGTCCAATTATTGTGGCGAACAAAGATCCCATTTTTTTTAGTTTTTTTTATAATTATATAAATTATTTTTCTCAGCAAGCGTATTCCTTCATAAATTCATATGTAATGTTTTTATATTTTTCCTCATCTAAAAGCTTTACCCCAAGGCTGCTGAGCTTTGAAACTCTGCTTTGAGTTATGTTTCCAAGGACGCGGCAAATTTCACTGCATTTTAAGTTGCAAAGGCTTCTCATTAAAAGTACAGCTAAAGCCTTTGCTTCAACTATTTCTCTGCAGTGTTTGGTATGGAGCTTTATTTTTTCAATTCCAAGTTTTGATGATATAAATTCTAATATTTCTTTGGTTTTAATGTTTCTTATTAATATTTTTCTTTCACTTCTGTATTCTGTTCCTTCATTTAAAAATTCTACTTCCTCTTTAAAAACTTTATTAGAGCATTTATATACTAATTTCATATAGCTTTCCCTTGCCTTTTTAGGATTTTTGCTGAACATACCCATAATAAAGCCATCATCAACAAGTTCATAGGGGTCGTGTCTAAGCCCTAGATATATTGAAAGACTTGAAAATTCATATTTTTCTGGGCAGTTTTCATATCCCTTTATATCACAAGGGTTGTTGTGAACATATGCCGATAAGGCATAGAGATATA
>NZ_AZQP01000058.1 GCF_000601455.1 Fervidicella metallireducens AeB
CTTATCAGAGCACTTATATACTAATTTCATATAGCTTTCTCTTGCTTTTTTAGGATTTTTGCTGAACATGCCCATAATAAAACCGTCATCAACAAGTTCATAGGGGTCGTGTCTAAGTCCTAGATATATTGATAGACTTGAAAATTCATATTTCTCTGGGCAGTTTTCATATCCCTTTATATCACATGGGTTGTTGTGAACATATGCCGATAAGGCATAGAGATAGATTTCACTCTTTACCATTTTGCTTTTAAATCTGTCTTGAAAAAGATGTCCATGTCTTTTATGTCTGTGGTTAAAATATTGTGCATAGGAGAAATTTATGCTATGCATAATCCTTGAAATGTCTGCTCCGTTGGCGTCTATTATCAGATGTAGATGGTTATCCATAAGGCAGTAGCCATATACTCTGAATTCATAGGTTTTTTGATATTTTTTTACTAAAGCTAAATAGTTAAGCTTATCTTCATCATCTTTAAACAAATCAACTTCGCTAATACTCCTTGCCATTACATGAAAAATGGCGTCTTCCTTCTTCTGCCTTGCGATTCTTGGCATAATAAAACATCTCCCTTCAAAGTTTAATTCCTAGTTAGTATTTCCTTTGAAGTGAGATGTTATTCATTAGCTCAGAACAACACTTATATGTCCCTATTACCTTGCCCCTACTTATGATACGGTTCACCCATCATAATCCTAAACCCTCTATAAACCTGCTCAAGTAATATTAGTCTCATAAGCTGGTGTGGGAATGTCATTTTTGAGAAACATAATCTAAAATCTGCTCTGTTTAAAACTTCCTTAGATAAGCCTAAAGAACCTCCTATAACAAAAGCCACGTTACTGTTACCTTTAAGACCAAGATTTTTTATAAAGTCTGAAAGCTCCTCAGATGTCAATTCTTTGCCCTTAAGATCCAAAGCAACTACGTATGTATTATCCTTTATATTTCTTAATATGAGTTGTCCTTCCTTTTCTTTAATCTGCTCCTCTTCCTTAATTGAAATATTTTCTGGTGCCTTTTCGTCTGGAACCTCAATAATCTCTATTCTGCAATATCTTGAAATCCTTTTTTTAAATTCATCTATCCCGTCCTTAATGTATTTCTCCTTAATTTTTCCAACTGCAATAATGCTTATATTCATGTCTATGTTCCTCCATTAGTTAATTTTGAATCTAAATTAAAATTCTACGTTTTAGATTAATCCAAAACGTAGAATTATTTTATCTTGCTGCTTCTAATACTATCTCAACTTCCTTTGTAGTTTCAAGGGGCGTTTTGATTGTAGCCTTAACAGTGTTTCCTGCACCTGCGTCGTAGAGAGCTTCCTTTAACTGCAGCATGGTATCAGTTTTTTTATTATTGATTGCTAAAATTATATCTCCCTGTTTTATTCCTGCTTTATATGCCGTCCATTTACTACTGATTCATAAATGTATATTCCCTCTTTAATCTTATAATTAAAATATCCTGCCAGTTCCTTATCAAATCCCTTTATACCCATAACTGGAGTTACAAAACTCCCTGTTGATTTTATACTCCTTAAAACAGGCTTGATTATGTTTATCGGTACTGCAAAACCTATTCCCTCTGCTGTTGAAACCTTTACAGTATTGACTCCTATTACCTCTCCTTTGATGTTAACCAAAGGTCCTCCACTGTTTCCAGGATTTATAGAAGCATCTGTCTGAATTAAGTCCTCCATAAAAATATCTGTGTCTAAGCTGATTGTTCTATTAACTGCACTTACAATTCCGGATGTAACAGTTCTTTGAAACTTTAATCCTAATGGATTCCCAACAGCTATTGCCTGCTGGCCTATCTTTACTAAGCTTGAATCAGCAAGCTGAGCTGATTTTAGATTATCTGCTTCTATCTTTACTATAGCCAGATCCAGAACAGGATCAGCCCAGACAGTCCTGCCCTCTACATCCCTTCCATCATATAAAGATACTGCAATATATTTTGCATTCATTCCCGCAACATGGTTATTTGTAAGTATATATCCATCTTCATCAATTATAATTCCTGAGCCAACTCCCTGAACCTTTTTTCCATAATCAAACAATCCTCTTTCTATTTTGGTTGTTGCAATTCCTACAACAGTTGGTATAACCTTTTCTGCCGCATCACTTACATCAGAAGTAACTACCCTTTCAACCACCCTCTCTGGGGAAGTCTTTATAGGTTCCTGATAACTTGGCTGTTTAAATTTGTCAAACAAAACTGCAGGTCCAAACATCAATAATAATAAACCGCCAATTACAGCACCAAATAAAGATGCTGCTATATAGCCAAAAATAGAGGGTTTTTTACCCCTGAAATCGCCAAACTCCATAAAAATCCTCCTATTATATTATTTGGAGCCTTGATACTCTATCTCTGTGTGCTATATCTATTTCGATATCCTTTCCTTCTTTTATTCCGTACATCTCCAGTACTGACAACACTGTTCTATATGCAAGCTCAGGATAATTATTTGTTTTACTCAAATGACCTAAAATAATTTTTTTAATCCTGCTGTTTAAAATATCAACTATTAGTTTACCTGCATCTTCATTGGACAGATGTCCATGCTCACTTAATATTCTTCTTTTTAAGTAATAAGGATATGGACCAACCTTTAAAAGTTCTACATCATGATTAGATTCAAGTAAAATTAAATCCGAGTCCTTTATATTATCCCTTACCTCCTTACTTGCATGACCAATGTCAGTAGCTATAGATATTTTTTTATTGCCTTTTATGAAGCTGTAACCACATGGTGAAGCAGCATCATGTGGTATAGGATATGGAATTACTGTAATATCTCCTATTTCAAAAGCATCATAGTTATTATAAACTTTAATGTTTTCCTCTTTAATTTCACCGATAGAATTTATCATTGCCTCCCATGTATTAGTATTGGCATATATGGGAATATTAAACCTCCTGGATAAAATACCTGCTGATTTTATGTGATCATCATGTTCATGGGTAATTACTATTCCTTTAATTTCCTGAGGATTAACATTTATCTCACTAAGACCATCCTGAATTTTCTTTCCCGATAGTCCTGCATCAACTAAAATTTTAGTTTTTTCCGTACCTACATATAGACTGTTTCCACTACTTCCACTAAAAATTGAACAAAACTGCATAATCATTCTCCTTTCATCCTCTTAATTATAACACAAAGTTACTTGTCTTTTAGTGGATGTTATAGCCAAAAATACAGGGACATTGAATAATTGTTGAAAGATAACCTTATTCAGTTGAAGTAAAGATTATAAAGGGTTATAATCTAAATGAGTAAAAACTTTCAAACACTTTCTAAAATTGAAGTTGCAATATCATATTGTAAATGTTCACATTTCAAACGTAATAACATAAGGAGGGGTTACTATGTCCATTTATGAAGAATCACTTAAATTCCATGAAAAAAATAAAGGTAAGATTGAAGTCGTTTCAAGAGTAGAAGTTAATTCTTCATCAGATTTAAGCCTTGCATATACTCCAGGAGTTGCTCAGCCATGTATAGAAATACATAAAGACCCTGATAATGCATATAAATACACAAGAAAGTGGAACACAATTGCAGTAGTTTCAGATGGTACAGCTGTTCTTGGACTTGGAGATATCGGAGCTTTAGCATCTTTACCTGTTATGGAGGGAAAGGCCGTTCTTTTTAAAACCTTTGCAGATGTTGATGCTTTTCCTATACTGGTAGATACAAAAAATGTTGATGAAATAGTTGAAACAATAGTACGAATTGCACCATCCTTTGGTGGAATAAATCTTGAAGACATTTCTGCACCTAGATGCTTTGAGGTTGAAAGACGCCTTAAGGAAAAGCTTGATATACCCGTATTCCACGATGATCAGCACGGTACTGCCATCGTAGTACTTGCTGGGCTTATAAACGCACTTAAAATTGTTAAGAAAAATCTGTCGGATATAAAGGTTGTTGTCAACGGTGCCGGTGCTGCTGGAACATCAATTACAAAGCTACTTCTTTCATCTGGAATTAAAAATATAGTTGTTTGTGATAAATCTGGTGCCTTATATAGAGGAATGGAGTTTATTGATGAAGCTAAAACCTCATTGGCTGAAATAACTAATCCAAATAACGAATCAGGAAGCTTGGCTGATGTTATAAAGGGTGCCGATGTATTCATTGGAGTTTCAGCACCTGGAGTTTTAACTGGAGATATGGTAAAAACAATGAATACTGATGCTATTATCTTTGCAATGGCAAACCCAACTCCAGAAATATTCCCAGAGGAAGCTAAATCTGCTGGTGCCAGAGTTGTTGGAACAGGTCGTTCAGATTTCCCAAATCAAGTTAATAATGTCCTTGCTTTCCCTGGTATATTCAGAGGTGCCTTAGATGTAAGGGCAAAGGATATTAATGAAGAAATGAAGGTGGCTGCTGCCTATGCAATTGCATCATCAATATCAGATGAAATGCTAAATGAAGATTACATAATTCCAAAGGCCTTTGATAGAGAAGTACAGAAAAGGGTGGCTGAAGCCGTTAAGGATGCTGCTGTAAAAAGCGGAGTAGCAAGAATATAGCCTGGAAAATTCCAGGCTTTTATCTTTTAATTTTCATCTTCAAATTTTACTCTTTTTATACTTGCTCCAAGCTTATTGAATTTATCTTCAATGTTCTCATACCCTCTATCGATATGCTTTATATTTGTTATATAAGTATTTCCATCCGCAACAAGTCCAGCAACTATCATAGCAGCTCCTGCCCTTAGATCCGTTGCCATAACCTCAGTTCCTGATAATTTTTCTATGCCTTCAATAACAGCAATTTTCCCTTCAACCTTTATATTAGCTCCCATTCTCTTAAGCTCATCAACATGTTTAAATCTTCCTTCCCAGATACTTTCATTAACAATACTTCTTCCCTCTGATATGGATAAAAGTGTTGTCATTGGCTGTTGTATATCTGTAGGAAAACCAGGATATGGAAGAGTTTTTATATTGACTCCCTTTGTTCTTCTGTTACAATAAACCCTGATATTGTCCTCACCCTCTTCAATGTCTACTCCCATTTCAATAAGTTTAGCAGAGATAGATTCTAAATGTTTTGGAATTACATTAAGTAAAGTTACATCTCCCTGAGTTGCCGCTGCTGCTATCATAAAGGTACCAGCCTCTATTTGATCTGGTATTACTGAATAGTCACAGCCCTTTAAATGTTTTACCCCTGTAATCTTTATTACATCGGTTCCTGCACCCTTTATATTAGCACCCATTGTATTTAAAAAGTTTGCAACATCCACTACATGTGGTTCCTTAGCTGCATTTTCAATTATTGTTACCCCATCTGCCTTACATGCTGCAAGCATAATATTTATAGTTGCACCTACACTTACCACATCAAGATATATATTTGCACCCTTAAGTCCATTTTCAGTATAGGCCTTGATTATTCCATGCTCTATAGTAACCTTAGCACCCATAGCTTCAAAACCCTTTATGTGCTGATCTATCGGTCTTACACCTATGGAACACCCACCTGGAAATACAACTTCAGCCCTTCCAAACTTTGCAAGTAAAGCACCTAAAAGGTAATATGATGCCCTCATTCGCTTTACTTCATCTCTATGAGCTAAATGTGTTTTTATACCTGAAGGATTTATAGTAACTGAACCCTTTTCTTCTGAAAGCAATTCTGCTCCTAAATCTCCAATTATTTTTTTTAAACATTTAATATCATCTATTTCAGGTAAATTATCAATTTTACATATCCCTTCGTCTGCAAGAATTGCCGCTGGAAGGATTGCAACTGCCGCATTTTTTGCACCACTAATAACAACTTTCCCAGAAAGCCTTCTTCCACCTTCTATTAACAATTTTTCCATAAACACACCCATCCTTTTCTATATCTAGCCTTTGTATTTATATATAAACGTAATTTTCCTATTGTATCTTTTCATACAAGTTATTATATCACTTAATCCATATAAATGTAATAAAAATAATATAATTTTTCAATAACATGTTTTAACATCCAATAAAGTTCTTGCTAAAATTTTATCTTTGTTGTTGATTATTGTCTAATCATAAAGTTAACATTAAAGATTTTTGGTTTCTTCTTTATTATACATAATAAATTAGATACCCCATTATATATTACAAAATATTAACCGGTTAAATTTACATTAATGGTTGAATTTGTATTTTATTACGTATAAAATAAATTTTGGTGCTATTTTGGAAGGGGGAGGCATTTACAGTGATTGATGAAGTTAAAACAAAAATAGATACACTTTCACATCGTTTAAACACTATGCTTTCATCAGGAATAAAAAATGTTAACTATGCCGAAGTCCTGAAGGTTAGCCAGGAGTTGGACAAACTTATACTTGTATATACAAAACTTACTTTAAGTCCATTAAAACGATAAAAAACTACCTAATCACCATTAGAGATTAGGTAGTTTTTTAATGGCATCCACTACATCCACCTGAGCAGTTTCCCGAACAACTTCCTTTTCCGTAGAACTTACCCTTATACAATCTCTCTACATTTTCGCTCTTGCAGTTTGGACAAATAACTTTTTCATCTTCTTTTGAAACAATTTCAAAAAATTCCTTCTCACATTCTCTACATTTATAATCTATCAATGCCATATTCATCCCTCCCTTTAACATTATATCACATTTTATTTTTTTAAGTCACACATTGAATTTTTCTGCATATAATATAGTGCATAACTTTTTTGAGGTGTTTATATGTGGCTTCTAGGCACATGGAATAAAGTCGACAGCTATATTAAGCCTTATCTTCATATAAATTCAAAACGTAAAATTCCTGTGATTGTATGCTATAAAGATGATGTTAAGGTCGTAAAGAATAAAATTTTGAACAACTCAGGTAGGATTAAATATGAATATACTTATGTTAAAGCATTTGCCTGTGATTTACCACCATTATCTATTGATAAACTTTCAGAAAATCCTGAGATATCATATATATGTTTTGACTACAAAGCAAAACTCTGTTTAAGAAAAACAAATGATATTATTGGTATTGGAAATGCACGATTATTTAATTTAACAGGCAAGAACATAGGTATTGGTATAATTGATTCTGGAGTATATCCCCACGATGACTTAACATCTCTTCGAAACTCTGTTCCCTATTTTAAAGATTTAATAAATAACCATGAAAGGCCCTATGATGATAACGGCCATGGAACATTTTTATGTGGATGCATTGCATCATCAGGTCATTCATCTTCGGGTATGTATGTAGGTATTGCTCCAGACTCTAATTTGTGTGTAGTAAAAGCCTTTGACGCAGGTGGCTATGGATTTATGTCCGATATCATAAAAGGCATTGACGAGCTTTTAAATATTAAAGGTAGATACAATCTTCGTGTTCTATGCCTTCCCTTTGAATTTCCCTATTTAAATAATCTAAGGATAAATCCCTTGAAGGAAATAATTAAAAAAACTATATCCATAGGTATTTCAGTTGTTGCACCATCAGGAAATTTAGGGCCCCAACCCTATAGTGTCTATTTCCCGGGTAATATGCAAGATGTTGTAACCGTTGGTGGAGTATCATGTCTAAATAAGGATATAAAAAGTTACTTCTGCCCAGCCTTCTCTGGTAGGGGACCTACAATTGAAGGTTATAATAAACCTGATATAGTTTTACCCTGTGTTAATATTATTTCTCTAGCTTCAGATACATCATTTAATCCAAATAATAAAAAGAAATCCTCCCTTTCAAATCCATACACAACTATGTCAGGTACATCAATTTCCTGTGCTTTAATCGCTGGTGCATGCGCTTTAATTCTAGAAAAAACTCCTGAATTGACACCTCAGGATTTAAAATCTGTTCTGTGTTTATCTACTATGAGCATAGGTGAAAATAAATTTTCTCAAGGAAATGGTCTATTTATATTTGATAAAATTGTAAAATAAAATTAAGGGATGGTTTAAGCCATCCCTGTTTACTACCTTATATATTTTTGTGGGTTCTGTGGAACGCCGTTTTTTCTAACTTCAAAATGAAGATGCGGTCCTGTTGATCTTCCTGTGCTTCCTATTGCTGCTATCTTCTGTCCCTTATTTACCCTCTGTCCTGCCTTAACATAAATTCTGCTTGCATGACCATAAAGTGTCTGATATCCATTTCCATGGGTTATCATAACACATTTACCATAACCATTTCTCCATCCAGCAAAGGTAACTTTTCCAGAATCTGCAGCAAGAATTGGGGTTCCTGTTGGACCTGCAATGTCTAAACCTGTGTGAAATTCACCCCATCTTCTTCCAAATCTTGATGTATAAATTCCTCTTGAAGGTTTGATAAATGTTCCAGAGGCAACATACATTGGAACCTTAGTACCAATTGCAACTATTTCTTCTACTGGTGCTATAAGTGTCTTACTTCTTTCCACTTCTTCTTCTATAACCTGACCATTAACAATTACAACTTTCTTCTCTATCTGAGCTATACCATTTTTTCCTTTTTGCTTTATCTTGCTAGCACCTTTAGCCATTTTTTTATCAGTAACTTTTTTAGAATCATATGGCAACTTTTCCCTGGTTGTCACATTAGCAACTATCTCAACCTTCAAATAAGGTACATTAACTGCAAAATTTATTTTTTGACCTATCTGAATCTTATCCAGATTTAAATTGGGATTAGCTCTTTTAATTTCTTCAATTGAAATATCATTTTTTAATGATATGTCCCATATTGTGTCCCCTTTAGCTACTGTATATACTTTGTTATCTCCTCTTCCAGCAGCTATCTTCCTGACAGCTTCATCGACAGTCAAAATTTCTTCTGAAGATGCAAGGGTTGGAACTATTTCAATTTTATCACTTATTTTTGTTGACAAAATAGTAAAGGTTCCTGATTTTATTGAGCTATAATATGATTGTTTCAGTTTTTCAATAACCTTTTCTGCCTCATCCTTATTTTGAACTTTAACTACTTCTACACCATTGGCGTAAATAACCGCTGCAGGCATTTTTAGATTCAATTGGCTTCTTGCAGCTCTCTCAATTACATTGCTGTCAATATAAGCAACATTTTGTAATAGCTGTGCTTTTTCAACAGTTATCATTTTTGATGTGTCAATTCCGTCTGTTTTTTTGATTTCTTCAATTGCCTTTTTATATTCCTGTATTTCCTTTATATATCCTACATTTTTCCCATTTACACTAACACTATATATTACATTTGAGTTATCATATATATTCAAAACACATGCTGTTATCAATATTCCAAGTATTATCCCAAAAATAGCATTGAAATTGAATTTTCCCCAATTTTCCTTAAATTCCGCGTTTTTATCAAATTCCTTTAATTTTGCGCTGTAATTCACCACACCGCCTCCTTTCTCTTTATCTTTCATAATATAATATACAATAAAATCTGAAAATTAGCAAGTTGCCCGATATGTAATCTAGTATATGTATTTTTGTGAAATTTATTACAACTTTAGTTATGTTGAGAGGAATACTATAATCTGCTATAATATATTAAAATTAAATGGGAAGTGATAATTTGTTTGATATAAAGTTTGTAGCGCCTTCACTTGATTTTACGCCTGTAAGCAATTTATTTATAGACAATTATTTATCCGATTCAAGAGGTGATTACGTAAAGGTATATTTACTTTGTCTTCGCCTCGCCTATTCTAACTCTGAGATTACCATGGAAAAATTATCACAAAAACTTAATCTTCTTCAAACTGATATAATGAAAGCCTTTGCGTATTGGGAGGAATCAGGCCTTATGCGTTTTAGTACTGATGGAGTAGTCCAGTTCACTCCTTTGGAAAAGACTCCTTTAAAGGATGAAGGTACCCCCTTTGATAAACGTATCAAAGAGATGTTTGATGATATTGAGATTTTAGTGGGAAGGCCCTTATCTTCAAAAGAGGTATCCACATATCTCAGCTGGATCGAAGAATACAATTTTACTCCAGAAATAATAACTTTATTAGTACAATATTGTACATCGAAGAAGAAAACAGATATACGATACATTGAAAAAGTTGCACTTGCCTGGTTTGATAGTGGAATTAAAACCCTTGAAGATGCACAGAACTATATTACAAAACATGAAGATAAGTGGAATAGTTACAGGACCGTTTTAAACTTCCTAGGGTTTAAAGATACAGATATATCTAAACCACAGGAAGAATTTCTGGAAAAATGGTTGTTTAAATATAATTTTTCTATTGAAATAATTAAGGAAGCAGCCCGAATCTGTGTTTCAAGGATAAATGAAATCAATTTCAGTTATATAGATGCAATTTTAAGCTCCTGGAATAAAGATGGTATTAAAACACTTAACGATATAAAAAAACCTGATAAAAAAGTTAAACAAACCAAAAAAGCTGTCAATAATACCTTTGCAAATTACAGTGGTCAGAGGGAATATGATATTAAAGAACTTGAAAGGCAGCTTCTAGGAAGAGGGGATATAAATGCAAAATAAGTACGTTATGGAAATCTTAAAAGAATACGAACGTTTGTCTGAGGAAGCTAAATCCGCTCAACTTCAAAGGCAAAAGGAGATATATCATAAAATCCCTAGAATTAAAGAAATAGATAACGAAATTTCCCGTATTGGCTATGATATCGCCTCCTCTATTTTTAAAGGTATTGATGTGGAAAGCTATATAAAAGAACGAAGAAGAAAGATTACAGACTTAAAAATGGAGAAGGCAGAACTATTAACCTCATTTCGATACCCTGTTGATTATATGGAAGTCAAGTACATCTGTGAAAAATGTAAGGATACGGGATATGTAAAAAATGAAAAATGCAGTTGTTTCAAACAAAAACTAATAGATAAATTCTATCAGCAATCTAATCTTAGAGATGTTCTGAAAAAAGAAAATTTTGATATGTTTGATATAAGCCTCTATTCCTCTGAGAAATATAAAGATGAACTAGTATCTCCTAGAAAAAATATGGAGGAAATTCTTATTAGTTGTATTAATTTTTCTCAGAATTTCAATGCTATAAGCGATAATCTATTTTTTTATGGCAATTCAGGACTAGGAAAAACTTTTTTATCTAACTGTATTGCAAAGGAACTCCTTGATAAAGGTAAGGTCGTTATTTATCAAACTTCTTCTAATCTTATACAAATTTTAAGGGAATCAAGGTTTGATGAAAATATATCAAGGGAGCGTATTGAAGAAATAAACACCTGTGATTTGTTGATAATTGATGATTTAGGGACTGAACCAAATACCCCCTATTCTCAATCTGAGCTTTTTAACATAATAAACACAAGAATTCTTCAAGGAAAAAAGATGCTTATATCAACAAATTTTTCTCTTGAGGATCTTATGACAATTTATCCTGAAAGAATAACTTCTAGAATCTTAGGACATTTTACAATGTTTAAATTTTATGGTGATGATATCAGGATTAAGAATAGTATAAATAAGAGAAAACCTCGAATTTAAATTTCGAGGTTTTGTTTTATAATTTATGAATTATAGGCAAATAAAAAAGGATTCGCACGAATCCTTTGTGGAGCCGGCTATAGGACTTGAACCTACAACCTACTGATTACAAGTCAGTTGCTCTGCCAATTGAGCTAAGCCGGCATATGGCGACCTAGAAGGGGCTCGAACCCTCGACCTCCGGCGTGACAGGCCGGCACTCTAACCAACTGAGCTACTAGGCCATATGGTGGGCACAACAGGGATCGAACCTGTGACCCTCTGCTTGTAAGGCAGATGCTCTCCCAGCTGAGCTATGCGCCCTTATGGTGACCCCTAGGGGAATCGAACCCCTGTTACCACCGTGAAAGGGTGGTGTCTTAACCGCTTGACCAAGGGGCCAACTGTTGTCGGCGTTTCTCTCGCCTATCGACAAGTAATATGATACAAGAAAAAGATTAAACTGTCAACACTTTTTTTGTTTTT
>NZ_AZQP01000059.1 GCF_000601455.1 Fervidicella metallireducens AeB
TCCTTATTTTATTTTCAGAAATTTTTTAAAAAAGATATTGATTTTTAGTTTGATATAAATATAATAATTGTATCTAAAGGAGATATAAAAATGTATGCATACAATTATAAGGATGGAGGGAGATTTATGGAAAGAAAGGTTACTGAAAGAACACAAAACAATAAAAGAGTATATGATATGATAATTACATCTATGCTTACAGCATTGGTATTTTTAGCAACACATTCAATTAAGATTATGTTGCCGATTTCCTTTAATGATGGTGGATTAGTTCATTTAGGAACGGGAATGCTAATTATTGCAGCATTAGTCTTTGGAAAGAAAAAAGCAGCGATATCAGGTTCTGTTGGAATGGCTTTGTTTGATTTAACTTCCCCTTGGGTTGCCTGGGCACCATTTACATTTGTTATAAGGCCTGTAATGGGATATGTAATGGGAGCTATTGCTTATTCAAAGGGAAGAAATGGTGAATCCTTACTTTGGAATATAATAGCAATTGTAGTAAGTGGAATCTGGATGATTGCAGGATATTACATGACTTCTGTGATATTATATGGAAACTGGGTGGCACCAATAGCTTCAATTCCTGGTGATGCTCTTCAGATAGTAATTGGGGCAGCTGCTGGAATTCCAATATCAGCAATTTTAAAAAGAACTAAATTATTTTAAAGGGTAACCAAATAGATTTAATTTATTGGAGGTTTTAAAATGAAGGTACCTTTTGTAATGACTCCAGGACCTACACAGATAAGGGAAAATGTTAGACTTGCAAGGGCTATGGAAACAACAAATCCAGATTTGGATGTGAATTTTTATGAGTTTTATAAAGAAACCTGTGAAAGAGCAGGAAAATTTTTAAATACAAAAAATGAGGTAAGGATACTTTGCGGTGAGGGTATTTTAGGACTTGAAGCAGCTTGTGCTTCATTAACTGAAGCTGGAGACAGAGTACTTGTCCTCGATAATGGCATCTTTGGAGAAGGTTTTGCAGATTTTGTAAAAATGTACGGAGGAGAGGCTGTAATTTACAAAGATGATAGAAAAAGAAGTATAGATTTAGAAAAACTTGAAAAGTTTTTAGCTAATGACAGTAATTTTAAATATGCAACAGTTGTACATTGTGATACACCTTCAGGTGTTTTAAATGATGTATCAAAAATATGTCCAATGCTAAAAGAAAAAGGAATAATTACTGTTGTTGACAGTGTTGCTGCTATGGGTGGCGAAAAGTTACTGGTAGATGACTGGAAGATTGATATTGCTTTAGGTGCAACACAAAAATGTTTATCAGCACCTCCAGGATTAACATTTTTAAGCATAAGTGACGATGCTTTCAAAGCAATGGAGACTCGTAGAACACCAATAGCATCATACTATTGTAATCTTTTGATATGGAAGAATTATTATGCTGATAAATGGTTCCCTTACACTATGCCTATCAGTGATATTATGGGGTTCAGGGTTGCAATTGATAATATACTTGAAGATAAAGAAGTACTTACAAGACATAAAGAAGTTGCGGAAGCAGTCAGAAAGACTATAAAAAAGGCAGGACTTAAGCTGCATTTAGAAGGAGGATTCTCTAACACTGTTACTGTAATTGATATTCCAGAAGGAATTGATGATGAATTACTAAGAAACTAATGGTTGAAAAATATAAGGTAATGATTGCAGGCTCATTTGGATATTTAAAGGGGAAGGTCCTTAGAATTGGTCATATGGGTGAGAATGCGAGATTTGAGAAGGTTGCATATGCTTTGTCAGCTCTTCAGGGGGCTTTAAAGGAATTAGGTTTTGTATGCAGCTGTAATATGGCAGAAGAGCTTTATTTATAAAATAGTTCCTCAAACAATATTGTTTGGGGAATTTTTTATTTGAATATGGTGCTTTAAAAAGGAAAAACTTAAGGATAAAAGTGATATTTAAATTATATTTATGTATTAGGTTATTAATATTTTTAAGTAAGAAAGAAAAAAGGTGAGGAATTTTATGGGCAAAATAAAAGATTTTAATATAAAATCAAACAAAAAATTGGTTTTAGACAACGTAGATAGCTATTTTAAAATTCATGACATAAATAATGCTGAAGTTATATATGATAAACTATTGAGTTTGACGAAAGATATTATTGAACCTTTGGGTTTATATAGATTCATATCAATTGATAATCTAACTATATAAATGAGTTAAAAGAAAGTGATTTCATAATTTTGTGTATAGTAACTCTTGGGGATGACATAACAAAAAAATAAATGAATTCTTTGATAAAAGTTTATTTCTTGAGGGATTGATTTTAGATGCATTGGCCAGTGATGTATTATTCAATATATCAGATGAGTTTTATTTACAACTTTCTTCAATTCTTATAAAAAAGAAATTAGGGCTAACTTGCAGGATAGCTCCAGGGGATGGAATATTGCCATTAGAATTTCAGAAATTTATAGTTGATTCTGTTAATGAAGCAAAAAAAGAGGGAATAACAATAGAAGAGGGATTTGTTGTTAAACCACAGAAATCATTAACTTATCTATATGGTGCGGGCAGGAATATTATATCAAAGGGAATTGAGCATACATGCATAACCTGTACTAACGAGTTTTGCAGTATGAGAAACATAAAGATTAGGGGAAATTTCTCTAATTAGTTTGGCATTTATAAAATTTAATCTAATGCTAACCTTTGACATAAATTGAATTAGTTATGATATAATTAAGTATAGATGTATACAAAATTTTTAACGTAGGGTGATGGTTATGGGAAGTAAGAGTTTTTTTGAGTCTAAAAGTAAACTGCTGAACATCTATGATAGGATTTCTAAAAGAATTGAAGGAAAGTTATGTGAAAGGTACAGTAGGGAATTTATTAAGGATTTACTGTCTGAAACAAGAAAAGAGTTTGAGATGGTAATACCAACGATGCCATATATAGGTGATGATGATGTAATCAAGAATAATTTAATAATAAGTGCAATTTATATATCGGCATACAGAACGTTGAAAAAACAGGGCTATAGGGTTGAAGAAGCTTCAAGGATAATGTTTGAGGCAACCAAAATATATATTGAAAGTTATCCTAAAATAATTAAAAGGGTAGCTGGAAAATTAGTTTTATCACAATTGCAAATGGCAGATATGAAGAGAAGTTTTAAAAAAACTGCAGCTAAAAAAATATCAAGACTTTGGAGTGGTGAATTCGATGTAAAAAGCGAAAGTAACCATGACTTTGTAAAAGATACCAAAGAATGTGTTATATTAAAATTTTGCACTGAAGAATGTGCTGATGAATTGAAACCATATATTTGTAAGTTAAACAAACTATTATTAGAAGAACTTGAAATGGATAATTTTCACAAAAGATCATATTTAAGCAGGAATATGCTTTGTAGTTGTCAGATAAATAAACAACATATAAGCGGGAATGATTAGGCTTTTGTTGTGGAAGTGGAAGTATAGACACAGATTATAAAAATATTTATCAATACATTGAGTAATTTATATTTTTTAAGATGTAGAAGTAATTTTATGGAGGAATTAGGACTTGAAGAATGCTAAGGGTAATTACTTCTACATCTTAAATATATAGTATATGAAAGTAACTAGCTTAATTTTATAAGAAGCTGTCCTGAGGTAACTTGTGATCCTTCCTTGATATAAATTTTTTCTACAATTCCATCTATAGGGGAAGGTATATTTGTTTCCATCTTCATAGCTTCGATAATAACAAGGCTGTCCCCTTTTTTAACCGCCATACCTTCCTTTACTAAGACTTTTAATATTGAACCTGGAATGCTGGCACCGACTTCCTTTACATCCTTTGGATCAGCTGTCAAAATTGAAGTTATATCTTTATCGGTTTTAATACTTTTGTCTTTAATTCGTACCTCTCTTCTGTTTCCATTAATCTCAAATTCAAGATATCTATATCCTTGGTTATCTAATTTGCCAATTGAATTAAGCTTGATTATCATTGTCTTACCCTCAGAAATCTCAATTTCGCAAGTTTCACCCTCATATAATCCATGGAAGAATATATCGCTTCCAAGTTTACTTAAATCTCCAAAAGTATTCTTAAATTTAATATAGGATTCAAAAACATCAGGATATAGACAATAGCTTATAATATCTCTTTTAGCAGGTTTAAAATTAAACTTATCTTCAAGGATTTTTGATATACTATCAAAATTTTCAGAAGGGAGAAGTTCTCCAGGTCTGCAGGTTATAGGATTATCACCCTTTAATACAATATCCTGAAGCTTTTTTGGAAAACCAAATTCAGGTTGTCCCATCATTCCCTTAAAATATGCAACAACAGAATCCGGGAATGCTAAATTATAACCTTTTTCATAGATATTTTCAGGAGTTAAATCATTTTTAACCATAAAAATTGATAAATCTCCAACCATCTTAGAGGAAGGTGTAACCTTTACAATATCACCAAGCATATCGTTAACCTTTTTATACATTTCTTTTATATCATTAAATTTATGACCTAGCCCAAAACTTTCAACCTGCTTTTTAAGATTAGAATATTGTCCCCCTGGAATTTCATAATCGTATATCTCTGTGGAACCAGATTTTAGACCTGATTCAAATTGATAATATACAGGCCTTACTGCATTCCAATATTCTGATATACTTTGAAGCTCCTTAAGGTTAAGTCCGGTGTCCCGGTCTGTATTTTTCAGGGCAGCTACAACAGAGTTTAATGCCGGCTGGCTTGTAAGTCCTGACATGCTGTCAAATGCTGTATCAACAATATCTACCCCTGCCTCAGCTGCCATTAATATGGTAGCAACACCATTACCTGTTGTATCATGGGTATGAAGGTGTATTGGAATAGAAATACTTTCTTTTAAAGTTTTAATCAGTTTGTATGCTGCATATGGTTTTAAAAGGGCACTCATATCCTTAATTCCAAGAATATGTGCTCCTGTTTTTTCTATTTCCTTTGCAAGTGTTATATAATAATCAAGATTGTATTTTTTTCTTGAAGTATCAAGTATATCCCCTGTGTAACACATACATACTTCTGCAACTTTACCGCATTTTATTACTTCGTCTATTGCAACTTCCATTCCTTTAATCCAGTTTAAAGAATCGAATATCCTAAATACGTCTATTCCTGAGGAAGCTGCTTCTTTGATTGTTTCACAAACAACGTTATCTGGATAATTTTTATATCCAACGGCATTTGAGCCCTTATAAGCATTTGAAACAACAAATTTGGTATTCTTTTTCTTAATTCATCAAGTCGTTCCCAGGGTGATTCTTTTAAAAAGCGGTATGAGGTATCAAAGGTAGCTCCCCCCCACATCTCTATTGAGAAAAGGTCCTTTCCTAAGATAGAAGTTGCTTTAGCTATTTTAAGCATATCTTTTGTTCTCATCCTTGTAGCCATAAGTGACTGCTGGGCATCCCTCATTGTTGTATCAGTCAGAAGAAGTTTATTCTGGGATTTTATCCACTTAACAAGCCCTTCAGGACCTTCTTTATCAAGAAGTTGTTTTGTACCAGAGAGACCTTGTACTTCAAGAAGTTTAGGGACTACAGGTACATCAAAATCTGGTTTATTTCCATGTGTTTCATTCACAATTTTATCGCCAAGAAAATTTAAAATCCTTAATTCTTCATCAGCCTGTGGTTTAAACCTAAATAATTCGGGTGTATTAGAAATAAAATTAGTATCACACTGTCCCTTTAAAAAAGTTGGATGATTAAGAACATTTATTAAAAAGTCTATATTAGTTTTAACACCACTGATTGTTAATTCCTTAAGAGAACGAATGGATTTTTTTGCTGCATCTTCAAAACTTCTTGACCATGAGGTTACTTTAACTAGCAAACTATCATAATAAGGACTAATTACAGCACCAGTAAATCCATTTCCACCATCTAATCTGATACCATAACCTGAGCCAGTTCTGTATACGTCAATTTTTCCTGTGTCAGGAGCGAAATTATTAGAAGGATCTTCAGTTGTAACTCTGCATTGTATTGAATAACCCCTTGGAATCACATCACACTGTGAGTATATACCGATTTCCTTTGAATTTAAAGGATATGACTGGGCAATCATTATTTGTGCCTGTACTATATCTATGCCTGTAACCATTTCAGTTACAGTATGCTCAACCTGAATTCGTGGATTCATTTCAATAAAATAATGGTTTCCACTAGAGTCTACAAGAAACTCTATGGTTCCAGCACCTCTGTATTTAACTGCTTTAGCAATTTTTATAGCATCCTCACAGATTTTTTGTCTTTTTTCCTGGGACAACGTTAGTGAAGGGGTGAATTCAATAACTTTTTGATGTCGTCTTTGAATGGAACAATCCCTTTCATAAAGATGGACTATATTTCCAAACTTATCACCTAGAATCTGTACTTCAATATGTTTTGGACTATCAATATATTTTTCTATAAAAATATCATCCGCTCCAAAGGCCTTTTTTGCTTCATTTTTAGCTGTTCTAAAGGATGATAATAATTCATCTTCACTTTTAACTATTCTCATTCCCCTTCCTCCACCTCCAGCTGCAGCCTTTAAAATAACAGGATAGCCACAGACAGCAGCAGTCTCCATTGCTTCAATTTCGGAAGTAATAGCTTTATTTAATCCAGGAATAGTGGGAACTCCAAGGCTTTCAGCTAATAGTTTTGATTTTATTTTATCTCCAACCTGTTCAATCATTTCAGCTGTTGGGCCTATAAATTCTATTCCAACCTCCTGACATTTTCTTGCGAAATCTGGATTTTCAGATAAAAATCCATACCCGGGATGTATGGCATCAACCCCTTTTTTAAGGGCTAGGTTAATTATCTCATCAATATCTAAATAAGCTTCAATTGGTCCTTTGTTTTTACCTATCAAATATGCTTCATCTGCTTTTGTTCTAAAAAGTGAATATTTATCCTCCTTTGAGTAAATAGCTACAGTTCGAATACCCAGTTCTCTGCAAGCTCTAAAAACTCTTATTGCAATTTCACCTCTGTTTGCTACAAGCACTCTTTTAAAATGTTTCATTTATTTCAGCCACCTTTTCTTATTTATATCAGGTAAATGTATATTATTAGATTACACTCTTGGAAGAAAAAGTGCAAGATTTAAAATAATAAATTTCAAAAAATTGTTCAAAAAAATCTTTCGAAAAATACAGATAGAATGAAGTATGTATTTTTGTTTATTAATATACATACATGTAAATATTTATAATTTTATTATTGTATTATTAATAGTAAAACATATTTGAATAAAAAGTATAGCTGAAAATAACCATAATTTTTTGTTAAATGAATTTAATTTCATATATAAACCGGTTTTTTAAAAAGAAATATGGTGGAAATAGGTACTATTGCGAATAGTTATATCATTAGAAAAATTAAGAATATTTATTTTAAAACACATGTTTTGGGAATTTGTATATTCAATAAAGTCCTTTAAAAACAAATTTAAAGTTAAAATCATAAAATCAAATTGAATTTTTGTCATAAATAATAAGATAAAAGTTAAAAATGCTATACAAAAACGAAAAAAATAATATTTTTATAATTGACTATAAAAAAAATTAATGCTAAAATCAAATTAACCGGTTTAATAAACCGGTTAATTGGAGAATATAGAAGCAGATTTAATATTAGTACTTATAAAAAATGAAATGTGCTACACTTTTTGTGTTAAATAGGTTTATCAGGAAAAATGAGCTCAGGAGGATAAGTTAATGAATAGGGTATGTGTGCTTGGAAGTATTAACATGGATTTGGTGATTAATAGTAAAAGAATACCTAGAGTTGGAGAAACAGTTTTAGCTAAGGAATTCAGGAAAATACCTGGGGGAAAGGGAGCAAATCAGGCAGTAGCAGCACGAAGACTGGGTTGTGAAGTATATATGCTTGGTAAAGTTGGGGTTGATGACAATGGCAGGATACTTATGGAAGCATTAAAAGGTGATGGGATTAATCTTGACTATATTTTGAAGGATGATGATAATCCAACTGGAATGGCTATAATAAACGTTGATGACCAAGGAAATAATTCAATAACTGTTGTTCCAGGAGCGAATATGACAATTTCGCGTAATGATTTTGATAAAACAGTTGAAATAATAAAAAATTCAAAAATAGTTATTGCCCAATTTGAGACTCCAAAAGAAATTACTAAGGTGCATTTAAACTTGCCAAGGAATATGGGGCAATTACTATATTAAATCCTGCACCTGCAAGTGAAATAGAAGATGAGCTACTTTTATATACAGATATAATTGTGCCGAATGAAACTGAAGTTTACGAGCTTACAAAAATAGAGGTTAATGATTTAAAAACAGCAGAAGCTGCAGCAAATAAGTTTTTAGAAAAGGGAGTCAAGTATGTAATTATAACTTTAGGAGAAAAGGGAGCAGCCCTTGTCACAAAGGAGATGAGTCAGATAGTTCCAGCTTATAAAGTTGATGCTGTTGATACAACTGCAGCTGGAGATTCCTTTATAGGTGGATTAGCAAAGAAACTTTCTGAGTGTGATGAAATAAATTTTGAAAAATTAATTGAAGGGATAAAGTTTGCCAACAAGGTTTCATCAATAGTAGTAACAAGAAAAGGTGCGCAAACATCCCTGCCATATTTATCTGAAGTTGTTGAAATGTACGGGGAGGAATAAAAGTGAAAAAAATCGGAATTTTAAACAGCTGTATTTCTAATGTGATTTCAAAGATGGGCCATAATGATATGATTGCCATCGGTGATTGTGGTCTGCCAATACCAGATGAAACAATGAGAATAGATCTTGCTTTGATAAAAAACATACCAACTTTCATTGATACGCTTAAGGCTGTATTGCTGGAACTACAGATAGAAGAGGCAATAGTTGCAGTTGAAACAAAAGATGTAAGTCCTAGTGTCTTTGATGCAATAAAAAATGAGATTGATGATGTAAAGATAACTTTAGTTACACATGAAGAATTAAAAAATCTGTTAAAGGATTGCAAGGCTGTCATAAGAACAGGTGAACAAACTCCATATGCTAATGTTATCTTAAAATCTGGAGTAGTATTTTAAGGAGGATATGTAATGGAAAACAAAATCCCTCTTTTGGAAATGAAAAATATATCAAAGACATTCCCGGGAGTTAAGGCTCTGGATAATGTTGAACTCAGGGCTTACTCAGGGGAAGTTATGGCTTTAATGGGTGAAAATGGAGCTGGTAAATCAACATTAATGAAAATATTAAGTGGTGTTTATAAAAAAGACGATGGGGAAATTTTTATCCATGGTAAAAAGGTTGAAATAAATGGAATAAAGGAATCTCATGCATTAGGTGTTTCAATAATACATCAGGAATTAAGCTTACTTCAAAATTTAAGTATCTGGGAAAATATTTCTTGGAGATGAAAGTGTTAAGGGAGTATTAAAAAAGCTCAATAAAAAAGAAATGATTGAAAAAAGCAGAGAATTGCTAGAAAAAATTGGTCTCAGGGTTGACCCAAGAGTTACAGTTAAAGAATTAACTGTAGGGGAGATGCAGATGATTGAAATTGTTAAGGCAACATCTAAAAATGCAAGGATAATAATAATGGATGAACCTACAACAGCTTTAACAGATGTAGAAACTAAGAAACTGTTTGAAGTAATAAAAGGACTGAAGAATCAAGGTATAGCAATAATTTATATATCACATAGATTAGAAGAAATTTTTAACATCTGTGACAGAGTAACTGTTATGAGGGATGGTTGTTATATTGGTGAGGATTTGGTAAGAAACATTGATAGAGATAAGCTAATTTCAATGATGGTAGGAAGAAAACTTGAGGAACAGTATCCATACCTTAAAATTAAGTCAGGCAAATCGGTATTGGAAGTTAAGAATATTTGCGATAGAAGCAGAATAAAAAATGCTTCCTTTGTTGCAAAAGAAGGGGAAATACTTGGTATTGCAGGATTGATGGGCTCAGGTAGAACGGAGTTAGCTAAGCTTATATTTGGTGAATATAAGAAAACTTCAGGAGAAATTCTTTTAGATGGAAAAACAGTAGATATTAATTCACCGATGGATGCAATAAAAAATGGAATTGCATATTTATCAGAAGACAGAAAAAAAGAGGGTGTAGTTTTAAACCTTTCTGTTGGAAATAATATGACTTTGGCAAATTTAAAAGCCTATGAAGGCCCTATTGGAAAAATAAACAAAAAACTAGAAAAGGACGATTACAACATCTATTCTAAAAAACTGAAAGTAAAAACCACAGGGTATCATCAGCTGATAAAAAATCTAAGTGGTGGTAACCAGCAAAAGGTTATACTTGCTAAATGGATAATGATGTCTCCAAAGGTATTGATTATTGATGAGCCAACAAGGGGAATAGATGTCGGTGCAAAAAAAGAAATATATGAAATATTAAATCAATTAAAAAAAGATGGGAAGGCAATCATTGTAATTTCATCTGATATGGAAGAGATACTTGGAATAAGTGACAGGATTATTGTGATGAGTGAAGGAAAAATAACAGGAGAAGTATCACGTGAAGAGGCAAATCAACAGGTTATTATGAAATATGCTGTTGGAATCAGTTAAAAAGTGGAGGGATAGTATGAAGGGAAATTTAAAGGAAATTCTTACAAAATATAAGTCATTAGTTGGTTTGATTGTTTTATGCATTATTATTTCAGTCATCTCTCCTAGATTTTTAAGTATAAGCAACATTATGAACGTATTAACACAAGTATCAGTTAATGCAATTATTGCAATAGGTATGACTTTTGTAATATTAACTGGTGGAATTGACCTTTCTGTAGGTTCTATACTTGCAATAACAGGAGCAATAGCAGCAACCCTTGTGAAGACTACAAACAGTGTCTTTTTATCACTAGTTGCAGCCCTTGTAATAGGAGGTATAATAGGAGGAATAAACGGTATTATTATATCAAAGGGTAGAATACAGGCATTTATTGTTACACTAGCAACAATGACTGTTTTTAGGGGAGTAACTTATGTTTATTCAAATGGTACACCTATATCAGGTCTTGGAATGAATTTTATGGTATTAGGCAATAAGAGGATTTTAGGAATACCATTTCCAGTAATATTTACTTTGGTTGTTTTTGCTTTAGCTTGGTATGTTATTAATCAGACTAGATTTGGAAGATATGTCTATGCCCTTGGAGGCAATGAAGATTGTGCAAGATTATCAGGTATAAATACTGATAGGGTAAAATCACTTGTATATGTTATTTCTGGTATCGCAGCGGCTCTCAGTGGAGTTATAGTTACAAGCAGAATTGGTTCAGCATCACCAAATGCAGGATCAGGTTATGAACTTGATGCAATAGCTGCTGTAGTTTTAGGTGGAACTAGTCTTGCTGGTGGAGAAGGAACGATAGTTGGTACTATAATTGGTGCAATGATTATTGGAGTATTAAACAACGGTTTGAACTTAATGAATGTATCACCTTTCTATCAGCTGATAGTAAAAGGTATAGTAATCTTATTTGCTGTTTTAGTTGACAAAAAAAATAATAAATAAATTATTAAGG
>NZ_AZQP01000060.1 GCF_000601455.1 Fervidicella metallireducens AeB
GCTCCGTTGGCATCTATTATCAGATGTAGATGGTTATCCATAAGGCAGTAGCCATATACTCTGAATTCATAGGTTTTTTGATATTTTTTAACTAATGATAAATAATTAAGCTTATCCTTATCATCTTTAAATAAATCAACTTCGCTTATACTCCTTGCCATTACATGAAAAATGGCGTCTTCCTTCTTTTGCCTTGCTAGCCTTGGCATAAGAAAACATCTCCCTTCAAAGTTAACTCTGCATTTAGTATTTCCTTTGAAGATAAATGTTATTCATTGGTTTGAAACAACACTTATATGTCCCACCAGATCCGTGTATTAATTGTGACTCCATATTTATATGTAATTTTCACTAATTGGCTTGCAAATTTCATCTACTGCCACTTATTATCTCAAGCATCGGTTTTGAAAAATGCTCCATAAAAAGTTTGTTTTTACGATGTGTGTAAAATATTTAATACTATTTTATATATCCGCCATGAAAAGACAATCTATATATTTCAATACCATCAAAGTATATTGCCTCATTCCCATTAAACTCAGATATATCTCCCTGCCATGAACATTTATAAATAAACCCATCCTGTTCAAATAAAGCAGGTCCTCTGAATGGGTTTTCAAGAGGAACTGCCTTTAATGCACTTTTCAAGCATTTGGTGAATCCTGGCGGAATTTTATCAATGAGCATCTTCCCATAGTAATTCATTCCCCATATGGGCTTTTGATTTTCAAATACTACTTCTTCACCAATAAAATCACTACTACCGAAGTAAGAGTCTATGTATAGAAGATCTCCCTCTTCATACCGTAAATCTTTGGAATTTGGTCTTGACGGTGCTGATAAAACACCATCACCAGCATATGTATTTATCTTTGCTCTGGTTAAAAATTCTTTTAAAGCCAATTCTGTGTAGTTCATTGTCTTTATCACCCTTTCCCCTGCACATAAACACATGAAATAAACATTACATAACTTTAAAGAATAACTTTACCAGTCATTCCATTCGTCAAACCCTTCCCTTGCTCCTGTAAAGAAAAACTCTGTATGCCTGCATTTAGGGCAGACATATATGTCAAAAGTCAAATACTCTTCAATATCAAATAAGGCTCCCAATATTCCCCTATTATTATCCTGAGAATCAAAGCGGTATTCTTTCAGATACTTCATTTTCTCTTTACACCTTAAACACTCAAACTGCTTTTTCATTTTAAGTTGGTCTCCTTTCAGTTTATTCTTGTTAAAATCAATCTATTCTTTAATTATAGTATAAAATTCCTATATCTGTTTAGTGTAAAATAAACATACAACGATTTAAAAAATAAAATACATGCTCTTTTAATATAAATACATCTATTACACATAAACAAAATTGGTTATAATCTAAATAATAGATATCAAAGGAGTTGAATAATATGAGTTTGCCACGGCAAAGATTGATCACTATAGATGAGTTTTTTAAATTAAGAGAATCTAGTGATAATTTATTAGAATATATTGATGGTATTGTATATATGTCACCATCACCTTCTACGCAGCATCGAAGAATATCTGGCAAATTATATGCAAAATTGTTTAACTTATTAGAAGAAACAAACTGTGAAGTCTTTTCAGCCCCTTATGATATACAATTACATAAAGATGATATACCGGATGATAAGGTAGTTATACCGGATATATCTGTTATTTGTGATAAAACGGGCCTCCAAGATAATAAATATCTTGGTGTACCAACACTTATAATAGAAATAGTCTCCCCATCCAACCAAGCCAATGATCTCGTAGTAAAGCTTAATTTGTATATGAAATATGGAGTTAAAGAGTATTGGATTGTAAATCCATTGATTAATACAGTGCAAATTTATAGTCTCGATGAAAACAATATGTATGAACTAATCGATGTAGCTAAAAATAGTGGTATTGTAACCTCTAAGATTTTAAACAAATTTACACTAAACATAGAAACTTTATTTAGCTAACCTTTATAAAATAAATAGGAACATATACTTAGAATTTTATTATATTAACCATAAAAATATAGATTTTGGGAATTCATTGAAATGAAATGCTGTACATTAATCACAATCAATTCATATATGTCCCTTGAACTTTCAAACTCATGCTCTGCCAAACTATTACCACCTGCAAATATGTATAATTTTTAATAAATGCTTATATAAAGTTTTGACCTATGCCCAAATTGTAATAAGGCAAATCTCTGATTTCAATATGAAACCCCTCCAGTTTCCCAGGCTGGAGGGGGTAATTACAGTTTGATACACTTTTTACGAATGAAATTTTCTAAGCAATTGTTTTAAGTTTTCCGTACATATATATTAATTATTCAACTGTTACTGATTTAGCAAGGTTTCTTGGCTTATCTACATCACAGCCTCTTTCTACCGCTGCGTAGTATGATAGAAGCTGCAGCGGTACAACAGAAAGTATTGGAGCAAGTAATGGCATTGTTTTTGGAATGAATACTACTTGGTCTGCAGTCTTTTTAATGTCTTCATGTCCTTCGAATGCTACTGCAAAAACCTTAGCTCCTCTTGCAACAACTTCCTGAATGTTGCTTAATGTTTTATCAAATAAATCTTCCTGAGTAGCAAGTGCTATTACTGGAATTCCTTTATCTATTAAAGCTATTGGTCCGTGCTTTAATTCTCCAGCAGCATAAGCCTCAGCATGGATATATGATATTTCCTTAAGCTTAAGTGCTCCTTCAAGTGCAACAGCATTGTCAAGTCCACGTCCAAGATAGAACATGTCTCTGTGCATATGGTTGTTGCTTGCAAATCTTTGAAGTTCTTCTTTTTGCTCAAGTAATTTTTCAAGCTTTTCTGGTAATAAAAGCATTTCATCTCTTATTTCTCTGTACTCTTCTACTGAAAGTCTTCCGTTTAGCTTTGCAAGGTATAAGCCTATTATATAAAGAGCTACAAGCTGTGTAGTATAAGCCTTAGTTGATGCAACGGCTATCTCTGGTCCTGCCCAAGTATATAGCAGATCATCTGCTTCTCTGGCAACTGAGCTTCCAACAACGTTTGTTATTGCTATAACCCTTGCTCCCTGTTTCTTTGCATCTCTAAGTGCTGCAAGGGTATCAGCTGTTTCACCTGATTGGCTTATTACTATCATAAGTGTTCTTTCGTTTATTATTGGATCTCTATATCTAAATTCTGAAGCTATATCTATTTCTACTGGTATTCTAGCAAGTTTTTCAATTACATATTTTCCAACCATACCTGCATGGTAAGCTGTTCCACACGCAACTATAAATATCTTATCTATATTCTTTAAATCTTCTGCTGTAAGCTTAATGTCGTCAAGTTTTATCTCATCTGAATCAGGCATTATTCTTGAAGTCATGGTATCCTTAATCGCCTTTGGCTGTTCGTGGATTTCCTTTATCATAAAGTGTTCATAACCACCCTTTTCAGCTGCAGCTGCATCCCAGGTTACATGATATACTTCCTTTTGAATTGGAAGACCTTCTCTTGTCATTATATCAACCTTATCCTTAGTTAATACAACTATTTCGTCATCGTTTAGAAGATATATATCCCTTGTTTCTGAAAGTATTGCAGGTATATCTGATGCAATAAAGTTTTCTTCCTTGCCAAGACCAACAATAAGTGGACAGTTCTTTCTAACTGCAACTATCTTATCTGGCTCATGGCTGCATAATATACCAAGGGCATATGAACCTTCTATTTTATCTAATGCCTTCATAACAGCTTCTACTAAATCCCCTTTATAGAAGTAGTCAACAAGATGTGGCACAACTTCAGTATCAGTAGCTGTTCTAAATGTGTATCCTAATGTTGTTAACCATTCTTTTAAGTGAAGATAGTTTTCAATGATACCATTGTGAACAACACTGATTGTCATATCCTTATTATAATGTGGATGTGAGTTTACATCTGATGGTGCTCCATGTGTAGCCCATCTTGTGTGACCTATTCCAACGTGTCCTTCCACTGGGTTTTCATTAAGCTTTGCTTCAAGATTTGATAATCTTCCAACTGCTTTTTCTATAACCAGTTTATCGTTATTTGCTATTGAAACTCCTGCTGAGTCATATCCTCTATATTCAAGTTTAGATAATCCTTGAATTAATAATGGAGCTGCCTGTCTTTTTCCTATATATCCAACTATACCACACATGATTAAATCTCCCTTCAAATCCATATCGGCTGATGTTAGAGAATTTCCATATTAAATTCCTAACTTCATTTGATGTTTTTCTATATCAACTAACCAATCTCAAACTTGAAGTATTGTACCCGATCCTTTTGTCCCATAAATCACTTTATGGTTTTGTCAGATCTCTTTCGGTGGTAAGCCGCAGGGTATCCGCCGATAATTCGATAAGCCCTGTCCTCGTCAACTTATAAAATAAGTTCCGGCGCTTTATATGATTATTTGAATCAGCTTTTTATCTCTTTATTTCTCACCTCCAAAATAAAATTTGTTTTAAACATTTCAGGCTCCTGCCCAAACATTTAAAACATTTAAAAAACATATTCGATACTCAAGTTGAGATTCTTCTCTATTATATAATATTATATGCTTTTGGAAAACTAGTTTTACATAATATTTTCGTCATTAGTGTGTTAAATTATTATGAACAAAAAAGGCTTGAAGTTTAATCAAGCCTTTTTGTTTGTTATTTACTTCTTTGTACAATCAGCTCTGCAAGCTCATGTGCCATTTTATTTATCTCATCCTGATTTTCTCCCTCAAGCATAACTCTAACAAGGGGCTCAGTTCCTGAAGGTCTTATAAGTACCCTTCCTCTTCCTTCAAGGGCCCTTTCAATTTTAGAAATTTCCTCCAAAATAACTTCATCCTTTGTATAGGCATCCTTTTTATCATTTGTAACCTTTGCATTTACTAAAACCTGTGGTAATTCCTTCATTATAGAAGCAAGCTCTGACATCTTTTTGCCGCTCTTTTTTAAAACTGAAACAACTTGAAGGGCAGTTAAAAGCCCATCTCCTGTTGTATTGTAATCAAGGAAAATAATATGTCCTGATTGTTCTCCACCTATGTTGTATCCCTCTTTAAGCATTTCTTCAAGAACATATCTATCTCCAACCTTAGTTTTAACTGTTTTAATTTCATGTTGGTTACATGCTATGTCCAGCCCCATGTTGCTCATTACAGTTACAACCAAAGTATCCTTTGCAAGAGTTCCCTTTTTCTTCATTTCCTTTGCACATATGGTTAAAAGGAAATCACCATTTATAACATTCCCCATCTCATCTACTGCAAGACATCTGTCTGCATCACCGTCAAAAGCAAGTCCTATATCGCAGCCATTTTCAACTGTAAATTTTCTTAATTCATCCATGTGTGTTGAACCACAGTTTTTGTTGATGTTTTTCCCATTTGGATCATTATGAATTACATAAACCTCTGCTCCAAGCTCATTAAATATTTTTGGAGCTGCAAAGTATGATGCTCCTTCAGCACAATCTAATGCAACCTTAAGACCTGTAAAATCAACATCAATTGTTGATTTTAGAAAATTAATATATTCAAAAATTGCCTTATCGTTAAAATCTCTTCTTCCTAAATCCCCGCCTGTTGGACTTGGAACTTCTTTAAGTTCATTTTCTATTATTGCTTCAATTCTCTCTTCAACTTCATCTGGAAGCTTATATCCTTCCCTGTTAAAAAATTTTATTCCGTTATATTCAACTGGGTTATGTGAAGCTGATATTACTACTCCTGCATCTGCATTATAATGTCTTGTAAGATATGCCACCGCTGGTGTTGGTACCACCCCAACACAGATTGCATGTGCTCCAACTGAACAAATACCTGCAACCAGTGCTGCCTCCAGCATGTCACCAGAAATTCTCGTATCCATACCAACAACTATATTAGGCTTGTGTGCACCTTCTGTTAATACATAAGCTCCTGCCCTGCCAAGTTTATATGCAAGTTCTGCTGTCAATTCTGTATTGGCAATTCCTCTTACTCCATCGGTTCCAAACATTTTTCCCATTTTAAACTCTCCCCGTGTATAAATTTTAAACAACTGTATCTTATCATACCATGATTAAAATTTCAATTGCATAGGTATTATTTTCCATAATAAATTCATATACCCTCATATTAATTCACTTTTTACTACCCTTAAAAATTTTAAAAACACAAAAGCCCTCATCTGAGGGCCTTTAAAATCACGCTTTAATATTACCTGACTTTGTCTTTACATTCTTAAATGTTGTTGCTGTTTCAATTATTAGAACTATTGCAAGAACAAGTAAAAGAACTGCAACTACAAGGAGCACTGTTTTGCCTCCGATAAAGAAATTTCTGATTAATATTACAAGGGCTGTTAATGTAACACAGAACATAAATATCATTGGAATCAATGTCATTATTGTCTTCTTTCCTGTCTTTGCAAACCAAGCAGTTAATGCTAACAGTGATAGACCTGCAACTAATTGGTTTGAAGCTCCAAAAATTGGCCATATATTTGTATAACCATAAACAAGGAGTCCAATTGAAGCTGCAACTGTAACTATTGTTGCAACATAAGTATTTGTTAATATTGATTTCTTGCCCTTACCTACTTCCTCAAAGAATTCCTGGAATATATACCTTGCAATTCTTGTTGCTGTGTCTAAACTTGTTAAGGCAAAAGAAGCAAATGCAAGTGTTACAAAAACCTTTCCAACCTGAACTGGAACACCGAAGCTACTCATAAATTCAGCCACTCCGCTAGCAAATATAGAAGCTGGAGTACCTTCTGCTTTAGCTACATAGGCAACAGATATCAATGCAATAATAGCTACAACACCCTCTATAAGCATTGCACCATAACCTATTAACTTTGTATCCTCTTCTTTATCTATCTGTTTTGATGATGTACCTGAACCAACTAAAGAGTGGAATCCAGAAACAGCACCACATGCAACAGTTACAAAAAGTATTGGGAAGAGATATTGAGCCTTTGCACCTTCACCAACTGTAAAAGCAGTAGTTGCTGAAATTTGTAATGTTGGATGGGTAATTATAATTCCAAGTATTGCACCAATAACCATAGCATAGAGAAGGAAGGAACTTAAATAATCCCTTGGCTGTAATAAAAGCCATACTGGAAGTATAGAAGCAAAGGTAATGTATATTAATAAAATTATCTGCCATGTTAATTTTGAAAATTTAAATATAGGGAAGATGTAGCCTATATATACACATATAAAGAGCAAAATAACTCCAGCAACTGATGATACCGCAAGTCCTGCTCCCTTTCTGTAAACTGCAAAACCAAAAATAACAGCTAGAGCAATAAAAAGAACAGATGCTGTACCTGCTCTTGCTCCAGCAAGTAATTCTGGTTTTGCTTGATCAAAAGCAAAGGTAGAAGCTGTTATATCTGTAAATGCTGCTACTACAAGGACTAAAGCCAGCCATGCAAAAAGGTTAAATAATATTTTTCCCCTTTTTCCTATTGTGGATTTTATTATTTCTCCTATGGATTTACCATCATGCCTTACAGATGCAAACATTGAACCAAAGTCATGAACACCACCAACAAATATACTTCCTATTATTATCCAAAGATATACAGGAAGCCAGCCAAAAATAGCAGCCTGAATTGGTCCTGCAATAGGTCCTGCTCCTGCTATTGATGAAAAATGGTGTCCTAAAAGTACCTTTGAATTAGTTGGAACATAATCGATGTTGTCATATTTTGTGTGAGAAGGAGTTTCACGTTTTGGGTCAATTCCCCATTTCTTTGCTAAGTATCCGCCGTAACTTACGTAAGCCAGTATGAACAATATAATGCCAACAACAAGAAGCCATAATGAATTCATAAAAAGACCTCCTTTGTTTTATTTATTTTAAGATGTAAATTGATACACCTTAATAACTTTTTTACCTGGCTTATTTGAAATAACCCTTTTAGACTTCATATCTATTAATATCAGTCTTATTTCACTCCATCCATAAAGATAAAATTTATATGCCTTAGAGTATTTAAATTTTTTTACAAGGTCAATAACTTCCTCTTTTAACCCGTCACAAACAATAACCCCTGTTATAAAGGAATTCATATGATTTGCCTTTGGTTTTACAAACTTCATTAAAGCTTCCTTTAAAAAATCACAAAAATAAATTATATCCATTGAATCTATACAGTCAAAAACCTTTACAAAGCAGTACTCATTATTTTCATAACTGTCAACAATATCATTTTGAGTTATAAATGTCCTGGAATTTACCACATTACATATAGCAAACATATCTATTTTATTATCCAATATATACATATTCCTAGATACATCAAAATATTTCTGAAATTTAATTTCTAAAAGGTCTAAATAATCATTGGCATTCATAAAATATCCCCTTCAATGTTTATTTTTATAATAATTTCTTTATTTGTATAATTTTTCCTTTAAATTTATATATTAATTTTTTCGCAAAAACTGACAGGCTTTGTATATTAAAATTTAGTACTTCATTTAATACACAAAGCCTGTCATATTATTTTCAGTGTGTCCCCAGATTTCCAAGCATCCTGCATCTTCTTTCCACCTTTGAAAAAACATAACTCCCTAAAATGGTGAAGATAAACATGGAGGCTACAATTATCAAAAATTCAGTTTTTAAAGAAAATAGTGGCTCCTGATTTATCAAAAGTGCCCTGCTGCTGTCATATATATATGTTAAGGGCAGAGCTAATGATATAAACATTAAACCCTTAGGCATAACCTTTATTGGGAAGAAACTTCCTGACAAACCAGCAACAATTGAGTTGGATAAATCAATAATAGGATTTGCGTCCTTTGCTAAAAGTACCAAGGCTGATACTGCCATGCCGATACCAATCATCCCTATCAAACTTGGGATTAAAAATCCAATTGCCTTTAACAGGTTTGATGTAATTGTAAAACCAAAGGCAAAATGACATACAATACCTGTTAAAATAACCTCAAAGGTGGTAGCACAAAACTGAAATAAACTCTTGCTTACTAATAGAGTGGTTCTATTAACAGGAGCACTCCAGTTTGATTCTAATACACCCTGTGTCATCTCTTCCCTTAAGGAAAAACCCATGGACCAGAAAACCGTAGAAACATAACTTGTTATCATATATCCTAATACCAAAAAACCTACAAAATCTGAATTACCTGTATATTTTTGAAAACCTGTCATATTTCCATCCTGACTAAAGGTTTTTCCCATAAAATAAAAGGGCGTAATCCACATCAATGGTTCAAAAAGAGTCATTATTACATTGATTGGATATCTGAAATACATTTTCATACTTATCAAAAACCTGGCTTTTATAACAATCAACCATCTCCTCATTTTATCCCCCCTAAAAACGCTCTAAGGAGCCTGATAATTTTACTCTATTTTCTATCATGTTAAAGATTATTTTCCCAACTATCATAAGTACTGCACCCTCTCCTAAGCATGCTAATATATTAGCACCGGCTTCCATTATTGATTTATCCTTTACCATAACCTGTCTTGCCGCCTCAATACCATAGGTAAAAGGCATAAATTTCGCTAAAAACTGCATCCATCCAGGCATTATGCTTATAGGGAAGGTTATCCCACAGAGAATCATCATTAATCCTCTTACTACATTTACCATTGCATTTACCTGCTTAGCCCAAAGAACAAGGCTTGCAAAAACCATTCCTAAACCAAAAACCGCCGGCATAATAATTAAAAATATTAGAATCCATTCAAAAACATTTCCTGTAAAATGTACTCCAAAGATAAGTCTATATTCAACTACTGAAACTATTGAGAAAATAAGGGATAAAACAATTGAAATTACTCCCCCACCCAGAAGGAAAGCAAATTTATTTATTGGACATAACCAATTAGATTCTAGTGTTCCCTTCATCTGCTCATTTCGAAGATATCCCCCAAAATTCCACATAGTCAGGTTTACTGCCATCCAAACCATTGTGCCTATTACAATAAACCCAATTATATCAGCTGTTCCTGTTGCTGCTTTAAATGTGCTGAGGCCTGACCTGTCTGGCCCTGAAAATCCAATGGCACTTACAATATACATAAGAGGAAATATCAAGGGCCATATTAAAATTGATATTATCCAGGTGGGGTACCTGAAAAGGCTTGATAAATCTTTTTTAGCTACTGCATATATCACCCTTAAATTATTCATAACAATCACCTACTCCCTTAAGCTCTTACCAGTTAAGTGGATAAATACATCCTCAAGGGATGGTTCTATAACATTAACATTTAGGATTCTGGTTTTATTCTGAAAAGTTACATCGATTATTTTTTGAATTATATCTTCGCCATCGACATGATGTATTGTAAGTTCATAGCTGCCTTTATCACTATTGTAACTGTTTATGACCTGCTGTATATCTTTGATGTTTCTTATGTCCTCTAAAAGTTTCTCATTTACCTTTTGAATTTCAATTTTTATTAATTTCACTTCATTTATCTTTTTCTTTAAATTTTCAGGAGTATCTAGAGCTATTATTTTACCACCATCTATTATGGCTATTCTATCACATAGAAAGTCTGCTTCCTCCATATAATGTGTGGTTAAAAGCACTGTTCTTCCTTCTTTTTTTATATCCATAATTATTTCCCTTAAATTAAGTGCAGACTGGGGATCAAGTCCAAGTGTTGGCTCATCAAGGAGTACTACAGGTGCATTAGGAATTAGTGCTTTCCCAAGGGCTACTTTTTGTTTCATACCAGTGGAAAACTTTTCAACAAGTTCATCTGCCTTTTCAGTAAGACCAAGTCTATCAAGAATTTCCTGTGTTCTATTTTTAGCTTCCTTTCTGTCAAGACCGTATAAAGCTCCAAAATACTCAAGATTTTCCCTTGCTGTCAGTTTCCAGTAAATACTTCTGTCCCCTGCAAGAACTGTACCTATCTTTCTTAAGGCCTCCATGGGATTTTTATCAACATCAAGTCCCATAACCTTAACACTTCCGCTTGTTGGTCTTAATAAACCAGTTATCATCTTAATTGTAGTTGTCTTACCTGCTCCATTTGGTCCTAGAAGCCCAAATATTTCTCCCCTATGGATATCAAAATTAACATCATCAACCGCCTTAAATTCCTTTTTATCTGTTTTTCTCAAAAATTTTCTTTTATAGGTAGTAAAGTATTTTTTAAGCTCCCTAACCTCAACTGCATTTTCCATTAATATCCCCCCTATTTAATAGTG
>NZ_AZQP01000061.1 GCF_000601455.1 Fervidicella metallireducens AeB
TAAAATGGTAATAGTAGGTAATAACTCGAGGTTTGGTTTAATTTAGAATATTGACGAAGGGAGGAGTGAAGAAAAAATAAAAAATCTACGTCATAGAATTGATAGAATACTAAAACTTTTGACAATACCAAAAAATTAAAGGAGGTTTCAAAATGAAAAAAATTTGGAGTTGCATGTTGGCATTAATTTTGATTGTTGGGATGTTTTATAAACCATGTATAGTATCAGCAGCAGAATTTAATCAAAGGTCAAACCAAAAGATGCTATTAGGAAAAGTTGAAAATACAAATATTTACGAAATTGTCGAAAGTGCAAAAAACAATGGGATTGATGTCGAAATAACCGATATTTCAAAAGTTGATGTTAATGAATTATTAAATATTATTAATTATGCAATGAGTGAACGTCAAGATTTAATAACCATTGAAAATAAAACAAAAGAAAATTATAATGAAAGGTTAGATTTTGAAAAATATATTAAACCTATGGCAGAAGATGGACGTTTATATGAGAGGCTTGTAACTAAATATTATACAGGCTATAAAGATATTAATAACAAAAATTATAATTATACACTTGCTATAATGATTAGATATACATGCTATGAAGATCCACTTGGTAAAAATATTGAGTCAATAAATAACATTGACTCAAGAATATCTAACATAGGATTAACATTAAAAAGTTATGAACAAAGAGATTCTTGGGTATCTTCAAACAATGGAACATATGCAATTGTAGGTGGAAGGGGAAGAATTACTGTTGAGATAAGTGGTGTTACTATATCGTGGGATGTTCTTTTTAGCACAACGTTTTATGCAGGAGAAGGACAAGTTTTATTTTCATATTAAGATGTTATAACATCTAAGTGAAAGGGAAAGGGGAGGTAATAATTGGGCAATTTTATTGATTATATTGCAGTTTTGATAAATTTTGGAATACCAGTAATTTTTATTATTTTAGTTTTAATATATGCATCCCAAAAAATAAAAGATATAGAAAATAAACTAGATAAAATAATAAGTTTATTAGAAAAAAATGAATATACTAAAAACAAATAGATAAAATCTACTTGACATACTACATGAGAAAAACAGTGGTTAAAGGATTTAATTTTATCTTGAGATGTATACATTATTTTGTTGTGTTGCTGTTGTTGCATTTATGTTAATATCTTGAATACAAAAACTCAAATTTTTATACAATAATGTCAAGCCTTTGAAGTTTTTGATTAAGTCCAGCTTAAGTTTAAAAAAGAATCGAGGTAAAGAGTTGTAAAACAAGATGGAGCTGCTTTTCAGGCAAGATTATATGTGGTGACTGTGGAAGTTTCTACGGCAGAAAGGTTTGGCATTCTAATGATAAGTATAGAAGATTAGTCTGGCAGTGCAATGCTAAATTTAAGAATGAGAAAAAATGCAAAACACCACATCTTTATGAAGATAAAATAAAGAAGGCATTTGTTGAGGTATTTAATAGTTTGATTGAAAACAAGGAAGAAATATTAAGAGGTTATGAAGATATAATACAAACCTTAACAGATACCTCAAAACTTGATATGGAAAGTATTAAGCTACAAAATGAATTAGAAATAGTTACTGAAATGATTAGAAATTGTGTTGAGGAAAATGCTCATAAAGCTTTAAATCAAACTGAATATGAAGAAAAGTACAAAGCTTTAGTTGAAAAGTATGAAAGTATTAAAAAGGGACTTGAAAGGATAAATGATAAACGATTTGAGCAAAGTGCCAAGAAGGAAAATATTTTAGAGTTTATTAAGGAACTTAAGCAAAGAGAGGATTTAATAACAGATTTTGATGAGGAACTTTGGCTTGGAACAGTGGATAAGGTGGTTATGAATGTTGATGGGAAAATATCTTTTGTATTTAAGGATGGAATGGAAGTAGAATGGGATATATAAATAAGGTAGATAACACCCGCAAGGTTGGCTAATATTGCAGCTGGCTTTGTGGGTGATTTTTTTTTGAAAATTATTGAATTAACAATTTAATACATGTAAAATTATTGTTATTTAGATAAGTCTGAATTTAGATTTTTAATTTAAAAGTGAAAATGGTTTTATTGGTTGAATAAATGTAGAATAATTTAGATATTAGTTTGAAATTTATTATTAACAGAATTGGCGGACAAGGGATAAAATGGTAATATTACGCATTGCGCACATACTTTTACATGAATAATAATTTGCATATAAAGAAAGAGATGTAAGAAAAACAGGTTGATGAATTATGGAGTGAAATTTAAAAATTAAAAATTTTATGTTTAATAGGTGATTGGAGGTTAAATGATGAAAAAAGTAAACGATAAAATAATTATTTTTTTCTTATAACTTTTTTGTCTACAACAATAGTATTTGCTGCTACATATAGATTACAGCCAGAAAAAATTCCAAACAAACCGGAAGCTTTTTTTGAAATGAGAGATACAAACAAAAACTTATATGATAGAACATATAATTCTTTTTACTATTGGAATACTAATAGTGGTCAAATTGTTAAATTGCAGCAAGATAAAGACAGATTAAATATTGATTATAGTCAGAAATATCAGATTTATACTTGGAGTTTACCTTAAGATGAATATGGTTCTACATGTTTTTTAAATGATGGATCAATACATGTTTTGGTTAATTCGAATTTTATAGATAATGAATATTCAGATATTTTTGAACGAAATAGAGTCTATGAGTTTACAATATGTCATGAAATAGGTCATTGCTTTGGATTGGCAGATCTAGGATTTTTCGATACAAGAAATTCAGTTATGAGTGAATATGCTAATAAAATTACTACTTATCAGCCTACAGTTAATGATATTAATGGAGTAAAGGCTTCATACGATTTAAATTAGAATAAATGGGAGATTCAAAAATGAGAATTAAGAAATCAGTAATCTATATAAGCATTTTAATTCTGTTAACTATATATTATACATATGACTTTCGTTTTTTTAACTCAACTAAAAACAAATACGAAAAAGAACAAAATTGTGAAAAAATAATTTATACACATTATCAAAAGTATACGATAAACTTGATAGTTTGATTAGTAAATCAGATACAATTATCATTGGAAGAATTAAAAATATTAATCCAAATTATATTTATGTAAAAGCTGAAACTGGAACAGGAGAAACAGGGTATAATATCGAGTTAGAAATGGATTTAGAAGTTATAAAATGTTTAAAAGGAATTATTAAAAAAGGAGAAAATTTAAGATTAAGAAAATTTATAGGAATTAGAATTGATAACAAGGATGTTTTTTTGCATAATGTTGCTGATATAAAAGGTAATTATCAAGAAGGGATGCAAAAAATATTTTTACTCAGAAAAGAAATTGTTGACAACCAGGATATTTATTATCTTTCTAGTTCTAAACAATCGGAGATATTAATAAAAAGTGATAAAAAATTGAATGATTTTAATATTAGCAATTATGATTTAGATGTTTATTACTACAATGATGATACAAAAGGATTATTTGAAAATGCCAAAAGTTTGAAAGAAATAATAAATAAAATAGATGAAAAAAATAAATAGTAACTATTTAAATATGTAAAAATAATAACAAACGAGACTGAAAAAAATTCCGTGTAAAGTGAATAAGTGTAGATAAATTTTTCGACGGCACAGTATATTGTATATTTAAAAATGATTTTGACTTTTTCAGAATTTTCCAACCTAGTAAAATTTCACAAACCTATGCAAAAATGATTTGTATCAAAATCAACGTCATTAGACATATTTGAACAATACATTGATACGATAGATAGAAGCCTTGAGGAATCAGGGCTTTTTGATTTTTGAATGGCAGCCATATCACATAAGGTAAGGCACTAGACTATTCTAAGAAACATTTACCAGGACTCAAAAATGTTTTACTTGATGGCTCTTTAGATATTGATAATAACGCTGCTGGAAGAGCAATTAAGCCTTTTGTAATAGGTAGAAAGAACTTTTTATTTGCCAATACTGCAAAAGGTGCAGTTGCAAGTAGCATTATATACAGCATTATCGAAACTGCCAAGGCCAATAATTTAGTTGTAGAGAAGTATTTAGTATATTTATTTGACAATTTATCAAAGATAGATATGAAAGATGTTAATATCCTAGATAATCTTATGCCTTGGTCAAATAAGATACCTGAAGATATTAAAATTAAAGAAAAGAAATAATCCTAGTAAAGCTTATTGCTTTACTAGGATATTTTAATACCTTTTTTAGAAAAGTTTTAGTTGCTAAAATTTTGACGCTTACGTTCAAAGCCCTTCTTGCGGGTGTTTTTTTATTTTATAGCGTTTATGAATTTTTTATCGGAAGGTAATAGAGGTTGTAATTGTTTAATGCAGTAGTTGGGATAAAAGTAATACTTACATGATATTGCAATAACGAAAATGGTATAAAAATAACGAAACTAAAACAATAATAACATAAATAGCGTGTTTAGTAACAGATAAATTGACAACATATACACATTTATGATATTATAAAATTAACTAGGGGAGTGATGATATGTATACAGAAATTGTTAAAATAATAGAGGGTGGAATATTAGGAGATAAGGAAAAAGTATATAATTATGCGAAGGTTTTAGCTGAAAACATAGAGAAAGAAGGAGATATATCTCTTTCAAACAGAATACGTTCGGTATTGGATAGTAAAAAAACAAGGATGGTATCTTTGGATCAGTTTTCCACTAAACCAGTGGATACTGAAAGCCGTATGGATATGGTCGATATTTTTTACCCACCCATTTCATTTGAAAAACCAGTATTACAAAACTTTATTGAAAATGAGATTACTGAGTTTATTGATAGTTACCAGAAAAGGGATGAGATATTGAGTGCAGGAGTTGAGATGGTTAGTTCGCTCTTATTATATGGTCCACCAGGATGTGGGAAGACTACAGTAGCTAAGTATATTTCGTTTAAGACGGGATTACCGCTTGTAACAGCTAGGCTTGATGGATTAGTTTCTTCTTTGCTTGGAAGCACATCAAAAAATATTAGGAAGATATTTGATTTTGCATCGAAAAGGGAATGTATTTTATTTTTGGATGAGTTTGATGTAGTGGCGAAACTTCGTGATGACAAACATGAATTAGGGGAACTCAAAAGAGTAGTAAATAGCTTAATTCAAAATATAGATGATTTTAGTGAAAATAGTATTTTGATAGCTGCAACAAATCATCATGAATTGTTGGACCCAGCTATATGGAGAAGGTTTTCAAAGATCATAACTTTGGATAAGCCTAACAAAGAAGATATTATGTTATTGATTAAGAATTTTATGAAAAATGCAAACTGTAATATACTTGATAATGAGAAGAAACTAGAACAAGTAGCTTCTGCTTTTGAGGGCATGAGCCATGCGGATGTAAAGACAGTCATTAATAACTCAATCAAGAAATCGATTATTAATAAAAAAGAAATTATAAACAACTGGGATTTACTGCAGGAGATTTATCTTTATAAGAATCATAAAATCATTAGCGAAAATGATTTTATAAAGTATTTGTTGCAGCATGGTATAACACATAAAGAAGTGAATGAAAACTATAACTTTTCATTAAGAAAGATACGTGATATTTCAAAAATGGTAGAATGATATTTTTAGGGGGGGATGATAATGCCTAATGAAAGATTACCGATAAAATTTTTGCAAAAAGAGAAGTTGATAATCTTCGAGTTGAAGCTGGTGGCTCAGATGAAATGCCTAAATGGGTGCTTGAGGAAGAACAACTTGCATCAAAGTCAAAAGCTTTTATTAGTGCTATTGAGGTTTTTAAACAAGAGGTACTTAAAAAAGAACAAGCCAATTCATTGGTACCAGTTGTTATTAAAGCCAAAATTATTGATGATGCAATTGCAAAAACTCATCGTCGTGAAGTAAGCAATTTATTTAGAACTGGTACCACCAATAATGTTTTGGGACTTGCAGAGTCGGATGAGATTATTATTAAGTTGGAAGGTTCACGGGAAACTGAAGTTATTATTGAAAGATTGCAAAATACTGATAAATATGCATATGCCCTTTCTTGCATAGATAGTATTGAAGGATTTAGACCTGCTATTGTAAAAAGTGATAAGAAAGGCAAAGTAGACTATAAGTTAAAATTAATAGATTATCAAAATTACGAACAAAATAATTCGATACGAAGGTATTTTGAGAACTCAATGCTTAAATTAGGGTTGCAAGTGAATAAAACAAATTATACAACTGACCATATTGTATATAATGTTAAATCAGTAGACCTAGATACTTTTGAAAAAATAAAAAATGAAGAAGCATTTGGGGCAGTTTTTTCAATAGAACCTATGCCAATTTACAAGGTAGTTTTAGATATGCTACCTAATGATGATGTAATTGATATTTCGGTTCCGGAAGAAGGAAAGGAATATGTTACTGTTGGTATTCTTGACAGTGGGATTGCAGATATTCCACACCTTAAGCCTTGGCTGATTAAAGAGCGATGGACAGCATATCATGAAGAATATATAAATAAAAGCCATGGTACATTTGTGTCAGGGGTAGTTCTGTATGGAGACAAACTTGAAGGTCAGGAATGGGTTGGAAGCGTAGGCGTCAAAATACTAGATGCATGTGTTTTCCCTGATACAAACAAAGAGGGTATAAGTGAAGATGAACTAATTAGAAATATCCAGGAAGCAGTTAAAATGTATCATAAAAGTGTAAAGATATGGAACCTATCTATTAGTATAGCAAGACCAGTGGATGAATTTAGCTTTTCTGATTTTGCTATCGCTTTAGATGCCTTACAGGATGAGTATAATGTTTTAATATGTAAATCAGCTGGAAATTGTACAAATTTTTTAACTGGTCATCCAAAAGGAAAAATACATGAAGGAGCGGACTCAGTAAGATCAATAGTTGTTGGTTCAATAGCACATAAACAATCAAAGAATGATTTTTCAGAAATAGATAATCCATCCCCATTTACTAGAATTGGAAGAGGACCATCATTTATAATTAAACCAGAAATCGTTCATTATGGCGGAAACGCTGGAGTTGATAATCAGGGGAAAATAGTAACTACAGGAGTTAAGTCATTCGGGCTGAATGGTTCCATATGCCAGTCAATTGGTACTAGTTTTTCAACACCTAGAATTACAGCATTGGCTGCTGCTTTATATCAGGAAATGGCTGAAGACTTTGATCCTTTATTATTAAAAGGATTAATTATGCATTCTGCCAGTTATTCTGAAAATTTAAAAATACCTATTGCTGAGAGGGTTAATCAGGTTGGATTTGGAAAACCACAAAGCGTAAAGGATATACTTTATAATGATCCCAATGAAGTTACTTTAATTCTTAGGGACGAAATATCAAAGGGAGAGTACATAGACATTATGGATTTTCCGATGCCAGAATGCTTAATTGATGGAGATTTTTACAATGGACAAATTATTTTAACTCTCGTATATAATCCAATACTTGAGCCTTCACAAAGAGCAGAGTACTGCCAGTCAAATATTGATATTAAGATGGGAACTTTTGATACCAAAAAGGATCGTGATACTACAAGAAAAAATATTCTTAATCCGGTAGGTAGAGATGGTTCAAAGAATCTTCTTCTTGAAGGCTGTTATAGCAAACGAAAAATGAAAAATAAAGCTGATGATTTTGCACTTAAAGAAAGGCTGTTAATTCAATATGGAGATAAATATTATCCAGTTAAAAAATTTGCGGTTGATCTATCAGAAATGACTGAGTCAAATCAGGTAAAATATCTAACGAAAGATAAAAAGTGGTTTTTATCTTTAAGAGGATTATTTAGAGAATACATAGAGACAAAGGCTCAAATAGAATCTTCAAATCTAAGCCAAGAGTTTTGTTTGTTGGTTACCATAAAGGACCCAACGGGAACTAAACCTGTATATGACCAAGTAACACAAAAATTAGATGAATATAATTTCTGGCATAATAATATTAAGCTTCAAAATGATATCAAATTGCATATATAATGTTTGGACACACGTTTTTTACGTGTGTTTTCTTTAAAGTCGATACAGCGATTCAAAGTAAGCGTAAAAAATTTAGTACATAGATAGCACATTTACTCCCTGAAAAAATAAAGGCAAATGATATTAGAGTGGGATAAATTATGTCTAAAAATTAAATAATGCTTATCTGGGAAAATATAAATGTAAATAATAACTATCTACAAAAGGGTGCGTAGCGACAAACTACTCACCCTTTAATATTGCACTCCGAAACTTACAGTCATAACAAAATCAAAAAACCTCTCTATAAATAAACCTTCAACCTTAGTATACATATCTAAATGCCCATACTTTTTAATATTATAAAAAATATAAATAGAAGCTTCCTCAGAAACATTACACATGGCTTGGAGCATAGTAGGATTAAGGCCATGAATATTTTTAAGTAGAGCAATTGGAGCTAAAAGCTCTGCAGCAAAAGGAATAATTATATTATCAGAAAAATTTGTATTAATCGACAATTTTTGATTATAAGTTCTGTAAAATGATGTTATAATTTATCTAATAGTTATAAAAGATATATGTATTGTAAAATAAATATTTTAGGAGGCGTATCATGAATAACATAGCTTCTTTCAAAGATTTTATTGAAAGTATGTTTTATAACCAAATTTTTAAGGGATTATCAAATTATGTAGAAGATAATCCTGATAAATTAGAATGTAGTACTTATCATGTAAAATCTCCAGACGAAGCAGAATTATATGATTTTAGAATTAATGCTGTTGATATAATAGATTCACCAGAAAATCTAATTATATTTGATTTAATTGTTTCTGCTGAATTAAAAATTGCTGAAACAGTAAGAAGAAATAGGAGAACTGGTGAGGCAGAGCAGTGGTTTATAATTTCTTGTGAGGCAGAATTAGAAGATGGGATAAAAAAGTTTAATGTAATTAATATATCAATATATGATAATAACAGGAGTAATATCAAATTTCGTTCATCGGAAAATTTGATTCCAATTATAAAAAAAGAACAATTAGATTATATTGCAGAAATATTTCTTAAAAAGTATTATCCAGAAGCATTAGAAAAACCAATGAAGGTATTACCAAAAGTTATTGTAGAACGTATGGGCCTTGAATTAATTAATTTAAATATAACGAAAACATCTACGGCATTTGGACAAATAGTATTTGATGATTGTGAAATTGAATATTTTGATACTGAAAAGAAAGTATATGCCAAAAGATTTGTTAAAAAAGGAACAATTGTAGTTGACCCTAAAAATTATTTTATGCGTAATTTAGGATCAGTTAATAATACAATAATACATGAGTGTGTTCATTGGGAATATCATAGGAAGTATTTTGACTTTATTAAGTTATATAACAAATATGAACAACATATAATTTGTAATGTAAATGAAAGTTCAAAACCAATTCAAGCTTGGAGTCCATATGAAATAATGGAATGGCAAGCAAATGTTTTAGCACCAAGAATATTAATGCCAGCTAAACAAACAAAAGAAAAAATAGAAGAATTAATTGAAAAGAATAAAAAATTATTACCAAATGGAAAAATATTAGATATATATGAATCTGTGATATATGAATTAGCTGACTTCTTTGGGGTTTCAAAGTTAGCTGCTAAGATTAGAATGTTAGATTTAGGATATTATGAAGCAGAAGGAGTTTATATTTTTATTGATAACCATTATGTAACAAGTTATATATCAGAACAGAAAGCATTAAAAAGAAAACAAACATACACAATAGGAATCCAAGATGCTCTTTTTTTATATGCAACGGATTTAAACTTTAAAAAAACAATTGAACTAGGAAATTATATTTATGTGGATAACCATTTTTGCATAAATGATTCTAAGTATATAAACTTAGATGAAACGGGAGTGCCTAAATTAACAGATTATGCAAGAGAACATATGGAAGAATGTTGCTTAATTTTTGAATTTGATATAAAGAATAATGATAAATATGGATTACAAAATTATTCGGAAAATTTACTTTTTAGGAGTTTAATTTCCAATAAAATTGCAGAAATAAATTATGATGAAAATGAAAACAATGAAGTAAAAAAAGAGCACAAGATTATAAAGATACTGCAATAGATATTATGAAAATTATGAGATCATTACCCATGAGCTTTTCAGAAACTTTAGTTGCACATATGAAACGAAAAAAATGTACTGTTGAAAAACTATCTGAATTATCATTGATAGGCAGTAAAACTATACAACGTTTAAGAAAC
>NZ_AZQP01000062.1 GCF_000601455.1 Fervidicella metallireducens AeB
ATCTGATTTTTTGTTTACTAATGTCTTAAGAAGGTTGTCCTTATAGTAAGTAAATTCCTCACTTGAGCCATCCTGATATTGAACTGCTTTCTTGTTTCCATTATCAAAATACTCATAGGTTGTCGTTCTTCCCTCTGCTGTTACCTTCTTTAATCTTCCTACTTTGTCATATATATTTAGTGATATATTCCCCTTCGGGTCTGTTACCTTTTCTGCTATTTCTCCAATGTCTACACCTGATATTATATCATATTCATATACACTTTTTCCAATATCAGGAACATATTTTTCTATTATTCTGTTTAATTCATCATATCTTCTTGTTGTTACTCCCGTAATATCCGTGGCTGTCAGTATATTACCGTTATTATCATAGGTGTATGAAACTGATATTGTTCCTGCTGTTTTTGTTTTTAGTCTTCCATGGATGTCATAGTTGAAGCTTGTTATTACACCATTTCTATCCTTTATTGTTTTTACTTTTCCGTCCTCAAAATATGTGTAGCTTTCTACCTTAGAGTCTACATAGGTGAATGCAGCTCCATTTGGTATTTTCCCACCATGGTCTATTCTTCTCTTTAGCTGGTTTCTTACTCCGTATTCAAAGGTTGTTATATTTCCCTTTCCATCTTTTTCTGTAAGAACATTTCCTACTGTGTCATATGTATATGATGTTGTTTCATTCTTTGCATTTAAAACAGTTTGAAGTCTATTTAGAGTATCATAGATATATGTTGTTATATTTCCTCTGCCATCTTTTTTGGTTTTTAGGTTTCCAACCTCATCAAAGCTTTGCTCTGTTGTATGAAGCTCTGGATCTGTTGTTTTAATAATTCTGTTATTTTTATCATACTCAAATTCTGTCTTGTTATTTAATGCATCATATGCCCTTACCTGTGCATCATTTTTATTGTACTCAAGCTTTTCAATACTCTTCATATATGGGTCTATTTTTTCAATCAATCTATTGTTATCATCATATACAAAGATTGTCTTGTTGCCTCTCCAATCTATTTCTTCTGTCTTATTTCCGTTTTTATCATAGTTGAAATTATTTGTGTGTACTGTTTCTTGGTTGTTTATGCTCTTAACCTTTTTGATAACTGCCTTTATCCTATTTAGCCCATCATAGATTTTCTCTGTTATGTTTCCATTTCCATCCTTTTCAAAACGTGGATTTCCTGCGGCATCATATTTTATACTTACAATAATTTCTTCTGTTCCATCAGCTTTTCTTTGTGTTTTTGTAAGCATCCTTCCTTCGTTGTCATAAGTGTATATCTCCTGCTTTAAATGACTATCTATACTGCTTTTTAAATTTCCGTTACTGTCATATTGATAGGTTACATAATATACTCCTATTGTTTCGTCTGATGGATAGGTTTCCTTTCTTAGTTTGTCTATTTCATTGTATTCAAGAATAACTGTGTTTCCATTTCCATCTGTTTTAGTAAGCACATTACCATGCAGGTCATATGTTTTACTCTCCAGGATTATTTCTGGACTTGTTAATGAATCCTGATGCTTTACTGCCTTAATATTTCCTGCGGCATCATATTCAAGCTTTTTAATTCTACCCTTTGCATCAGTTTCCTTTACCTTTCTTGAAAGGGCATCATATTCATTCTTTGTAGTAAAGGCAATACCCTTTTCTTTAGTTACTGGGTCTAGAATTTCTGTAATGTTTCCTGCAAGATTATATTTATATTCTACTCCATAGCCATTGTTTATTTTTTCCTCAACGGTAGCTCCTACAGCTGTGTCGTAGCCTATAGCATCAAGCTCCTTTATTACATGACCCTTTTTGTCATACTTATATGCCTTTGTTACAACGCTTACTGGGCTTGTGCTCCATGTGGAATTTACTGGATTATATTTCTTTTCATTAAATATCTCTGTCTTTGTAATAACCCTATCCATACTGTCGTATTTGTATACTGTCCTACTCATTTGATGTATAGTCTTGTTTATGTCATAGCAATTTGGCATTACCTCATGAATTTTTCTTCCTTGAAGGTCGTATGCGTATGCAGTTATTCCACCCTCAGGGTCTTTTATTTTTACAAGGAAACCTCTCTTGTCGTATTCATATACTGTAGCTTTTCCCCTTGGGTCAATAGCTTCTATTACTTTATCTTCAAAGTTGTACTTTGTTTCCTTCACGATAGTAACTGCTGTACCAAACTCATCAATACCTGGTTCACTTACCTTTGTACGTCTATTCATTTTATCGTATTCATAGGTTGTTACTACATCGTCTGGAGCTTTTTCTGTCTTAAGATTCTTATTTTTATCGTAGGTATAAGTTGTTGTAAGAGTAGTTAATACTGTACTATTAAAATCATTTCCATATATATTACCTGCTTTAATGTATACAGTCTTCTTCTCTGGAAGTCCTAAATAGTTGTTTATATATTGTATTACCTGCTTCTTTGTTTCATCTATTTTACTTTCAACCTTTGATACATTTAAATCATCATCATACCAATATTCAGTAATCCTTCCTGCTGTATCTGTTTGACGTTTTAATTTGCCATTTTTATAGTATTCATAACTTGTTACTATGAAATTAGTTGGTACTACATTTAAATCAACCTTGTCAGGACTTACCCATTCTGACCTTTTGTTGCCATTTCTGTAGTAATCTATTTTGCTATATGAATATTTTGTAACACCTGATATTTCTTCAACTGGAACCCATTTTTCAGTAAGTCGATTTAAACCATCATACTTAAAGTAGGTTGTCATTCCATTCTCATCTACAGTATTATTTATGGTTCCATTTGGGTTATATTTTGTTGAAAGGGTAGTCCCATCTGGATTTATGGTTAATACAAGTCTTCCAGCATAGTCGTACACTTGCTTTGTGTCTGCGTATTCTGTTGGTGTAAAGTATTCTCTATAGGTTGTTTGGGTCTTTTTATCAGGTAGAATTTCATAGAAGAATTCTTCAAGTAAAGTTAATGGTGCTTCCGCACTTTCCTTAAAGAAAATCTTCTTTAGTCTGTTTAAAACATCATACTCATACTCAAATATTCCTCCATCTGGTCTTGTTTCTCTTGTTTTATTTCCATATATATCATAGTTAAATATTGTTGTGTTGTTCTCTGCATCTGTTTCCTTCCACAGTAGACCTGATGGATAATATTCATATCTGTGACCATAGTTTCCTATATAATTATTTACTCCTAAATCCTCTGATGGATTATATAGGTTTGGTGATATTTCCTTTGTTTTTCTTCCCATATGGTCATAGTTAATAACTGTAGTTTCATTATTTGTACTCTTTTGTACTATTTTTTGAAGTTGCTTGTTGTTGTCGTAGATATACTCAGTTCTATGTCCCCTTGCTGTTGTTTCTGAGGTTTTAAGTCCCATAGAATTATATTCAAAACTTTCATCCCTTTGAGTTTCTGGGTCCTTTATTGTTCTTATGTTCCCATCTGTATCGTAGGTGTATATTGTGGTGTTTCCCTCTGGGTCTGTAACTGATTTTAAAAGTCCCTTTGCCTTATATCCAAGCTGCTGTGCTTCTGCATCTGTGTAATATTCATATTTTGTTATTGCAAATAGAGATTGGTCTGCATTTTCAGAATATATATCCTTTCCATTCAGCGGTTGAACTTTTTTTATAAGATTAATTTTATTTATATCATATATATATTCTATTCTATTTCCTATCTCATCAACTTCAAGTATTTTGTTATTTTTTTCATCATACTTGAATTCTTTATAACTTAAATCTGGATATATTATCTTTGTTATATTTCCCACTCCGTCCCTTACATATTCAGTCTTGTTTCCATATCTATCTATGTGTATTTTTTCTTCCCCAAATTTATTTATATTATTAAATAGATAATACTCTGTTGTTGTTACTCTATCCTCTGGATCTTGTGTCTTGATAACATAATTATTTGAGTCAGTCCACATTGTTGTTCGTCTGCCATTACTATCTACAATTATTGTTTTATTTTCTGTTGTACTATATTCATATCTCTTAACATTTCCGAAGGAATCCGTAAATTTGATTAATTTATGCATGTTATCTGATGAAGAATGATCATATTCCATTTTACTTATTGTTATTTCCTTTTGATCCTTTATCTCTATTAAAAAACCAAAGCTGTCATATACAAAGGTCATATAATATCCCATTGGGTCTGTAACCTTAACTAACTGCTTGTCTCTATATTCATACATAACTTTTCTCTTAGTAGTGTCCTCGGTAATTGATTCAATCAACCCATCCTCATTATATACTATCGTATAATGCTCTGAAGCCGAGTCCTTTATACCTATAACCTTTCCAGTACTATTTACCTCAATTGTTATTGTATTATTATTTCTATCACTCATGGACATCAGGTATCCTAGGGAGTTAAATCTATACTTATACTGATCCTTTGTTGTTAGGGTATAGGTTCCATCTGCAGCTCTTTCAAGCTTATTTCTTGAATCAGTTGGAGTATATGTTCCATCTCCATTTCTATTGAACATAAAGCTTCCTCCATTTGGAAGTCTTACCGAGACACTGGAATCACCTTTAACATATCCTTCAAAACCAAAGGTCCATCCTCTTCCGAATGCTAAGAAATCCCTTGCATCCTTTGAGTTATAGGTTCTGCTTATGTTTAATTTAAAGCCTGGGGATTCTATGCTCATATCAATAAAAGTTTCTGAATAGTTTCCTGTACCTGGGTTGGTTCCTGGAGAGCCATAGTGGATGTATTCAGGCTCATATTCTACTACTGAATTTTCGCTTGTAGTTTCGCATTGGCTCTCACAGAGCTGCATACACCCTTCATATGCACATTGACAGTATTTTTCACAATAATCTTGGCAACCTTGCTTACTACACTGACATACTCTTTCACATGCAAACTGACAAATATAACAATCTTCACCACCACTTTCACATGAATCACAGCCTAAATTATTTTGGCATATCTGACATATTGAACCCAAACAGTTCTGACAACCTTGATCTTTACATTCGCACGTTTGACATGCTATTCCTTGGCAGTCCTGGCATGTCTGGCATGAAGCTCCTAAACAGTCTTGACAATTTTTCTGGCATAATCCTTGGCAACTTGTTTCGCATGGAGTTTGGCAGATTTCTGTTTCACAATAACTTTGACAAGTCATACAGTCCTCTGAACTACACTGACAACTTTTTTCACAAGTCGTTTGACAGCCTTCTGCACTACATTGACAACTTTTTTCACATGTGCCCTCACAAGCTCCTAAACAATTTTGACAGCTCTTTTGACATGCTCCTTGGCAATTTCTTTGGCATGAAGTCTGACAAATATCAACTTCGCAATAAGTATCGCAATCACCACTATATAACTGTGCAGTATTATTTATACCCTCACTATGTTCATTTATATTATACATTTAAAATCCCCCTTTTCTTTGCAATCTCAACTAGACTGCTCATTTCTCTTATGGTTTTCTGTACTCTTAAAGCCTCTTTATATAGACATTGATAGTAGAAACAAAGTATTGATGGCATAATGTTTAAGTCTCCAGTTGCAAAATAGTTATTGATTGTGCATGCACCATCACAAATCATATAGAATGGACATTTTTTGCAGTCCATATCATCAGTTGAACGAACATTTTTTGGATTAAATTTACTTATTATATCCATCCTCTTAGAATCATCTGTTCCATTATATATGTCCCCTATTATAAATGGACTACCCACCTCGTCATTGTCACACATTTCTTGGCAAGAATATATCTTTCCATCTGTGCCTATACTGGCAAATTTTGATGCCCCTAGACCACATCTTCCATAGGCAAGAAGTCCTTCACCTGCTGTTCTAAATTGATTATTTTTTTCAGCTTGATTTATCTGGTTTATCTTTTTAAACATGCTTTCAAATGGGCTCATTGAGAAATTTCTTCCCTCATGTAGTAAACTAAGGTAATAATCTACTGTCATATGAATTTGCCTTTCCAGTTCTCTTTTTTCTTTTTCACTCCACTTACTAAACACATTGACTATGGAGAACATATTAGTGTATCCATTGGCAACTGCGAATTTATGATTGTTGAGGTATTCCTCTACATTGTCATGGTCTACAGTTGCTCTAAAGGTCATGTTAGGGTTGTACTTTAAAAATAAAGGTATTTTAGGTGCTATGATGTCAAAGGAGCTTCTTCCATCTGAACATGGTCTGTTTAGGTCTTGTGTCTTTTTATTTCCGTCTATACTTACCATAAAACCAATACCATGTGCCTTCATAAATTCTAGTTTAGCTTCATCTAGTAGTACTCCATTTGTAGTCATTGAAAGCTGATAGTTATTTCCATATTTACTTCTTATATATAGAGTTAATGGAACTATAACCTCTTCCCATCTTATGAGTGGTTCTCCACCAAAGAAGTTTATGCTAGGTCTTTCCCTTTGCTCTGTTGCGTTCCTTGCAAGAAAGTCAGCCGCATCCTTTGCAACCTCTAAGGACATTGAACGGGGCTTTTGTACCACAAAACAGTATTTGCATTTTAGGTTACAGCTTTGAGTTAGAATCAAAAAAGCATTTGATATTTTTGGTAAGCTGTTTTCCTCTCCTTTCCTTCCAAATGATGTTTTCATGTCTGTTAGTTTTGATACACAGTTTTCTTTGTTTTGGCAATCGTTACAAAACAAATTAACCACCTCCGAATTTAATAATTTTTCTTTACAATATATAAAAAGGAACATAGTCTCTAAAAATCAACCTATGTTAAAAATTTTTATAAAAAATTTTACTATCATAAGACAATGCATATTTTTGAAGCTCATTACGTAATTTATAGACCCTCTTAAAGTTTGGGTGGTTTCTGAATTCCTATTAGCAATAAAAATGACTACCTCTTTATTTGCTGAGATAGTCATTTTGCATTTATATCTTAACAATAGCTTTTATTTCATTAACTTTATCTAGCTTTTCCCAAGGTAATTCGATATCATCCCTACCGAAATGTCCATATGCTGCCGTCTGCTTATATATAGGTCTTCTAAGCTCTAGTTCACTAATTATTCCTAGCGGTGTAAGATTAAAAACAGTTTTAATGATTTCTACTATTTTATCATCAGGTATTTTCCCTGTTCCAAAGGTCTCAACTGAAATCGACACTGGTTGCGCTGTTCCAATTGCATATGCAAGCTGCACTTCTAATTTATCTGCTGTTCCTGCAGCAACCATATTTTTAGCCACCCATCTTGCAGCATATGCTGCAGATCTATCTACCTTCGTAGGCTCCTTACCTGAAAATACTCCACCACCATGTCTTCCTGTTCCACCATATGTATCAGCTATTATCTTTCTTCCTGTCAATCCTGAATCTCCCATCGGACCACCGATAACAAACCTACCTGTAGGATTGATTAAATATCTGGTATCTTTTTTCATTAAACTCTGTGGGATTATAGGTATAATAACGTTTTCTATTATATCCTTTACAATAACATCACGTTTAACATTATGAGAATGTTGTGTTGAAATAACAACTGTATCAATTCTTATAGGTTTACCATTCTCGTACTCTACTGTAACCTGTGTTTTTCCATCAGGTCTTAGATAATCAATGATTCCTTCTTTTCTTACATCGGCTAATCTTCTTGCTAGCTTTTGGGCTAAGCTTATAGGGAGCGGCATATATTCTTTAGTTTCATTTGTTGCATATCCGAACACCATACCTTGATCCCCTGCCCCCAATGCTTCACTCGTTTTAAGGCTACCTTGTTTTGCCTCAAGCGCCTTATTAACTCCCAATGCAATATCCTGTGATTGCTCATCTATCGACATGATAACGGAACAAGTTTTAGAATTAAAACCATATTCATCACTTGTATATCCCACATCCTCTATTGTTTTTCTAACAATTTTAGGAATATCAACCTTTGCATTTGTTGTTATTTCCCCCATAACTAGTACCATACCAGTTGTTGCTGCTACCTCACATGCAACTCTTGAATATGGATCCTTTTCTAAAATAGAATCTAATATAGCATCAGAAATCTGGTCACACAATTTATCTGGATGCCCCTCTGTTACCGATTCAGATGTAAATAGTCTTCTCATAATTTCTTACTCCCCCTTTTTTACATTTTTTACACATCTTAATTGCTCTTATTTATTAACTATTAAGTATTTAGTTTAAATTTTTATACCTTTTGTTTCTCTGATATAGTCTCCTTTATTTCTTGAATATCTTTTTGTACCTCAGTAATAATGTTTAATTTTTCAGTAAGGTTTATAATTATCTGCTGATAGTTATTTTCTCTCTGTTCCTGCTTCTCATCTCTTTTTTCTTGTGCCTTTAAAATATATAATATAAGAGAAACAGTAAGTACTGCCCATATTCCCTGAGAAGATGCTATTTTTACAATTTCATTTTCCACTCATTTCACCTTCCTCTATAATCTTTAATTTTCTTTAATTTACTCACTCATTCTTAGATTTTCATTATTTACAGTTTGAATCCCATAGATAGAATTATTAATTATGATATAATTGGGAATAGAAGGATTAACCTTAATAGACATAGTGATGAATTGGTATTTTATGTTAGCAAATGGATATCCACAAAGCTCAAATTGGTCTACCCTCCATGTCTCACAGGATCATTGTCCCTAAATTCCTTCGTTCAACCTATCATGAGGTGAATGTCGTTTATGCTCCTATGCAGGGTCTACGCCCGTATGGTGAATAATATTACCGACTACTCCGAGCTCCATTTATCAAAGAACTACAATCTAAAAATCAGTGAATAATTTATGTTAAAATTAAAATAGTAATACACATTTGTTAAGCAACTTTACCTGTAACTTCTGGATGTTTAATATCATTTATAAATTTCTGTGGATTATAACGAACTCCCTTTGTTCCTATTGCATAAAGAACTCTTATTAATTTACAGCATAGAGCTATAAGCGATTGTTTTTTCTTTATAGGATTTTTAGCACGAGTTGTATAGTATTTATGCAGTGCCTTAAATTCATTATTTACAGCTACTAAAGGCATAATAGTCTTAAAAAGTAATTCTCTAAGCTTTCGCCTTCCTCTTTTGGTTATGGTTGTTTGTCCTTTTTGTTTACCTGAACTATATTCTTTTAATGTAAGCCCGGCAAGTTTCTGAATTTGACATGGATGTGCATATTGAGCCAATTCACAAACTTCAGATAAGAAGCCCGCAACAGTAACAAGGGCAAGTCCGGGAATAAGAAGCATTCCTTTTGCTCCAGGTATTTCACTAATTATAGTCTCAACCTTAACCATCAAGTCATTCAATTTAAGCATTACAGAATTATATTTATCTAAAAGATATTTGAGTTCATATCCTCTAAAATCCTGTGCTCTAGCAACATGCTTTTCTTTTGAAATATCAACACCAATAATTAATGTTTGTTCATTTATTTGCATTATTCTTTTATTTTGCTTACAATTCATATTAGGTACCTCCAATGATAGTTTTATTAATTAGGGATAAGCTTCGAAGCCTTATACCCCGTATTCTATCAGGAGGTGCTTTTTTATCCAGTCTTAAATTATTTCATTACAAGAATGCTCCTTTAATATTATTTTTCTTAGGTTGTTAAGTGCATTTTTTTTAATTTTATTAATTGCTTGTTTACTAACATTAAAACGCTTAGCCAGTTCAATTTGACTTATATTATTTAAATATATCTGTTCTAGAATCATTCTTTGTTT
>NZ_AZQP01000063.1 GCF_000601455.1 Fervidicella metallireducens AeB
GTCCTTTGTATAAGTTTAAATTATATGTTACTCAACTTTCACAAAACAGAAAGACTAGTTTCTCCTTGAAAGGACAAGGCAAAGGCTTTGTAAATTTATATCCTATTTCTTCTTAACTATTCTTTACTGTCCCTATGTGGTTTCATCGAGCTAGGACTTTGCCTCCGGTTTCCTTGAGATTCCACCTCACGGGGGACACCCTTGCCATTGGCTAATGGTTCCCAGTAACAAGCCCATAGTAGACTTTCACCGCCAAGCTGTCGCCTATGCCGGGTACACCTTAGAAAGAGGATATAACAACTAATATCCATTTCATTCAAAACTATTGTTGACCGTCCCTGATAATTTTATTGACCGTCCCTGATAAAACAACGATAACAATACCAAAGTGTCCCTTGAATACTCAGAACAATACATAACTGTCCCTTAGATTTAATATAATTAAATGTGTGAATCTTATAGGGGGAGTTATATGAGAAAGAAAGTTCAAAGGGTTCTCATTTTTATAGTGATAATTTCAGTGATTCTACTCGTTGACATTAATTATTTTCATGTATTTGAGAAAGGATTAATACAATCAGGAAACAGGGTGATAATTATTGACGCAGGTCATGGAGGTATAGATGGTGGAGCAGTTGGATTACATGGAGTTATTGAAAAGGATATAAATCTTGCTATTGCTAAAAAACTTAAGGCATATATAGAATTAAACGGTGATACATGCATAATGATTAGAGAAGTTGATGAGGGACTGTATAGTCAATCTGGTACAATAAGGAATAAAAAGAATGAAGATTTAAAGAATAGAAAAACTATAATAAAGGAAACTGAAGCAGATTTATTTATCAGCATACATTTAAACAGTTTTCCACAGGCGCAATATTATGGAGCACAGGTTTTTTACCCAAAGGAAGATGAAGATAGTAAACGTCTTGCTAAGTTTGTTCAGACAGAGTTGGTTAATACCTTAGATAGAAATAACAAAAGACAAGAAAAATCATCGGACAGTTACTATATATTAAAGGATAATAAAATACCTTCACTTCTTATAGAATGTGGATTTTTATCTAATCCAGCTGAAGAAAGGCTTCTTGCAGATGAAGGCTACCAAAATAAAATAGCATGGGCAATTTATTCAGGTATAATAAAATATTTCACAGAGCCTATAATAGAACAAAGATAAAAATAGAAGAGATTTTATTTAAAGCCAATAATCTAACAACCATTTCAATGTGGTATTTAGGTTTTGGCTTTTTGTCTTATAGAAAATAATTAATCAAAAAAAACGATATAATATATTATTATGATGTAAGATAAATAAAATGTAAAATCCATAACATTATTGATTTAAAAGATTTGGGAGGTATTTTAATGGGACAAATATTAGGATATTATGTTATGCCACATCCACCAATTATGTTACCTGAAGTAGGCAGGGGAGAAGAGAAAAAAGTGCAGAAAACTATCGATGCTTGTTATAATATTGCCCAGGAAATAGAAAAGCTGAAGCCAGAGGCTATAATCATAATTACGCCCCATGGACCAATGTTTAAAGATGCTGTTGCAATTTCAAATGTTCCAAATATACAGGGTGACTTTAGAAGATTTGGAGCTCCATATGTAAAGCTTAACTGTAACGTTAATATGCAGCTTAGTGATACAATAATAAAGCATGCTGAAAATTATGATGTTTCAGCAGTTGCCATTAATCATAATTCATTAAAGGAGTATGATGAATTCTGTGAACTGGATCATGGAGCATTAGTTCCACTCTATCATATTAATAAACATTATACAGATTATGAAATAGTACATATAACTTATGGTCTTCTTTCAAAGATAGAACTATACAAATTCGGAAAGGCAATTAAAGAAGCAGTTGAAGAGGATGAGTTTAATGCAGTAATAATAGCAAGTGGAGATTTATCACATAGACTAAGCAGTTCAGGCCCATATGATTATAGTCCCTATGGTAGAGAGTTTGATGAGAAAATAGTAAAACTGATTTCTGAGGGTGACGTAGAAGGAATATTTACATTAGATAAAAAACTTATAAAAGAGGCAGGGGAATGTGGTTTAAGATCCTTTTATATTATGTTTGGTGCAGGGGATGGATATAAGCTTAAGGGAGAGGTTTTATCTTATGAAGGTCCCTTTGGGGTTGGATATGGTGTAATAAAACTTAGAGCAATTGAAAAAAGTAACAACTCAATTTTAGATACATTAATTGAAGGGGAGAATAGAGAATTTGAAATTAAAAGAAATGACGAAGATGTATATGTCAGATTAGCAAGGGAAAGTTTAGAGAATTTTATTAGAAGTGGGAAATACATAGATATACCAGAATATATTCCTGATGAATTAAGAAAAAATTCTGCAGGAGTCTTTATATCAATTAAAAAAGATGGTGAATTAAGGGGATGTATAGGTACGATACTTCCAACAACAGATAATATTGCTAATGAAATAATTAGAAATGCTGTTGAAGCAGGTCAGTATGATCCTAGATTTTATCCAATTGAGGAGGAAGAACTTTCTGATTTGGATATATCAGTTGATGTTTTAACTATGCCTGAGAAGGCTTCAATTGGGGAGCTGAACCCAAAAAGGTTTGGGGTTATAGTTAGAAAGGGAAGAAGAACGGGATTATTGCTACCTGATTTAGAAGGAATAGATACTGTAGAAGAACAGCTTAGAATTGCCCTAAGAAAGGCTGGAATAGATGAAGATGAGGATTACCAAATTGAAAAATTTGAAGTGATAAGGCATGGTGCAAAATGAAGAAGGAAGCAATGTACATAATCAAAGTTAATGATAAAACTTATCAATGTAACTTGTGTCCCCATAACTGTAAGTTAGGTGAAGGACAATTTGGATTGTGTGGTGTAAGGAAGATAGAAGATAGTAAAGGAATAGCTATAAATTATGGTGAAATAAGCTCTATTTCCCTTGAACCCATAGAAAAAAAGCCATTATATCATTTTAGACCTGGTAAAAATATTTTATCTGCAGGAAGTTTTGGATGTAATTTTATTTGTGGTTTTTGTCAAAACTTTACAATATCTAAAAACTATCCGGAAACAAGATTTCTAGAAGCTGAGGAGCTTATAAGCTTAGCTATGGAGAAAAGAGATTTTTTAAATACAGGAATTGCCTTTACTTACAACGAGCCTACTGTATGGTATGAATATGTTTATGATGTGGCAAGACTAATTAGAGGACTGGATTTAGTGTTAGTAACCAATGGATATATCAGTCAAGAGCCACTTAAAAAAATCTTACCCTTTATAAGTGCTATGAATATAGATTTAAAATCCTTTAGTGAAGGCTTTTATGAAAAGGTTTGTGGTGGAAGGTTAAATGATGTATTAGAAACAATTGAAATTGCAAATTCCAAGTGCCATGTGGAATTAACAACCTTTTAATCGGTGGTTATAACGATTCTAGGGAGGAAATTGAGAGACTTTGTAGCTGGATAGCAGAAATAGATAAAAATATTCCTTTGCATTTGAGCCGCTACTATCCAACATATAAGTTTAATGCTCCTGCTACTGCAGTTGAAAGTATAATCAGGGCTAGGGAGATTGCAAAGAAATATTTAAACTATGTATATATTGGTAATGTTTCAAATATTGATAACAGTACTTACTGTCCTAGATGCAATAATATTCTTGTAGAAAGAAAAGGATATGCCACAAGGGTATTGGTTGATTCTAATAAATGCCCAGATTGTGGAGAAACCATAAAAATAATAATCTAAAAGGGGCTAAGAGCCCCTTAATTATTTTTCTTCTTCTTTTTTCATGCAGTGTGGGCAAGGATAGTATACTGGATGTTCAAGTAATAATGCCAGTTCGTTTAAATGACTATACATATCAATATCATCTTCATGAATCTCATTAATTTTACATTCATCAGTTTCATTAACTAAATCATGGAGAGTTTTGTTAGGTATATCGTATAAATATCTTTTGCCGAAGTATGGGTATTCAAATCTTCTCATGTGTAACAACTCCTTATGTTTATATTGACTGTAATTATATATTACTATGAAAGGGACATAATTTAAAGAAATAAAATATATGTATTATGTAAAAAGTATGTATTAATGGTTATAATACCTAGTCGTTATTAAATTCTAAAACAATCTCAGCTATATTGTTTGAGTGATCTCCAACTCTCTCAAGATTACTTATTATATCAAGGAATATGGCACCACTTGCTGGAAAACAAATTCCCTTATTAAGTCTGTCTATATGGTCTTTCCTCAGTTGCTTTTCAAGTTTATCTATTTTACTCTCTATGTCAATAACCGATTGGGCTGCTTTAAAATCAAAATTCTCAAGGGCATCTATAGCATTATCTACAGCAGACTGAACCTTTTCAAACATATATTTAACCTCTGTAATGGCTTGTTCTGAGAAACTCAGGCTGTTTTCAATTTTATACTGAGCTAACTCAACAAGGTTTTCAGCATGATCACCTATTCTTTCAATGTCGTTAACAACATGGAAAAGAGAAGTAATTATTTCTGACTGACTTTCTGATAATGATGTATTATAAAGTGAAACCATAAAGCCAGTGATTTCTCTTTCAAGAAAATTAATAACTTCTTCGATTTCATAGATAGAACGGATATCATCTTCATTACCATATAAAAAGGCTTTCAGTGAGGTGTTTACGTTTTTAGAAGCAAGCTTTCCCATTCTTACAACCTCTTTAACTACCTGACCTACTGCAATAGATGGAGTTTCAATCAATCTTTCATCAATATATTCAAGTACCATTAGGTTTTCTTTTTTATCTTCACCAGGAACCAGTTTATTAACAAAAGCAACTAATAATCCTACAAAAGGAGCCTGAATAATTGTATTTGCAACATTAAACATTGTATGGGCATTTGCAATCTGTCTGGATATACTTCCTCCTAGGGATTTTATCAATGGTAAAATCCATGGAAAAGCCAGCATAAAGATGATTGTACCTATTGTATTGAAAATTAAATGTATAAGAGCAGCGCGCTTTGCATTTTTATTTGTACCGATACTTGCTAAAAGTGCAGTTGCACATGTACCTATATTATCTCCAAACAATATAGGCAAAGCAACTTCAAGTGTTATTGTACCGCCTGAAGCAAGGGCTATAAGTATACCAATTGTAGCACTGCTGCTTTGTACAGTTGCAGTCATACCAAGACCAACAAGAATACCAAGGAATTTGTGGCGTCCTAAGGTGTCTATCAGATTGATAAACTCAGGCATTGTGCGAAGAGGTTTCATTGAATGTTCCATCATCGACATACCAACAAATAATACACCAAATCCAAGGATTATCTCGCCAATATCGTGGCTTCTTTTACGCTTAGTAAATAGCACCAAAGCCGCACCAACAGCTAAAATAAAAGGAGCTATATCGGTAAGTTTAAAGGCTATAAGTTGAGCAGTAATTGTGGTACCAATGTTTGCACCCATAATTACGCCAGCAGCCTGTTTTAAAGTCATAAGCCCAGCATTGACAAAGCCAACAGTCATTACAGTTGTAGCACTGCTGCTTTGAATAATTGCAGTAACGCCAGTTCCAACTAAAATACCAACTATTACGTTAGAAGTTAAAACTTCAAGTATTTGTTTAAGTTTTTCACCTGCAGCTTTTTGAAGTCCATCACCCATTAACTTCATACCATAGACAAAAAGGCCTAGTCCCCCTAGCAACTCGAAAATCATTTTGTAATTCATGATTTTACCCCCTACATATCTAAATATATCCCATATTAAAATGATACTACATTTTTGTTAATTTTGTGTTAAATTTTTCAAATTTAATTAACCTTTGGTGTAATTCAAAGGATTCTTGTTTTTAATAGGTAAATATTATATTTGAAGAGATAATATATAAAGATTAAAATAAAAATGTGTGAATTGAAACTAAAGATAACATAGGAGGATAAATATGGACCTCAAAAAACTCTTAGGATTTGAAGATAAACTTATAGGTGAGATAAAGTTAGATAAAAGAGAAGGAAGCTTTATGGGTTATCCAGAGATTATGAGTCAAGAATTAGTTGACTACTTAAAAAATCAGGGAATAGATAAGCTTTATTCCCATCAGTATGAGATGTTTGTAAGGGCAGTCAGAGGAGAAAACTGTATAATAACAACATCCACAGCAAGCGGTAAAACACTAAGCTTTCTTCTTCCAGTAGTTGAGAAAATATTAAAGGATCAAAATTCAAAGGCTATTTTTGTGTATCCAACAAAAGCATTAGCCCATGATCAATTCAGAAACTTTTTGCCCATACTTGAGTATTTTGGAAAGGATAAAATTCAAGCAGGTATATATGATGGAGATACACCTGCAAATGAACGTTCAAGGATTAGAAAGAATGCAAACATAATACTTACAAATCCGGAAATGCTAAATTCAGCTTTTCTGCCTAATCACAGCATATATGGATTTAATAATATATTCTCCAAGTTAAAGTTTTTAGTTATAGATGAACTTCATGTATATAGAGGTGCATTTGGCTCCCATATGGCAAATATAATGAGAAGGTTGAACAGGGTTTGTAAATATTACAGGTCTAATCCTCAGTTTTTATTTAGCTCAGCAACAATTGCAAATCCAGTTGAACTTGCAGAGAACATCAGTGGCGAAAAATTTTCACATATAAGTAAAGATGGTTCACCTGGAACTGAGAAGAAAATTTATATATGGCAGCCCCCCTATGTCCGGGATACGGAATATAGAAAAACACCTGAAGAAGAGGTTTCTGAATTTATACCTGAACTTATACAAAATGGAGTTAGATTCATTACTTTCTGCAAAAGCAGAAGGGAAGTTGAAGTTGTACTTAAAGAGGCAAGGGACAGGTTATCTAATATTGAAGGCCTTCCAACTCTAGGCAGAGATTTAACCGATAAAATATCTGGTTACAGAGGAGGATATACTCCTAAGGAGAGAAAGGATATAGAAACAAAACTTGCAAAGGGACTTATAAACGGTGTAATTGCTACAAATGCTCTGGAACTTGGTATTGATATAGGTACTTTAGAGCTTGCAATTTCTTGTGGTTTTCCAGGAACTAAGGCATCTTTTTTTCAACAGATTGGAAGAGCTGGAAGAAGGGGAGATGGTGCTGTTGGACTTTTAGTCCTAGATGTATCACCTATTGATCAATATATTGCAGTAAACACTGAATGGCTTATAAAAACTGGGGTAGAAAATGCTGTAATTGATAAAGACAATTTATTTATTCAACTTGCCCACACCAGAGCAGCTGCTGCAGAACTGCCACTATCCCTGGATGATGCTTCTATTTTTCCTGACCTTGGTGAAATTGTTCCAGTACTTATAAAAGCAGGGGAAATAAAAAATGAATCAGGTCTTTTTACATGGATAGGCAAGGATTTCCCAGCTGGTGACTTTAATTTAAGAAATATATCCAGTGATATATACAAAGTAATAAATAAAGAGAACGGTGTAATGCTTACAGAAATGGATGAATATCAAGCTTTCCATGAAGTTTATCCTAAAGCAATTTACATACATGATGGTATGCAATACTTAGTAGAAAGTCTTGATCTGGTAAATAGAATAGCAACGGTAGTGCCCGTTGATATGAATTATTTTACAGTACCATTTACAGAAACCGCTGTAATTATATTAAATGAATTTAAAAACAGGGAAATTAACAGAACATCAGCCACCTTTGGTGATGTTAAAATTAAAGAAGCTGTACCAGCTTATAAAATGATACAGTTTCATAACAGACAAAACCTTGGTTTTGAGCCAATTAAAGAAAATCTTTATACTGAGCTTGAAACAGAAGGAATGTGGTTTTTAATTCCTTCTGATGTGGATAATGTTATTAATTCTTATACTCAATTTAATTACTATAATGGAATAAAGCATGCCCTGCTGACCTCTGCAAGGATGAGAACTATGGCAACTTCTGAGGATATAGGAGGAACAATATTTAATACAGTGGAAAAACAGGGTGAAGTAAAGAGGGCATATGTAATACTTTATGATCTATATCCAGGAGGACTTGGCTTTACAGAAAAGGTTTTTGATTATGCAGATGAAATATTGACTGAAGCAATTGAGCTTGTTAAAAATTGCAGGTGTAAAGATGGTTGCCCAGCTTGTGTTGGAGATTATCACCTTGATAAAAAACTGGTGCTATGGGGACTTGAAGGAATGATGAATGAGAAGAAACCTCCAGTTGAAGTGAAAGTTAAAGCACCTGCTGAAGGTATTAAAATATTTGAAGAGAAGTTCTGTGGTTTAATTGAGCTTGAGAACAAATGGAATGAATTTATTGATTTCTTAAATAATAGGAGCGAAGCTTTTGTTCCATTTTTTAAAACCGTAGATGGAGTAAAAATAGCAGGTGATACATTGATTTTTAATGTTGCAGCAGATTTTTACAGGGAATGGATAATGGAAACACAGAACAAACAAAAAATAGAAAATATAATTAAACGCTATATAAAGGCTCCAGATAAATTTAAAATTGATGTTGAAGTTAATCAAAAAGAAAGTAAGATAGATAAGATAATGAGGCGCTTTGATGACCTCAAAAAATAGGTGATATTATGCTGGAAATATACTTAAGGGAACTTGGTAAACTTAATAAATACCAGTTAGAAGCAGTTAAAGCAAAGGACAAATATGCTGTGTTAAATGCTGCAGTTGGAAGTGGAAAGACAACGGTTTTAACCCATAAAGTACTATATCTTCATTTGCTTGAAAATATTAAACTTGAGGATATAATGGTTCTTACATTTACAAACAAAGCAGCTAAGGAAATAAGAAACAGGGTATTAGAGTTTTCAGATGCATTAAAGGAAGAATTAAAATACTTTGGTACTTTCCATTCTGTAGCAAAAAGCATTTTAGCAGATAGTCCAAAGTTAAAAGATATTGGTTACAGCCCTGATTTTAAAGTTATTGATAATGAAGAAGCAGCACAGTTGCTTATAGAAATAATAGAGAAGGAAAAGCTCAATGTAAAATATAAATCAAAGCTTATCAAAAGGATTGAGGAGTTTAAAAAGGGAAAAGTTCTCTATGGAGTAATGAAGAACACAGATGACATAAATGAACTATACAGCCTTTATACTATGGAGAAGATAAATAGAAATATAATGGATTTTGATGATTTAATTATCAGATGTATTGAAATTCTTGATAAACCTATTAGCCCAAAGTGGATTATAATAGACGAATTTCAAGACACTGATTTAAACCAGCTTCAGCTTATAAAAAAGTTATCTGGAGAATCAACTAATATTTTCGTTATTGGTGATCCAAACCAGGAGATTTATTCCTTTAGAACTGGTATCTCAGGAGTATTTAAAGAGTTTAAAAGATTATATAATCCCAGGGAATACACTCTGCCTATCAATTATCGTTCAAGCAGGACAATAATTGAGGCAGCAAAGGTATTCCTTGGGGATAACCCTTTAGAATCTTCAAAGGAATATGGAAATAAAATAATAGTAAAAAAACACCATGATGCCTTTAATGAAGCTCTTTATATATCAAGAAAAATTAAAGGTTTC
>NZ_AZQP01000064.1 GCF_000601455.1 Fervidicella metallireducens AeB
CCAAGAAAAACTGGGGGGAATAATAATGAGGAAAATATTAATAACCGGGGCTCTTGGACAGATAGGATCAGAGCTTGTTATGTATATGAGAAATATTTACGGAAATGAAAATGTAATTGCAAGTAATATTACAGCAGATGGTTCTAAAAAGGTTTTAGAATCCGGACCCTTTGAAATTGTAAATGTTTTAAATCCTCAGCAGATTGCCGATGCAGTTAATAAATATAAAGTAAATACAATAGTTCATCTTGCTTCAATTTTATCAGCAGTAGGAGAAGCAAACCCAGTAGCTGCATGGAATTTAAACATGGGTGGACTTTTCAATGTCCTTGAGGTTGCAAAGGAAAATGGATGTTCAGTTTTCACCCCTAGCTCAATTGCAGCATTTGGGCCATCAACACCTAAGGACAAAACACCACAGGATACAGTTCAAAGACCATCAACTATGTATGGAATAACCAAGGTTTCAGGAGAACTTTTGTGTGACTACTATTTTAAGAGATTTAATGTAGATGTAAGGGGAGTTAGATTCCCAGGGCTAATATCATATGAAACATTACCTGGTGGAGGAACTACTGATTATGCAGTACATATTTATTATGAAGCAATAAAAAATAAGAAGTATACCTCATATATAAAAGAGGGTACATATATGGATATGATGTATATGCCAGACGCATTAGAAGCAATTGTAAAACTTATAGAAGCAGATCCAAAAAGGCTTAAGCACAGAAATGCTTTTAATGTAACATCTATGAGTTTTGAACCAGAGGAAATAGCTAGGGAGATTAAAAAGCATATTCCTGAGTTTGTTATGGATTATGATGTTGACCCAATTAGACAGGGGATTGCAGATTCCTGGCCAAATTCCTTAGATGATAGCGCTGCAAGAGAAGAATGGGATTGGAACCCCAAATATGATCTGGCAGCAATGACAAAGGACATGTTAGAAAAATTAAGTGTTAAATTAGGTAAGTAGATTTAATTATACATTTTCAATTATAGCTGGTAGATAGTTAATATTTTTAATTGAAATTTACTTAATATCTATCAGCTTTCTTTATTTTGTCAAGGATTTATTGTATTTTAAAGAGATTTGCAAATACTATTTAATTAAATTATAATATTATTAAGAGAATAGTAAGGAGGAATAAGGATGATAATAAAAATTTTAGGTTCAGGATGTATGAACTGTAAAAAATTATACGAAAATGCAAAGGCTGCTGTGGAGGAAACAGGAGTTGAAGCAGAAATAGTTAAGGTTGAAGATTTTAAGGAAATAATGAAATATGGAGTTATGAGAACACCAGCTATTGTAATTAATGAAAAGGTAAAGGCATTTGGAAAGGTTTCAACAGTTAGTGAAATTAAAACATTTATAGAAGATGCAAGATAGGGATAATTTTTTAGTATCCCTTTTTTCATGTTAAAAGGAATTTACCTATTTTTATAGAAAATATAAGACAACAGAATAAAATTGGGGGAGATAGAGATGAAGGTTTTATTAACTGGGTTTGAGCTTTGGGGGAGAAAAAATAAATCCATCCTATGAGATTATAAAAAGGATTAAGGATAATATAGGTGGTGCTGAAATTATAAAGCTTGAGGTTCCTGTGGTTTTTCACAAATCAGCAGAAACTGTGATCAAAAAAATAAATGAAATTAATCCTGATTATGTTATTATGTTAGGTCAGGCAGGGGGTAGACATGAAATTTCAATAGAGAGAGTTGCTATTAACATTGATGATGCATCGATACCTGATAATGAAAATAACAGACCTATTGATGAAGCAATTGATAAGGAAGGCCTTCCAGCATATTTTTCAACTTTACCAGTAAAAAGAATCATAAGGGTATTAAGGGAAATGGGTATACCTGCAAGTCTTTCAAATTCAGCTGGAACTTATGTATGTAATCATCTTATGTATAGCATATTAAATTATATTTATAGCAATAAACTTAATATTAAGGCAGGTTTTATTCATATTCCATATATAATGGAGCAAGTTGTAAACAAACCAGGTACGCCTTCAATGACCTTGGAAGCATTGATTCAAGGAATAGAAACAGCTATTAAAGCCGCTATGCGGGACTCTGATGATATTAAAGTTTCAGAAGGTAAGATATGTTAAAAAACAGCCCCTTTTGGGGCTGTTTTTGACTATATGAGGGGAATTTATTATCTGTTTCTTGGTTCAAAACTTCCACAATCTGTTTCTTCTTTACATTTTGCTGGATGATTGTGGTGAACAATATTTATGTGTTGAAGGGAACAATAGTTTTCATTACCAGCATGATATTTACATTCAGAAACATTACATCCTATATTTTTGTTTGCGTTCATGAAACACACCTCCTAAAAAACTTCCTATACTATTATTTGCTTTTCTAAAAAAATTATTCAGCTAACCCTATCCGCTCATAGAGGAACTTTCCTTTGCATATAATGTATAAATTAAAAGTTTAATGTAGATAAATGATATTACTAGAGGTGCAAGAGAATGAAATATCTCACAAATAAAGTATTGCTGAAAATTTTTGAAGATATATTGATGAATTTGGCTAACGATTTTATTTGGAAAATAAAGGAATAAACATCTATGAAAAGAATATATTTATCTAATGGAATTATAAGTTTATTTTATTAAGAATGTGGTGAGGGTTATGTTGATTAAAAAAATAGACATAGGAAAATTAAAAAACAGAATTAAGAATATACCTGCTTTAAAAATTAAAGTTATATGTACAATTTTACTTATAAGTATTATAGCAATAAGCTCTGTTGCCATTACTAAAGCACAGATTACTTTTGGCAGCAGTGCAAATATACTAAATAAAATGAAAATAGAACTTAAGGATAATTTAGTTTATCCATCATTCTATAATTTTTATGATGATAAAATATATTATGTAAGCCTATATGATCGGCATATATACAAAATTAATAACGATGGAAGTAAAAGAGAAAAACTTACTGATGATAGAGTTGATGATAATGGTATTATAGTAAATGGACAATGGATATATTATGTTAACTCAGCCGATGATTTTAGATTTTACAGGGTAAAAATAGATGGTACATCAAGGGAAAGACTAAGCAGTGATAGTATGGTAAAGTTATATGAAAGTTTTGTTAAATATATGGGGTATGTATATTATACGGATAGTAATGGTACTTTGCACAAATATGATTCTGATGGTAAAGAAATAGCAGATATATGTGAAAATGAACAAAATATAGTTTGGAAATTTACCCTTTATTCAAAGGTGTATGGTGATTATTTATATTCCTGGGACTATGATGGAATAAAGAGAACAAATTTATTAACAGGAAACACAGAGGAAATAACAAAGGATTCAATATACCCAATGGTTGAATTTAAAGATGGATGGATATATTATATAAACAATTTAGATTATAAACTATATAAAATAAAAACAGACGGAAAAGATAGAATAAAGCTAACTGATGAAGAACTGATAATTTCAGGACCTGATTATGATATGGGAAGGTTTACAGTTATAGAAGATTCAATTTATTATCTATATAACAACATGATATACAAAATAAAAACAGACGGGACAAATAAGAATCTTATTGTTGATGGAGCAAAGGATTTTACAACAAATAACAAATATATCTATTATATTGATGAGTTTGATAATGGTAGTCTATATAGGGTAAATTTAGAGGGCAGAGAAAGGAATAAACTTATTAATGGGTCATTTGGATATTTACTTGAAATAAAGGACAACAAACTTATATTTGTAGCTAAATCTGAAACAGTTACACAACCATCCTTAGGACGACTATTTATTTTAGATTTAAAAAATAATAAGGATTTTGAATTAAAATAACACAGGCACCAATGAGGCACCAATGAGGGACATATAAGTATTGTTATAAATAAATTAGAACATCTCTTTCAAAGGAAATGTTAATTCCATACTAACCTTTGAGAAGGGGTGTTTTTTTATGAGAAATATATATAAGTAAAAATCAAAAATTTAATAACAACAAGAAGTAAATGTCCCTTATTACTTTTTTATCATTTATTTTGGTGAATAAATTACTATTTTTATAGTACAAAATAAGTCATAGGTAAAAATTTAAGATGTATGGAGGAAGGAAGATGAAATTAATCTCAGGTAAGATATTTTGGAGCAATAAAAACAGAATTCTAAATACATATCAATATTTAAGTGAAGATGAAGAGTGTGATGTTCTAATAGTTGGTGCAGGGATAACAGGAAGTATTTGTTCATATTATCTGACTGAGGCAGGTGTAAAAACAATTTTAATAGACAAAAACATAATTTCCTACGGCAGTACAAGAGCTTCTACCTCTTTGCTTGAGTATTCTGTAGATTATGATATAAGAGATTTACAAAATCTTATTGGAATTGAAAATGCAGTTAAAATATATAGACTATGTCATGATGCTGTTGGGGAAATCGAGAGCATAGTTAATAAACTGGCAGATAGATGTGATTTCAAAAGGCGAGGATGTTTTTATTATACTGATAAGGTATCAGACTATGATTCTATTAAAGAAGAATACCTGCTAAGAAAGGATTGTGGCTTTGATGTAGAGTTTTTTGACAAGGAGTTATCAAAGGATAAATTTTCATTTACAGTAAAGGCAGGGATATATACTAGAGGGGGAAGTGGAGAAATAGATCCTTACAGATTTGCCCATGCATTAATAAAAAATGGATTAAATAAAGGACTGAAGGTTTATGAAAATACAGAGGCAGTTGAGTTTATACAAAATAGTAGTGGCATAATAGTAGAGTGCAGAAACAACAAAAGGATAAAGGCAAAAAAAGTTGTAATTGCAATTGGTTATGAGGCTAAAAAACTTATTAAGGAAGAAGAAATAAAACTAAATAGAACATACACATTGGTAACAAGACCAGTTTCAGGTTTTGAAGGCTGGTTTAACAGATGTTTGATAAGAGATAACAAAAGTCCATATACCTATTTGAGAACCACTAATGACAATAGAATAATTATAGGTGGTGAGGATAGCAGCTTACTAGAACTTTCAGATAGTGAATTTATAGTAAACAGAAAATATAAAACTTTAGAAACAAGACTAAAGACTATGTTTCCTAAAATATCGGATATTGAAATAGAATATAGATTTAATGGTATATTTGCAGAAACAGGGGATGGTCTGCCTTATTTTGGAACGCACAAAAAGTTCCCTAATTTCTATTTTCTTTTAGGATACGGTTCTAATGGTATTTTGTATGGGATTTTAGGTTCTAAGATTATTAGAGATTTATATCTTGGAAAAGAAACACCAGATTTAAACTTATTTAAATTTGGAAGATAAACCGTTTAATTAATAATATAATTTTTGAATATCTAATATTTGTAGTGGTTGCTTAATATATATATTATATGGGGGTGAGGAGATGAAAAGAATTTTATTAATAACAACAATACTTGTATTATGTGTTTTTGTTATCATTTTTGGAAATTTAATATTTGTAAGAAGCAATAGTGTGTTGAAATACCAAAGAAATTCAATTGATAATTCAAATATAAATAATGTTTCACTCTCAATTAAATCGGAAGAAAATAAAATGGATTCAGTAAATGCAAAAAAACACAATCCTGTTTTATCTGGTAATAGCGAATTGTCATCCCCTTTAGGATATGAAGACTACAGTAAAGGTAAGGCTGAAAGCACCCATTATGATAAGCAGGGTAATACTTCAAAATCAGATAAAAATTTGTATCAAATAATAAGAAGATTAAAGGACATGATGCTTACAAAGGGATACAAATAATAAAAACGGGGCTTAAGAGCCCCTTTTTACTGCTTTTTAATGTTATCAGGATTAGTATAGAAATTCTTATTATCATTAAATTTAGTAACATATTCTTCAAACTTGGCTGAAATCTCTTGAAAATTTCCATCCAGTTCAATAAAATCTATTTCAGTCCGATAATTTCCAGATTGTTCAAGTTTTGTCAGTGCAGATTTAAAATCCTGACAATAATAGTTATAAGATTTTAGTATTTCTTCAAATAATTTATGACTATCAGCCAGGGCAGCAGGCACAGAAATTTTACTGTATTCACTCTTTATTGTAGCCAGATTTGATAATTTGTTTTCAATTGCCATATATACAGATTCAATTGATGTTTCATTGTTTTTCATAGCCATTAAGTTGTCATTTAAATTAGTTAACTCAACATTTAAGCTTTGGATAACCATTTCCATTGAATCAAAATATGTAGTATATTGCTCTAAAAGTCTATTCTTTTCTTCGTGCTTTTTATATTCAACCAATGTAATTTGATTTAGAACCTCAGGAAGATTTGTTATTTCATTTGGAAGCTTAATTGTTGCCTTTTTTGCATTACTTTTTTCATAAGTAATCTTAATTTCATCAATTAACTTTGATAAAGTATCTATGGCATTGAATGCATCCTTGGAATTTGAGTTTTTAAGTATCAGATTTGTCTGGTTATATAGTTTTTTATTTAGAGATATAGCTTTTAAGTAATTATTAAAATCCATATTGTATTGAGCTGGCGGATTATATTTCTTTAGTCTATCTAATGAGTCTTGAATTTTTGATTCAGCTTCAATGACAGAGGATTTTAATTCATTGATGTTTTCAGGATTATTGCTGTTTGAGTTAAGTTTTTTTATAGTTTCAGTAATTAACGAATTTGCTTTATCTATATTTTCTTTTTCAGAGTACAAGGTATTTATATATTGGAAACTAACTCGGTTTGACATATAATAATACGTACCAAACATAATAGCAAGACCAAGTAATACTGTAGATAAGGCAATATAAATTTTCTGACGGCTTTTCCTGTTTGTTTTATTTCTAGTAACCTTGTCCATACTTTCACCTCCACAAACTAACTTATAGTCCTTTAGAAAAATACTTAATGTGTTACCATCAAAAGATTTTTCTTTTTTGGTCTAATTAGAATTATTATTTTTTATATATTATGCCTTAATAACTATTACTATATTGTTATATTCTACTATATATTCTACACCTATGAAAAAATTCCTTCAATAATGCTTTTTCACATCCTCTAAAACCCGTTAATAGAGGTTTTGATTAATTGTCTAGTATTATAGTTTAATAAATTATTATACCGAATAGGGACAGTAAAAAATAGTTAAGAAGAAATAGGATATAAATTTACAAAGCCTCCTATTTTATAAACAGAAAAATTATTAAATGTCCCTATTTTTATGACGCAATAGGAAATCCATTAACATATAATGGATATACCTACACCTGGGAAATGGGACGCCAATTAGCTGGCATCTCAGGAAATGGAATAAATGTCTCCTTCAAATACAATGCTGAGGGAATTAGGACAGAAAAAACAGTAGGAACAGTAACAACAAAATATCATCTTGTTGGGGATAAGGTAACATTTGAATCAAATGGAACCGATACAATTTACTACTCCTACGACAGCAGCGACAATCTAATATCCATGAAGCTAAATGGAGCAGAGTACTATTATATAAGGAATGCTCAGGGTGATATATTAGGGTTGTTAGATGGTACAGGAACTCAGGTGGTTTCATATACCTACGATTCATGGGGCAAGCTAATATCAATAGAAGGAAGCTTGAAGGATAGTGTAGGGGTTAAGAATCCTTATCGATATAGAGGCTACAGATATGATGAGGAGATGCAATTATACTATCTAAATTCACGTTACTACAATCCAGATTTAGGAAGATTTATTAATGCGGATGCGATAGCAGGTTCTAGAGGAGTATTATTATCTCATAATGTATTTTCTTATTGTTTAAATAGTCCTGTAAATCAAGCTGATAAAGGTGGTTTTATCGCACCATGTGTAGTATATGCAGCATATATGTATGCATGTAGTATTACATCTTCAACGGATACAATGAGAGATCTTCAATTTATAGCAAACGATTTAGCTGAGGGGGATTATTTAGCAGCAGCATTAGATTTAATTGGTGTTCTTGTTCCTGGAGGAACGGGATTTGGACGATTATCAAAACCAGCAAGAAAAATAATAGGTAAATTACTTGGGTGGACAGACAAAGTAGCACAAACTAGTGGAATTGGTTTTAAAACTTTTAAGGCATTAAAAAAATATCTTGGTCCTGCAGGTAAAAATAAAGTATGGCATCATATTGTAGAGCAGTGTCAGATAGGAAGGTCTGGATTTAGTGCTACAAAAATTAATAATACTAAAAATGTAATAGCGATTGATAACGCTACTCATGCAAAAATAAGTGCATATTATTCTTCAAAGCGACCATTTACGCATGGTAAAACTGTGAGAGATTGGTTATCAGGACAAAGTTATGAGGCTCAATATAAATTTGGAATGAATGTACTTAGACAATATGGAGTAATAAAATAAAGAGGTGAGTTATTTGAATAAAGACATGATAGAATTAATAGAAGAGTTTATAGAAAACGCAATTATTCATGGTAAAGCAACATATGATGGAGATTATAAGAGAGGAAATAAGGCAGGTGACAAGCTTTTTGAAATTTGTCAAATGATGAAAGAAAATATTGGACTTGCACAAAATATGTTAGATATATTGCTTTGTAATGATGAACCAAACGTAAAAATATGGGCTTGTAGTATTGCCTTGGATATGGGGTATAAGGTGATAGAGGTAGAAAAAATGTTAAGAAAACTTTCAGAGATGCCAGAGATAGGAATTTTAGGATTTGATGCTAAGATGATATTAGAGACAATGGATAAACTTTAAACCGCATAGGGACAGTAAAGAATAGTTAAGAAGAAATAGGATATAAATTTACAAAGCCCTTGCCTTGCCCTGTCAAGGAGAAACTAGTCTTTTGTCTTGTGAAAGTTGAGTAACATATAATTTAAACTTATACAAAGGAT
>NZ_AZQP01000065.1 GCF_000601455.1 Fervidicella metallireducens AeB
TATGTAGGTACATATAAGTATTCCTCTGTTTATACTATCCATTTTCTTCATTATCTGATACCGATATCCACTCTAATATAAATTAGAAATAGCATATGCAATTTTTTACTCTCCTTCTTCTTAATAATAATTAACTGTCCTCCTTATTAACTCCCTATTATCCTTATTCTTTAATTGCTATAAACACCTCACTACTTCTTCATCTAGTATTTTTTTACGTGTTTGCCAATCTGGCATTAAAATAGTTAATAAATCATAAAATTGTTTATCATGATTCTCGTAGATCAAATGTATCAACTCATGTAATATAACATACTCTATACAATATTTAGGGGCTTTAATTAAATCTATATTTAATACAATTTTATTGGAACTTTTTATACAAGACCCCCATCTAACTTTCATTTTTCTTATTTCTAAATTTGGTTTACTAATATTATATTTCTTAAATATAATATAAAGTTTGTTTAATATTTCATTAAAAGTAATACTTGCTCTTTCTTTAAACCATCTATTGATTAAAATTTCTTTTCTTTTATAATTCGACTTATCATTAACATAAAGATAGATAAATCCCCTTTCATATTTAACAAATTCATATTTAGATTCCACAACCCTTAATCTATACTGTTTACCGAGGTATTTATAGGTTTCTCCACTAACAATTTCTTTGTTAGTGGAGACCTCTGACTGAACACATTTAAAATAATCTATCCTTTTTAAAATCCAATCTGCTTTTCTTTTTACAAAATCTAAAATATATTCTATAGGAACATCATTGCTTGCAGATACTATTACATCCATATTAGGGCGTACATTTAAATTAATATTTTTTACATTCTTTCTCTCAAATGAAAAAACTATATTTTTTTCTCCATACTTTACAAGATATTTTTCCATTTAAATCACCTATATTTATACCTTCTTATTGCAACATTTTTTACCTTTTCTATTAATTCATCAACTATATCAAAACCTATATCAATGCCTTTTTCCTTTGAGAAGTCAAAAATCAAATCATCTATTTCTTGTTCTATTCTTTTATGAACCTCTACGTTATCATACCAATCTACCTTTGTATTTTCTCTAACTATCTCATCAATTTTTATAGCCAATTCTCCAACATCATTTTCTTTTATAATACAATCATCATTAGCGTTAATTACTTCATCTGCTACACCATAAAAAGCCTGTGCATTTATATTGTTTTTTATTATTTCAGGATAAGTTACTCCTGATTTCTCTTTTCTAAAATCTTTTAATATTTCTTCCATCTTTGATAAGTACTCTGCCTCTGTTATCCTTTGTTTTTTATAATCCTCTATTGTTTTCTCAATTCTTTGTGAAAAACTTTTATAATATGCTGGATTATCATGCCATTTTTCTGAAATAGTTTTTGAAAGCCGTGTTCTTATCGCATCAGCCTTTGCTCTAGGAGTTTTTAGTCTTTCTAGTTCCTTATTAAAGTTTTTTTCATCAAGTATGTTAACTGGATTAGTGATTCTAATTATTTCTTCAGCAGAAATATAATTATCCATTAAATTTTGCATTTTTGATTCGTATTCTTTAAAATCAATTGTATCACTATATCTCAATTTAACACTTTTTCTTAGTTCTTGATAAAATTTAAATTCCTTTTTATATTTTTCAAGTTCCTGTTTAGACAATGCGTTATATATTTGTTCTGATTCTAAAGCAATAGCTAAATTCCTACCAAAATGGCTCAAAGCTGCATAAAAATTATTTCTCAATTCATCATCTGACAGCAAAACTTCATATTCTTCAATATCATTTTTGTTCTTTACTGCATTAAATATTTCAATTATTTCTGTATAATAATGTCTTAAAGTACCTATTATACTAATAACATCGTAAATTGCCCCTCTTAAATCTTTTGGATCAAAATTTTCAAGCCCAGCACCAGAATACATTTCCATAGCTTCGTCTAATTTTTTTAAAAGCCCCCTATAATCAACAATTAAACCATAATCTTTACCTTCATATAATCTATTTACCCTTGCAATAGCTTGAAGTAAAGTATGCTCTTTCATAGGCTTATCAATGTATAAAACAGTTGCTCTAGGAGCATCAAATCCAGTTAATAGCTTATCAACAACAATAAGAAGATCTAAATCATCACCGTTTATAAATTGTTCTTTAATGGAATCTTCATATTTATCTTCATCCCCATAAATATTCATCATTTTATTCCAAAATCTAATTATTTTATCTTTTGACTCTTCATCTACTGTTTCATATCCTTCGCGTTGATCCGGTGCCGATATAACAACTGCACAATTTAAATCTCCAAGTTCTTCGAATGCTTCTAAATACCTTATAGCTTCTATTTTGCTATTTGTTGCCAGCATAGCTTTAAATTGTGAACCCTTAGTTTTATAGTTAAGCATAAAATGTTCATTTATATCAAAGGCTATTAATTTAATTCTTTGATCTGAAGACGCTATCCTTTCAAATTTGCTCCATTTCTTCATTACCTCTTCTTTTTGTTTTTTATTTAAATTTCTTGTTATCATTTCTAGTCTGTTATCTATAGCTTTTCTATTTACAGTCTGTTCAACCATCTTACCTTCATATAACAATGGAACAATTGCCTTATCTTTCACTCCATCTGCAATGGTATAGCTATGAATTAATCTACCAAACTTGACAATAGTATTTTTTTCTCTTCTCATAAGTGGAGTTCCTGTAAATGCTAAATAACACGCATTAGGAAAAACAGTCTTCATCTTTAAATGCAATTCGCCATATTGTGTCCTATGTGATTCATCTATTAAAACAAAAACATCTCTTGATCTTATTGGCTCTACTTCTTTAGATGCTGTATCAAATTTATTGATAAGTGTGGTTACAATGTCCGCCGCATTATCTTTAATTAATTTAACAAGATGAGCTCCTGATGTAGCTCTTATGGCTTTTTGTCTAGTATGATTAAATGTTTTATGAATCTGTTTATCAAGCTCTTTTCTATCTGTAACAACAATAACTTTAGGATTTATATTACTAAATTGTGACAAAATATATTTAGAGAGCATTACCATTGTTAAAGACTTTCCTGAACCTTGAGTATGCCAAACAACTCCACCCTGTCTATTTCCTTCATCATTAGTCATATTTATTGTTTTAATTATCTCTTTAATTGCAAAGTATTGTTGATATCTACAAATCTTCTTTACGTCTTTATCATAAATAACAAAATATCTTGTTAACTCTAAAAGTCTTTCAGGACTAAATAATGAAATAATGTTCCTATCTTGATTAGTTGGTAGCCTATCAGTAATTACTTCTTCTAATTTACCATTAAGCCAAGTATCATTTTGTTCATTCCATACTGACCAGAACTTTTTAGGTGTACCACAAGTTGCATATTTTGTTTCATTTTTATTTGTTGCCATTAATACTTGAGTAAATTTAAATAATTGTTGTATATTGCCTTTAGTTTGATTTCTTATCATCTGACTTATACCCTGTTCAATAGAAATAGATGATTTTTTACACTCTATAACTCCAAATGGTATACCATTTATAAACAAGACTATGTCTGGCCTAATATGTCCTTGTCCATCATCCTTTTCAACTGTAAACTCTTCAACAACATGGAAAACATTATTTCTTATATTATCCCAATCAATATACTGCAATGTAAAATAACGTTTAGTCCCATCTGGTAATGTTTCTTCATAGCTTCGTCCAAACATAAGTGTTTCATATATTTTTTCATTTGTCTTTATCAATCCCTCTGTCAAAGGCTCATCTAGGTCACTGATGGCTTTTTCTATATTCTTTTCACTGAATTTATATTCAATCCCCTTATATTCATAATGATTTAATTCCATTAATTTTTCTTTTAAAATCTGCTTTAGAATAACATTAAATAAACTACCTCTTAATTTTTCTGCTTCATCAGACTTAATTTCTATATAACCCAATTTTGTCAAAACATCCATAGCAGGAGTTTGACTTATATATCTTTCATCATAATCATTTCTACTCTTCATAGAATCCCCCCATTTAAAAATTAATTAACCCTAACAATTCCTGTTAAAAGCAATTGCATCAAGCCCCTCTTTTGTTGCTTCAATGCTTCTAACTCTTCTTCTAAAAGCTTAATTTCTTTATCTGCTGTAGATAGAATGTTAACAATTGCTTGTTGTTCTTTTAAATCTTTTGGAATAACTATTTTAAGTTTTTTAATCATTGTTTCGGAAATCTCTTTTTGTCCTGTTCCTCCAATTATATGTTCTATTTTTTTATAAAAGTTTTCATTAGCAAAGTAATAAAAATAGAATTTTAACAAACCTTTTTTTGCATACATACTACTAATTGCATTTGATGCAACAAATCCTTTCATATTTTCAGGAACAATACCTATGCCCCCATTGTGAAAATTTTGTCTCCCTATAAGCAGCTCATTTGGTTCTCTTAAAAAATATGGTCTTCCTTTTTCAGTTACATTAGGTTTTTTGTTTGTCGCTTCTATACCCTTTACATGTAGTTTTACAGTTAACAAATAATAATCTTGTGGATTTTTTATTGGTTCTTTTCTTACAAAATCCAAAACTTCCCCTACATTGGTCTTTTCCCATTTTTCTTCAAACCCAGGTAATCTAATTTTTCCAGATAGCAAATTCTGCATTAGCCCTTTTTTATATTCTTTCTTTTCATTTATTAACTTTTCTTTTAGTTCTATTGCCCTGTCCCAAATTGAGAGTATTTGTGCTATTTTTTGTTGTTCTGTAACAACATTTGTAACTGGTATAGTAAACTTATGTACATCATTTCTATTCAATGTAGGAACGCCTGTACCAGCGTTAAATTTTTGTAATTTGATAAAGTTATAAATATAATAAATAAATTTGGGATAATTCATTTTAAAATCAGTAACCCAAAGACTTGTATTATGTGGCCAAAAATCTTCTTCTATATAAAAAACATTTCCGATAGTTCCAGAGCGTCCTGTTATAATCCCTGGACCTTTTACTTTATATTTTGAGTGATAATTTAAAATTCCATTAGAATAACATACTGGGTATTTACCATTTTCTATTTCATATGATGGCAAGTCAAAACCTCTCTGTAAAGGTGCAATATCTATTATTTTTTTATAATGCCAATCTTTTGGAAAAATACTGTTATTTATTTTCTTATACCCCTCAGGTATTTCCCCCTTTTTTATTTTTTCTATTCTCTCCTTTATTTCTTGCTTCACATTCTTCACCACCTGTTAATCTTTATCTGTCTTTAATTTTCTAACTTTTAGCTTTTTAGCCTCTTCCTTTTCTATCTGCTTAATACTTTTATCGGGTGTTGGTAAATCCTCTGGCATTGTTCCTCCTAATTCTTTTATTGTTTTTCTTATTTTATATCCTACTTCAAAATGTACTTTATTTGCATTTTCTTTTCCTTTTACATTTTCTCTTCTAAGTTTTTCCTCAGTTTGAGTTGCTCTAAATAGGTTGGCTGCAAGTTCTGTACTTCCCATGTGGTCTAATATTTGTTGACTCTTTTTAAGCCCCTTTCTTTTGTGTATGTCTTGGGCAGTCAGTCCACCATAAAGTCCTTTGTAACCATAATTTTGAAATGTTGCATAATCTATATTGGTCTCAACTCCTGCATTTTTTGCAGCTTCAACTAATTTTTTGTTGTGCTCCTTTAATTCATTTCTAATGGCTAATCTTTTTTTATCTTCTGTCATTGATTCAAAGTCTTCTTGCAATTCCTGTTGCCTTGTTTTTATAGCAAAATATGTTTGACCAAGGGCAACAACTTCCTTCCTTGGATCTGCATTTTGAACAATAAGATAACATGCATATCTAGAAAGCTTAATATCTTCAACTTCTCTTGTTGCACCTGAACCTAGTTCGACCATTTTTCCACGTGGGAAAAATGGTCTAGTACATCTAAACCGCTGTTTTTACAAGCCTCTTTTGCCTTTTCAATAACATTTAAAAATTTGTCCCATCTTTTATAACCCAATACTTCAGCTAATTCCCTAGCATACCAATATTCCAAACCATATTCATTTATATTTTTAATTTTTTCAAATATCTTTTCGTTATATTTTTCTATATTATTCAACATTTACACCCCTTTATAATCCTAGTTCCTTTATATATTTTTCCATTTGTTCTTCCACTTCTTTTAACTCTAATTTTATTTTCTCTATATTGCTTTTAACAGCTTCCATATCAACAAATTCTTCTTCTTCAAAAGTATCTACATACCTTGGTATATTTAAATTATAGTCGTTTTCCATTATTTCATCTTTTGTAGCAACATATGAATATTTTTCTATTGTTTCATATCGTTCATAAGTCTCAACAATTTTTTGTATGTCTTGTTCTCTTAACTTATTTTGATTTTTGCCCTTCTCATAATTTCCTTCTCCCGATGCATCAATAAATAATACATCTTCCCTATTTCTACCCTTTTTAAAAAGCAACACACAGCAGGTATTGAAGTTCCATAAAATAAATTTTCTGGAAGTCCTATTACTGCATCTAACAGATTATGCTTTATTATTTGTTTTCTAATTTTAGCCTCACTAGCCCCTCTAAATAAAACCCCATGTGGTAATATTACTGCCATTCTTCCTCCCTCTTCAAGTGAATGTATCATATGAAGAACAAAGGCATAATCTCCTTTTGATGATGGTGGAACACCCCACTCAAACCTTCCAAACGGATCAAGACTTGCTTCCATTTTAAATTTATTTTCATCCCCATTTGTATTACCTGCAAAACCCATTGCCCATTTATCTAATGAAAAGGGAGGATTTGCAACAACTACCTGAAATGTCATAAGCTTTCCTTCGTCATCCAGATGCAATGGGTTAGATAATGTATCCCCCCATTCTATTTTTGCATCATCAATATTGTGAAGAAACATATTCATTCTACATAGTGAATGTGTTTGCCCATTTCTTTCTTGACCATAAACAGCAACCTTTCTATTTGGAACTTGATTTACAACCTTTATAAGCAGAGAACCTGAACCACATGTAGGGTCATAAATTCTATCGTTTTCTTTAGGTTTAACTAATCTTGCAAGTAATTCTGAAACCATTGTAGGAGTAAAAAACTCACCACCCTTTTTACCTGCATCACTGGCGAATTTTTCAATCATAAATTGGTATGCATCTCCTATAATATCATCATTCCCGAGACTAGAAGGTCTTAAATCCAGTTTATTAAAATCTTCAAGCAGTTGTTTTAGCATTGCATTCCTCTCTTTTGTTTTACCTAAAACTGCTTCTGAATTAAAATCAATATTTCTAAAAACTCCTCTTAATTTACCTGAATTTTCAGTTTCTAAATGTTCAAGTGCCTTATTTATTGTGCTGCCTATTTCTACATCATTTCTTCTCTCATATAAATAATCAAATGTACAAATCTCATCTAAAATAAATCTATCTCTTGATAATGCTCTTTTAACTCGTTCTTCATTGCCTTCGTATTTTTTCATATACTCATCATAATGCTCTTTATATGTATCACTTATATACTTAATAAATAGCATAACGAGAATGTAATCTTTATAAATACTTGAATCTATTTTCCCTCTAAAAGTATCACAAGCCTGCCATAGTATTTGATTTATGTTTTCACTAGTTGTTTTAACTTCCATTATTAAATACCTCCTAATTTTTATTCAAAATATTTCTTATTATAGAATTGTAGTAAATTTCTTTTTGTTTTATAAGACTTTTTAATAATTGTTGTTCTTGTATATATAAATCTCTAAGTCTTATTATTTTTTTTGTTCTTCTTTACTTAATTGATTAATAGCAATTCCATTTAGTATATTTTTATTTGTACTGGGCATCATTGTTCCTGTTTGTGATTTCAATAGTTCTTGTTTTACTTTTTCAGTATTTAGATATAACGCTACATATTCAGGCAAAAACATATCGTTTTTTATTTTAATAATTGCAAAATAAGAAGGCACCAATAATCCACTATGTTCTTCATCAATAAAAATAGCCGTATATGGATAACTCAATCTAATCAAAATATCATTTTTCTCTGTAAAATATATTGGTTCTAATATCTCATTACTCTCAAATTTATCGTATGGTTCATTGTTAATTACTCCATTGTCATCAATATTTTTCACGGTTATTAAGTTGTACGTTTTTTTTACTTCTTGCTGTATGGCAGCCTTTTTCCTAACCAATACCAATCCACTTTTTATATCAGAAATTCTTCCGAGTAACATTTTACACCTCCTTTTATTGTTATATATATAATATAACAATTTTACTAAGATTGTCAAAGTATTTTTGTTAAATTTACCATATAACATTTTGCAATATATGGTTATTTAAATGCATTCATAGCCTGATGATTATTTTTCAGTGTCTTGTTACATTGCCGTATGCATCAGTCTGGTATTGTATATGTATATTAAGTTTTTTATTCTTTATACAATTTGTTTTATCTATCTGCTACAGCTATATTTTCTGATATAAAATAGAAAAAAGATATGTAAATTTATATTTTATCTATTCTAAACTATATTTGACTTTTCCTTTTTCTCTTAGACATAACCCTTGGCATAAAGAAAAAATCTTCCTTCAGCCATTACCCGGCAGTTTTCATTTTCTATGATGGAAGATTTTAATTAACAACTCAATATCTAAAATAACTTGTTTCCCTTAAAT
>NZ_AZQP01000066.1 GCF_000601455.1 Fervidicella metallireducens AeB
TACAGTATCAGGTGTTACTTTTTCTATTTCTTCAGCTAAGGCCTTAATTGGAAGAAACGTGAAAATTACTGTAAATAGTAAAAATACTGCTACTGCTCTTAAGTTTTTCTTCATCCTCCTTCTCATTCTCCTTTCATTTTTTCGTATTACTTTAATTTAACATTTATGAATCTTTAAAATATTAACACATTATGAATATTAAATAAATGCAATATTTATGTAATGTATGCCATCTAATGGTTATTATAGATTGATTATCCATAAAGTCATGTTTTTTATAAAAGAATAACATTTATCCTTTATATCAGTTCAAATTATAAGTTATTTAAAAATATTGGTAAGCCGTAACTGTTTCTGTTTTTATAACATAACTCCAAAAAATAGGAGATATTTTATTGGAGTATCTCCTCAGAGTGTTGATAGACATCTAACACCCTCTTTACTTAATAAAAATTTGGATTTCAAAATTTCTCTTTTTGTTTTTGTTAGTAAAATTATGTTTTAAAATGTGCACCATTGCTACTGGCCATATCAACAGATTAAAAGTGCTGCTGTAAATCTAAAAGGGGTAGCTGCCACATTAAGTCGGAAATGTTGGCGACACCCCTTTTAGAAAATATTATTCTATAGAATAAAAAATTATATATTTTTGTACAACTCTCCGAAGTTTACTTTTGCTTGCTCCTTTAATTTTTTATTTTCTTCATCTAATTTTTTAATTTTTCTTCTGAGTGACTCTATAATAGCATCTTTATTATTTTCAGTCATTTCATATTTTACCTGTGCAGGTGAGGAAACAGATCTTTGCTTATTTCTAAATCTTTCTATATCATCCCTAATATCCTTATTATTATAAAGTGTAGCCTTGGAGACTCCAGCTTCTTTTGCCACGCTATTAAAATTAATAGGTTGCTTAGTAAAAAGAAGATTTTTAATAGCCTTATCTACTTTTTCATGGGTAGCCTTCTTCTTGGTATCATGTAGTGCTTTTATCTGCTCCTGGCGATCATATGATTTTGAGTTCACAAGGTCTCCTCCTTCAATCTATCCAATCTTCCATAAATAAGGTTTCCACATGATATTTTATCAAGAATATCAGTATACAGATTTAATAATTCTTCATTCTCTTTTTTTAAATCTTTTCTATCATATTCTTCTGAAAACTTAATCATAGACTTTGTAGATTCTATTAGTATTTCATATTTCTTAATATCCCAATCGACTGCTCCTACGCAAAGATCTTTACATGGGCTACCATTATTACAAGTTAAACAAGGTGGATGTTTAGCATATTCACATTTCCCCTTTATTCTTTGCAGGCAAGTTCCATATGGTGTTTCAATTGCATTTAGTTTATGATTGGTCCAAAGCATATTTAAAATATTTATTGGAAGTTCTCCATTTTTTTGCTCTATAAGATTATCCTTATCATCAAAAGTAAAAACACCATTCTTTACTGCATTATCAAAGGCTATTCTTTTAGTTTCATCTAATAATCTAGCATACCTCAATGTCATTTCTGGAGAAGCATGAGCCATTAACTCTTGTATAGTAATAATATCAGTACCACAATTTAATAATTTCACTGCATATGTATGACGAAATTTATGATTATTAAAATGAAAAGGATTTCCTTGATTATCTGTAATATTATATTTCTTGGCAATTTTATTAAGAGTTTTTGCTACATAGTTTGATGTAATTGATTTTGTTTCCCTTCTTATACTTTCACTTGGGAAAATTAAATCATATGGATTAGTATTTGTATTTAATTCATTTCTTACTTTATTAATCATTCCTGCTATAACTTGAGCTAAGTCTTCATCAATAGGTATTCTATGCCCCATTATACCTGTCTTTTGTATGTTTGTTTCAATCCAATACTTACCGTTTATTTTAAGTAAACAATCTTGTCTTAGATTGAGAGTATCAGATATCCTAAGACCTGTCTTAAACATTATCCAAACAGCATTTCTAACTTTATCTGGTAATTCACTTAAATGAGGAATAAGTTGCTCTAGTACTTCATCAGGAATATACTTAATTTTTTGATAATCTGATTTATAATTAATAGATGGCTTGTCAGTTTGATATATTAGTTTTCTTACATCCTTTATTGGAGCCTCGGGATATTCCATGACCTGTATATCCTCTAGAAATTTTGTACAAAAATAATATTATTCAAAATCCAATCTTTTATATTTTTTATTTTATTTTTAGGTGAATTTGCATATGTATTGAGAAAGATCATATAGTCCTCAATATTATTTCTTTGAATTTCTTTTAAATCTGTCCATGAGGGATTTTTATCAGATATATCATTTAAAAATTTCGATATTGCTACTGAATATACAAATGCAGTTCCCCAAGAAAAATGGTTATTGCTTAATAATCTTTGCTTAATATATTTTTTAAAAATATCCCTAAAGTACACATTTTTGATGTTATCAAAATGAAGAGTTTTTGCTATAGAAGAATTACTGTTATAATCAATATAATGTGTTTCTCTAATCTTTTCTATATTCCATATATCCTTTTCCCATTCTTCAGGCTGAATAATTAAATCATAATAATAGCTATATATCTGTTTAAATATTCTCTTTTCATCTGTGGTAGAATAATTTTCTGCAAGCCAACTGTTCTCCATTCAATTTCTACCTTTTTAAAATCTAACTCAAGAAGACTATATATGTTTGAATATAGGCATTTTAAAAATTGTCCTATTTTGGTAAAATATCTAGATAATTTTACTGCTCCTACTATACTGTAATCTTTTTTCATTATCATTTCATGAATAACCACTTTAAAATCATCTTTTATACTTTTTTTTGAATGCAAAAAAATATATTTTCTTTTTCTTTAATGTCTTTGACTCTTGTATTTTGAATTGGTCCATATTTAAGAAGAAATTTACATCCCATGTGTTATTTTTTATAAAATAATCAGTTTCAAATTCTTCACTAATGTGCATATTACTTTTCATTGAACAAACATTATAATATTTAAGTCTCTCTTTGTAATCCTGGATGCTGCTATTGTATTTAACCATTAATTTAACTTGCATATTTTCCTTTAAGCCTGTGCCATTAATTATCTTCCCTTTCCTTTTTTATTGTAAACCTATGTTGTGCAGCCTCCCATTTCATTCTTAGTTCTTCATCAGATAAGTGAATATACATATTCATAGTTGTTTGAATCTGTTTATGTCCCAAACGTTCCTGTACCCCTTTTATATCCTTAGTTTCTTGAAAGAAAATTGTTGCATGCGTATGCCTTAGCAAATGTGCATGGATATCTATCCCTGTTCTCATTTTTAAAGTATTGAACAATGCAGCCACATCTTTATATTCCATAGGTTGCCCTTTATTTTCACCCTTTAACTTAACAAAAACAAAGTTAGTGTCTATTTCTAGTTCATCTAAAATTTTATATTCATAATCATCGAATAAATCCATCAGTTCCTGAGATATAAAAATGTCTCGTTCACCTGTTTTTAGTCTTGCTCCATTAGCAAGATCTTTACGGTATTTAAGTGTAAATTTATGACCGTTGTTATGATCGAACTTCATATCTTCTATATACAATGAAAGAGCTTCTCCAATTCTTATACCAGTTTCAAAAAGTAACCTAATAAGAAATTTATCTCTTATATTTGTTGTTTCATTACATATTAATTCAACTTGCTCTTTTGTTAATACCTTTATTCTCATTTTTGGTTCTTTGACTTTAAGTATATTTCTTGCTTCAGGACTTCCCTTTGTTATATGATATAAAAAGCCTTTATAATTAGGCCTTACCCCTGATATATATTTAGTAGTTTTATCTTTTATATTTTTATCCATCATTCCTATCCGGTATAAATAATCATAATAACCCAATACAATAGTAATGTTATTATTTATTGTTTTCGCAGTTCGACTAGCTTCTAAAGGTACTATGCTTGCAACTTTATCTGTACCAAATGGGTTTTTAAGCCATCCAACGTAATCCTCTAAATTGCTTATTGTAATTTTATATAAATCCAAATTTTTTTCCTCCAGGAAACAATGATACAGTTTCAAAGCATAACAATATGCTCTTATTGTATTAAAGCTCTTACCGGTATTATCTAAATACTTTATATATTTCACTGCTGATAATACTGGCATCCCATTATCATCTAATAATATATAACTTCTTTTATATTCATCAAGTTTTACTTCTTGCACATACATAAACTATCACCTTCACATACACTTAGATTATCCACATATTATACCGATTATACTAAGTAATCTATATAAACATAAGAATTCTAATATGTAACTCTTGATGGGTGATAGCCTATATTTTTAGACTAACTATACGGTGTAATTTTTCTATAGATAAGTTTATATTCTAGAACATCTTGAATAATTGTATAACTTTTTTTATAAAATATAATGTTCATTAATAGAGAAAATTTCGAAAGTATCTTGTGGAAAAGTTAAGATAATATATTGCTTAGTTATACACAGTTTGTTAATTGTTTTAGAATATATTTTTTATATTAATATGCACCAAATGAAAGATATAAAAAAGGAGCCAGGGGGTTTGCCTGGCTTAGGTTAGTTAATAGGGTTCAATCATGGGGATATGTTATATGAAAGGGTTCTTGATTGCGTTAAGAATTATTACAAATTAAGTATAACATATATATAAAATAAAATGCAATATGTTATACAAAAAAATATAAAAAATATTTTAATGGAATCTAATTAAAACAATACTATTCAAAAAAATAATATAGTGTAGCACATATAATAACATTACATAAACCTAATAAAGCACATAATTTTTTAGAAGTTTTATTAATATTAGAGATATCTGCTAAAACGAATGAAATAATGAAACCTATTGGAATCGGGTAAATAGAGTTAATCGATATGGTGGTAATTGATAGAAAATAAAACCCAATCAATTTCGGCATTAAATAAATTTCTTTTTCTTCATGTTTCTTATAGGAAATGATTATTGAGATTATAGAGAAAATAACAGCAAAAATCAATAACAAATATATCACCCCAATTAAAATATATTTTTTTAAAAATAAAATAGACTGATATATGATAAAGCATTTTACAAAATTGTTTTTCAATAATAAGTAATATATAAATAAAATTCATTACTAAAAAAGAAATAATAATACATATAAAAATGATCCTTATCACAAAATAACCATGGGAGGGATAACGAGTGCGTAAAATTACAGCTGTTAAGTATGATAAAAATGGAGAAATAGAAACATATCAGTTAAATACAGGTGAAATGGTTACAAAGGATAAAGCTTTTGAGTTAGTTCATTCTGGAGAAATTAGTGGAGCTATACTGGGAGTTAATGAATACGGGAGAAGGGTAATATATGAATTATCAGAAAATGTAAATGAAAATGGTAAGAAGAATTTACTAAACACAAATTAAAACAAAAAGGAGACTTTATATATGTTCAAAATAATAGGTGTTAAACATGATAGTAATGGTGAAATTATTTCATATAAATTGGATAATAACAAAATTATAGATAAAAAAGAAGCAGTGAAATTTGCTGAAGAAGGTAAGATTGATGGCGTAATTATAGGTGTATCTAAGAATGGTGAAAAGTTTTTGAAAAATATGCCAGATGGAAATAAATTCAATAATTTAGATAATATGCAAGAAATATAAATAGGAGGTATAGGCATAACTATGAAAAATTTAGAAGTAAAAGAAATAATAAGAGACTCAGAAAGAAATATAATCGGATACGAGTTAAACACTGGTTCTATTATAGATAATGAACAGGCTGTATATATGATAAAAAGAGGAGAATTAACAAATGTAAGAATTGTTAATGATAAAAACGGTGCAGAATGTATTGAAGGTATAGGATTTGACATTGAAAGTTTACCTGAGATGAAATAAAACAGGAGGAAAAATTCCTCCTGTTTTTCTTTTTTGGTATTTTGATGTAAAATATATATACTAAGAAAGTAAAAAGTGGTGATACTTATGAAATGTAATGATGTCTGCGAAGAAAATATAGTTCATGTAGAAAAGGTTGAGGATGTAAAAAGAGATTTTATAAAAGGTGATGAAGTTACAAAACTTCAAGAATTATTTAAGGTATTAGGAGATGGAACCAGGATAAAAATTTTACATGCAATATCCCGGACAGAACTATGTGTATGTGATATTGCAAGTATAATAAATATGTCGCAATCAGCAGTTTCGCATCAACTGAGAATTTTAAGGAACTCTAGATTAGTGAAACATAGAAAAGAGGGAAAAGTAGTTTACTACTCATTACAGGATAATCATGTTGTCCAATTATTTAATCAAGGATTAGAACACATTAGGCATGATTAAAATGTTATTTTATAAATTTTATTTAATCAGTTGGCTTTAATAAAAAGAAACAAACAGATTATGTTTTCATAAAATTAAATATATATATTCTAAAAACGAACTGGAGGGTGAATTTTGAAAAAGAATTTTTACGAATTTAAGCAGTTTATAAAAGGAAAAAAAGTTGCAGTTGTAGGTTTAGGTGTAAGTAACACGCCACTTATCAAGATGTTAGTGGGTTTAGGGGCAAGTGTAGTAGCTTGTGATAAGAGGGAAACCCTTGGAGATTTAGAACGAGAACTATTAGAAATAGGAGTAGCATTAAGATTAGGAGTAGATCACCTTAAAGGTGTAGAGGGATGCGAGGTGATTTTTAGGGCACCATCCTTAATGCCAAACAATGAATATTTGGAAAAAGAAAAAGAAAAGGGTGCATATATAACTACTGAGATGAAGGAATTTTTAAAATATTGTCCTTGTAAAATTTATGGGGTTACTGGTAGTGATGGAAAAACAACAACGACGACATTAATACACGAAATTTTAAAGCAAGAGGGCTACAAAGTATTTTTAGGTGGGAATATTGGTAAGCCTTTATTCCCTATAATTGAAGAGATTGATGAAGATGATTACGTTGTAGTTGAATTATCAAGTTTTCAATTAATGGAATGTGAATATTCAACAGATGTAGCAGTAATAACAAACTTAAGTCCAAATCATTTAGATATACATAAGGATATGAATGAGTATGTAAATGCAAAGAAGAATATATTTGCTCATCAAGATAGCAATGGCATAGTTGTTTTAAATAGAGATAATGATATAACGTATTCAATGAAGAATGATGTTAGAAATGAACTTAGAATGTTTAGTACTAATGATAAAGGAGCATTTGCGTATTTAGAAGATGATAAATTAGTTGTAAATGGTGAGATAGTTTGTAAAAAAGATGAAGTTAAACTCTTAGGTATGCATAATATAGAAAATCTTCTTACTGCTTTTGCTGCTGTATATGGAAGTACTTCTATTGAAAGTATGAGAAAGGTGGCCACTAGCTTTACAGGAGTTGAACATAGAATAGAATTTGTAAGAGAAATAAATGGTGTAAGATTCTATAATGATTCAATTGCATCTAGTCCTACAAGAACAATTGCAAATTTAAAATCTTTTAATCAAAAGATAGTATTGATTGCTGGAGGATATGATAAGAAAATACCATTTGATGAGTTAGCCAAGGAAGGAATAGAAAGAATTAAGGTTCTTATCTTAATGGGACTTACAAAGGAAAAGATCAGAAATGCATTTCTCAAAGAAGCTGAAGAGAGAAATATTAAATTACCTATCATAGAGGTTGATTCTCTTGAGGACGCGGTTAATAAGGCTTATCTTGCTTCTGAGAAGGGAGATATAGTTGCATTATCGCCTGCATGTGCAAGTTTTGATATGTTTAAGGATTTCGCTGAAAGAGGAAGAAAATTCAAAGAAATAGTTATGAATTTGAAATAGCAATGGAAAAAGAAAATCTTAACAGAAAAATCATGAGGTTTTAGGTTTATGAAATAAAGATAATAAAAAGCTAAAAATAAGTGATTAAACAATTATATAAATCTGATAAATATATATTATAGTGGCTATGAGTAATATAAATGCTTTATAGCCACTTTTTAACAATATAGATATATAAATATTTAACTATATTCTTTAAAATATTCCTTCATTTAAAACAACACTTCCAGGAGTATCAATAATAGATTTATAATGAAAAAGTGAGAATTTTGACGAAAAATGCGTATAAATTTATATAATAATAAATAATTAATTGAGATAAAAATTATAAGAATGCTATTATATACAAGTCGCTGCGACAT
>NZ_AZQP01000067.1 GCF_000601455.1 Fervidicella metallireducens AeB
CCATAAAAAATAAGGAGGTGTGAAAATGAATATTAAAGAAATGAGAGATAAGCATAAGGTAGTTGCTGAATACAGATATAACCTGGGGAAAGTTGATAAGGGATACAACAATAGAACCCTCTACGTTAATGTAGGTGATAACAATATCTATGAAAAACCTGTAACTAAACTTATGAAAGAAAAGTTCATTGGAGGTAAGGGCTTTGGATTATGGTATCTTTGGAATGCAGTTAATGAAAAAACTAAATGGAATGATCCTGAAAATGAAATAATTATTTCTTCAGGCCCATTAGGTGGCATAACTCAATATCCTGGCTCTGGTAAATCTTTAGTAGTAACATTATCGCCTTTAACAGGAATGCCAATGGATAGTAATGTTGGTGGATACTTTGGCCCGCTACTTAAGTTTTCAGGCTTTGATGCAATAGAAATACAGGGTAAGGCTCAAAATGATGTGATAGTTTTTATAGATGGGAACAAGGGTATTGTTAGAATTGAAGAGGCTCCATATGAAGCAGTTGACAGTCATGTGTTAGGAGAACAACTTACAGAGATGTTTGCAGAAAATGAAGAAGATAAGAGAAATATTTCGGTAGTATCAGCAGGAAGTGCTGCTGACCATACTTTAATAGGTATGCTGAACTTTACTTTCTACGATGTCAGAAGAAAAACTGCTAGATTAAAACAGGCTGGTAGAGGAGGAATAGGAACAGTATTCAGAGATAAAAGAATTAAGGCTTTAGTTGTGAGATACGCAGGGGTAAAAGGAAATTTAAATAATCCAGCTGATCAAGAAACAATTAATAGAACAGGAATCAAACTGCACAAAGAGATTCATGACCTAGATGATAAACAGAATAAAATGAGAAAAATAGGTACCGCTAATATAATTGAAATAATGGATGCTTATGATTTACTTCCAACACATAATTATAAATTTGGAGGACATAAGGACACATATAAAATACAATCAAAGGTATTCATGGATAGAATAACTCAAAATGTGCCTGATGGATGTTGGTATGGTTGCAGCTTATCATGTGCCAAGGCAGTTGATAATTTTGAGTTAAAAACAGGACCTTATAAAGGACATAAGGTAACAGTTGATGGCCCTGAGTACGAAACTGCAGCCGGAGTCGGAGCAAATTGCGGAATATTTGATCCAGATTATATATTAGAGTGTAATTTCTACTGTGATACTTATGGTGTAGATACAATTTCCTTTGCTACAATAACAGCATTTTTAATGGAATGTTATGAAAATGGTATTTTGACAAGTGAGATGACAGGGGGACTTGAGCTTAAATTTGGAAACAGTAAAGCAGCTATGGAACTTCTGCATCAAATGGCTAGGGGAGAAGGTTTTGGAAGGATAGCTGGACTTGGAATCAGAAGAATAAAAAAATGGCTGGTTGAAGAATATGGAGCAGATGAGAGTTTTCTAAATGATATTGGTATGGAACAAAAAGGATTAGAGTTTTCAGAGTATTTACCCAAGGAATCCTTAGCTCAGCAGGGAGGGTATGGATTAACAAATAAAGGACCACAGCATGATGAAGCCTGGCTTATATTTATGGATATGGTCAACAATCAAATACCAACATTTGAGGATAAGGCAGAAGCCCTTCATTATTTTCCAATGTTCAGAACATGGTTTGGACTTAATGGACTATGCAAACTACCATGGAATGACATAGTGCCATTGAGTAATAGAACAGCTGCAGAACCTGCAAAAATCCCAGAGCACGTTCAAAATTATGTTGATATTTTCAATGCGGTTACAGGGATGAATATTGATAAAGAAGAACTTATAATACAGTCAGAAAGGGTATATAATTTCCAAAGAATTTTTAATATTAGAATGGGTTATGGAAAGAGAATACATGATAGGGTTCCCTATAGATCTCAGGGACCTGTAACCGTTGAAGAATATGAATCGCGCAAGGATAGGTATGATAAACAGCTTAAAGAGATAGTTGATTATAATATTGAAGGCAAGACTACCGAGGAGAAAATAAAGGTTTTAAGGGCTTATAGACAGGAACAATATGAAAAACTTACAGATGCTGTATACAAACGAAGAGGCTGGACAATGGACGGAGTTCCTACAATAGAGAAACTTAAAGAGATTGGTATGGATTTACCAGAATTAATAGAGGTCGTTAAAAAACATTTATAATAAATGGAGGAAAAAATGATAAAGTTAAACGGAAGAGAGTTTCAGTGGAATGGCAGTTTAACTGTTAAAGAAATACTTGAAATAAATAAATTCCTTTACCCAAAGATAATTGTAATGGTAAATGATGAATTTATCCCTCCTGAAGAATACGAAACTACATCAATTAATGATGGAGATGATGTAAAGATAATACATCTTTTAGCTGGAGGATAAATGATTAATTAATCTGATATATAAAAAATTAGAAGCTCTGCTGCTTTTGCTTTATAACTTTAAGTAGCATGAGCTTCTAAAAATTTTACAAGTATTTTAGTTTTAATTTAGCTATATTAGTTATGTCAGTAGCTTCCATCAATTAAATCACTATCATTCCATGTAGACTTATTTTCCAAAGGTATTGAGTGCTCAGTATTATATGTATCAAGGGATAGTTCCTTTTCTAAAACTAGTTTTAATATGCAATCTTTTTTTATTTTACTCCAAAGTTTACAGGAAGTTTTGCACTCATTCTCTTCTGAAAAAGGACAACTTTTAAGTGAAAAGGTCATTTAATCACCTCCACAGAATTAGTCAGAAGAAGTAAATATAAAATATATAATAAATATATGAACAATTTTTTGAAATATCACTTTATTTGAATTGTGTCCAATTTGATATGAAATATAATTAATATTGTATTAAATTTTTTAGAAAAAAAGAGCTGGTGCACTAGCATTTTTAAGTTGTTAGTGCACCAGCCATTTTTATGTGTGTTTAAATGCAATTAACGTTTTCCTGGATCATATGGTTCCCCAGCTGCCTTTGGACCTGCAGCATTTTTTGAGAACAATACTAAAGCTACAAGGGTAACAACATAAGGGAAAGTATTAAATATAATGTTAGGCATTCCCTTTAGTCCTTCGAAGAGCTTTGACATATCAGCAACAGTTTTTGCTAATCCGAAGAATAGAGAAGCTCCTACAACTCCCCATGGATTCCATTTTCCAAATATAAGTGCTGCTAAAGCTAAGAAACCTAGACCACTGTAAACCAATGGAGAGAACTCTCCAGAGTAAGTTGTTATAACTATACCTCCACCTAGGCCAGCTAGAACACCTGAAATAATAACTCCTATATATCTCATTTTTAAGACGTTTATTCCCAAAGAATCAGCTGCTTGAGGGTTTTCACCACAGGCTCTGAGTCTTAGTCCGAATGGACGATAATAAAGAATAAACCAGCTAAATACCACAATTAGAAATACTATAAGTGTTGTTATATAGGCTTCTCTAAAAAATAAAGGTCCTATTACAGGTATTTTAGAGAGCACAGGAACATCTCTCTTTATAAATCCTGATACAATTTGAATGTTTGCACTACCTGTTAAGCTTCTAGCTAAATATACCGTTAAGGCAGCTGATAATATATTTATGGCAGTACCACTTACTACTTGATCAGAACGCATAGTTACACTTGCAAAGGCATGTAGAACAGAGAATATTCCACCAGCTAAAGCAGCAGCTAACAGCCCAACATAAACTGCTGTATGACCTAAATTACCAGCAGTTTTTGAAATTACCAGAGCTGATGTGAATGCACCAATTCCCATAAGTCCTTCAAGACCAATATTTACAACTCCGCTTCGTTCACTATACAAGCCCCCTAATGCTATAATCAATAAAGGTGCAGTATATGCAAGGGCAAGTGGAACGATATTAGTGATTATATCCCACATTATTTACCACCTTCACTTTTCTTGAAAAATTTCTCTGATTTTTTAAGCCATGTTTCCAACATAAGGCTTGTGGCTGCAAAAAAGATGATAATTGCAATGATAATTGGTACTAGTTCATTTGGTACTGATGTAGATGATTGCATAAATAATCTACCAGCATTCATAAAACCGAACAATAAAGCTGTAAGAGCAACTCCAAATGGACTATTTAATCCAAGCAAGGCAACAGCTATACCGTCATATCCTTGAGATGGAAGAACACCAATCTTTATATTATTGGCATATCCAATATAGTATGTGGCTCCTGCCAGTCCGGCTAAAGCACCAGATATCATCATTGATAAAATCATATTACGATTAACCTTCATACCTGCATACTGTGAAGCATGAAGGTTAAAACCTACAGCCTTTAACTCGTAACCAAAGGTGGTTTTCTCCAATATCCACCAGATTAATAATACTGCAATTAATGCTAAAAATAATCCTAAATTTACATAAGAGCCTTTGAATAAATTAGTTAACCACTCTGTTCTTAATGATGCAGAAGTGTTAATTGCTTTTGACTCTGTACTAAAACTTCCAGGTATATACTTTGGAACTAGATAGTATACACTCCACATAGCGATATAATTCATCATAATAGTACTTACTACTTCATGTATTCTAAACTTGGCTTTTAAAAGTCCAGGTATATATCCCCAGGCAGCTCCAGCTAGAACTGCTGTAATAGTTGCAATTGTTACATGAATAAATGGAGGAAGGTTAAACTTAACTCCAATCAAAACTGCAACAAAACCACCCATCAGCATTTGACCTGCAGCTCCTATATTAAACAGACCTGTTCTAAAAGCAAAGGCAACAGATAATCCCGTAAGGATTAATGTTGTCATATTAAGCAATGTATCACCAAAACGTTTAACATCACCAAAGAGACCTGCCCCTTTTAGTAGTGCTGAATAAGCTTCAATTGGGTTATGTCCAGTGAGTATCATTACAATAGCTCCTGTTATAAAACCAAGAAGTACAGCAAGTAACGGTATAATTATTTTCTTTTTATTCATGTGAATCTCTTCCTCCTCCTGCCATCATGAGACCTAGTTCGTTCTCATTTGTTTCGGAAGCATTAACAATGCCTACAATTTCTCCTTCATACATTACCGCAATTCGATCTGATAAGTTAAGTACTTCGTCTAGTTCAAGGGAGAACAATAAGATAGTTTTTCCTTTATCTCTCTCTTGTACAATTCTTTTATGAATATATTCAATAGCACCTACATCGAGTCCACGGGTAGGTTGAGCAACAACCAATACTTCTGGAGATCTGTCTACTTCTCTAGCAATAATTGCCTTTTGTTGATTTCCTCCAGACATACTTCTTGTTAATGTAGTAGCTCCTTGACCAGAGCGGACATCGAACTGCTTTATTAAATCCTCAGCATAAGAACGAATTTTTTCTCTATTTAATATACCTTTGCTTGAAAAAGGCTCTTTATAATAGGTTTCAAGTATCATATTATCTTCTAAACTAAAATCCAATACTAGTCCATGTTTATGTCTATCCTCAGGGATATGGCCTAATCCTGCTTCACTTCTTTTTCTTACAGGCAGATTGCTTATTTCAATATCGTTAATAAATATCTTTCCTGATTCGATATTTCTTAATCCTGTAATGGCTTCAATTAATTCTGTCTGACCATTACCATCAACACCTGCTACACCTAATATTTCACCTGACCTAACAGCTAAATTTACATCCTTAACTGCTTTTATGCCCCTATTATCCTTAACGTTTAAGTTTTCTATTCTCAATACTTCTTTGCCAGGATTCGCAGGTTTTTTATCAACTTTGAAACTAACTTGTCTTCCAACCATTAGTTCAGCCATTTTTTCCTCTGAGGTTTCTTTCACATCCACTGTGGCGATAGACTTACCTTTACGAATTACTGTACAACGGTCAGCTACAGCCTTTATCTCTTTAAGTTTATGAGTAATTATAATTATTGTTTTGCCTTCTGCGGCCATATTTTTCATTATGTGCATTAATTCTTCTATTTCTTGCGGAGTAAGAACCGCAGTAGGTTCGTCAAATATTAGTATTTCTGCGTCACGATAAAGCATTTTCAAAATTTCTACTCTTTGCTGCATTCCAACTGAAATATCCTCTATTTTTGCATGTGGATTTACAGTTAGTTTGTAGCGTTTTGATAGTTCTTCAATTCTTTTAGCTGCAGAATCAATATCTAGTTTTCCATTTTTAACCCTTTCCATCCCTAGTATTATGTTTTCAGTTACAGTAAAATTGTGAACAAGTTTAAAATGCTGATGAACCATTCCTATACCTAAATCATTTGCAATGTTAGGGTTTGTTATCTTAACTTCTTTACCCCTAACTTTAATTGTACCTGCTTCAGGTTGATAAAGTCCAAATAACACTGACATTAATGTAGATTTACCTGCACCATTTTCACCAAGCAGTGCATGGATCTCTCCAGGTTTAACTTGAAGTGTTATGTTGTCATTAGCAACGATGCCAGGAAATTCTTTTCTAATATTGATCATTTCTATAATATATTCCATGTCTACTCCTCCATGGTAAGATAATATATTTTTTAAAAAAGGAAAACAGACAGTTATTTCAGCTGTTTTCCTTTCTGTAAAGTTACTTCATGAATTTAGCTAATTCATCTTCTGATGTTGGAACTGTAATCTTCTTGTCTAAAACGTCTTTCTTAGCCTGTTCTACCTTTGTTATAGTATCAGCAGAAAGATTTGGATTATTTTCAGGTAATCCTACACCGTTTTCAGCTAATGAAAGAGTAATTATTTGTCCGCCAGGGAAGTTGCCATTTAATTTAGCATCAATGTAATCATAAGCAGCAACGTCTATTCTCTTCATTGCTGATGTTAATGTTACTGAAGATCCGTTTGAAATCTTTCCAGTTTCATATTGATCTACGTCAACACCAACAACCCAAACCTTTTGGCCTTTTTCAGCTCTTTGTTTAGCTTCGTTGAATACACCAGCACCAACTCCACCAGCTGCGTGGAATATAATGTCTACACCTTTATTGTACATACCAGCTGCTAAAGTTTGTCCTGCAGCAACATCGTCAAATGTACCTTGGTATATGTAGTCAACAATTTCAGCCTTTGTTCCAAATGTTTTGTTTGCATAAAGTACACCAGCTTTAAATCCAATACCAAATTTTTCAACTGGAGGAATCTTCATTCCACCAACGAAGCCTAATTTGTTAGTCTTTGTTGATAAAGCTGAAGCAACTCCAGCAAGGAATCCAGCTTCGTGTTCTGTAAAGAAAACACTAACTACGTTGTCGTGTTTTACGAAATCAAATTTTCCTTCTTCGTGTGGCATACCGTCAATTAAAATAAAAGTTGAATCTTTGTGTGCATCTGCTGCTTTATTAATAGCAGTTTCAAATTTGAATCCAGGAGTTACTACTATTTTATATCCTGAATCTACAAGGTCGTTAATAGCATTGATGTAGTCAGTTTCTTGTTCTCCTGATGGTTGTAGATATTTTTCTTCGATAGTGCCCTTATCAGCAGCATACTTTTTGATACCTTCCCAAGTTCCTTGATTGAAGGACTTGTCATCGATAGTACCTGAATCTGTTACCATACCCACCTTAGTCTTTTCCTGAGTTGACGGAGTGGATTGTTTGTTTGTACAGCCGGTTGCAAATGAAAGAACCAGAACTGTGATAGCAAGAACTGTGGATAAAATCTTCTTGCTCATTTTTTTTCGACCCCCTTCATAATTTTTGCAGAACATAAATGTTTTGCAAAAGATATTATATCATATTATTCATACATTTCACTATATTTTTTATTGTTTCCATTAGCAGAAAAATTAC
>NZ_AZQP01000068.1 GCF_000601455.1 Fervidicella metallireducens AeB
AATATTTTTGGAGGGGTTGTCATGAAAGAAGACAAAAAAATTGATTTCAAAACACTAATATCAATAGGGGTATATGCGGTTATATTAATAGTTAGCGGTTACCTTTTACAAGACATGAAAAATGGAATAGGAATATTTGTATCGATTGCTCTAATTGGTTTAATTTTATTAGTCGTAATGCATTCTAGAAGAGCTGTATATACTTGCATAGAGTGCAAGAAGGAATTTAAAATATCTCCAGTTATTGATTTAATTTCTCCGCATAATGTAGATAAAAAATATTTAAAGTGTCCTTATTGTGGGAAGCGGGGTTGGCATAGGGAAAAGAGATAGTTTTATTTGGCAGTTTTAGAATATATCCGGGGAACGATAATTAAAAATTGGTGAATATAATAGTAATTGATATGTTTTTAATAAAACAGTATTAACTAAATAAGTAAGCAATGGTAAAAGGTATTTTAATCTCCCAAAGTTATCTATAGGTGCCAAAAACTTAGCTTTATTTGCGAATATTCAGAGAAATAATTAATATGATATTAAATTTCTAAGAATTTTACTCTGAGATAATTCTTGCATGATAGTCAATTGTGAAAAATCAGTAGTTTGAAAAACTTTGGAAGTACTATTAGGAAGAGGTGAGTTTTTGGATAAAATATTTAAGGCATTATCTGATGAATCAAGAAGGAAGATTATTAGTATGCTCGTAGAAAAGGATATGTCAGTAAATGAAATTGCTAAGGATTTTAATAAAACGCAACCATGTATATCCCATCATTTAAAAGTTCTTGAAAGTGCAGGAATTGTTGAATCTAGAAAAGAAGGGCAATTCTCAATTTACTCTATAAAGATGTCTTCAATTCAGTATATTATAAATTGGTTTATGGGACTAAGAGATAATAAGTAGGAGGGAAGTGTGTTGGATAAAAATAAGAATAGAGGGATACTATTTATTATTTTAGCAAATATTGTATTTGCAGTTTCTTACTATATTGCTAATAAAAATAGTTCAACAAGTAATCTATATGCCACACTAATAATTGCAGTTAGTATTCTGATTCAGTATGTAATTTTTAGGACGTATGCAGGCAAGGCGAAAGATATGGCTGCTATTGAAAAATACTATTATAAAGTGTTAATAAGTTCTACAATCGTATTAATGACTATACAATTTGTATTACTTTATAGTTACTTTAATGCGAAAATAGATTCTTATAAAATTGTTTCGATAATAATTTCGTATATGCTAATTTATATTGGTAATATAATGCCGCAAATCAAACAGAATTTTATAATTGGAGTAAGAACAAAAAAAGCATTAAGTAACGAGAAGGTGTGGAGAAAGGCTAATACAATTGGAGGAATTAGTTTAGTAATTGTTGGAACAATATTATTCATAATTTGTTTATTTATGAGAGGCAAATATTTGATCGTGCTATTATTAGTAGGAGTAGTATTATGGTCAATAATTAATGATTTTTATATTAGTGTTTATTGTAAAAAGAATAAGATTTGATGATATATCTAAAAAAGATATATTTTACATTAGAATGTAAAAAAAGGATGTATATTTTATTTTACAATATTCTTCGGAAGTATATTGCTTATAGCTAAGTGGTGAAAAGTCCTCATCCGGTATTAGGATGGGGTCTTTTCTATGTCATCCTTAATTAAATTATAAAGTAGTTACACAATAGTACTAAAATTTAATATAAAGCATCTTGACTACCAAAAAAGTATTTTATAATAGAATATATAAGAAATGGAATTTTATCTATATTTTACATTAAAATCAAATAAACGAGTACTGCAAAGCGACTTTGGAGGATAGTAAATGATGAAAGTTCCAATAATTTTAAGAGAAAATCTTGTATCACAAATATATAATTATAATTCTAATATTAGATTAGATATGATTGATGATAATAAGTATATAATTCTAAAAGAAAATTACCATTTACATAATTGGCCAGATAAAACTTTATTAATATTTAATGGCATCGAGGTTTTATCGTTAAATATTGAAGGGGCAGAAGTAATAAACAAGCTCAATGGAGAGCATACATTACAGGAAGTTGTGTCTAATTCATTTAAAGAGTTAGATCAGTCGGATATGAGCAAGTATTTTTCAATTAAAATGTTTATCTTGCAGCTGTACAGGAGAAACATAATAGATTTTTTAGAATATAAGCAGAATAGAGTAATCAAAAATACCGGAAGCAGAGACTGGTATGTACCTTATTCCTGTTCTATAGAAATAACTAAGCAATGTGATCTTAGATGTAAACATTGTTATGGTGAAGCAGGAGCTATGAGAAACACTCAGCTAACAGAAGAACAAATTTATTCTATTCTAGATAAATTAAGTGATGGGTGTAATAGTGTAAGCATAACCGGCGGCGACCCAATGTGTCATCCTAAAATAAAAGAAATTATAAAGTATAGCATAGCACGTGGATTTGAAACAACATTAATCACGAATGGTATGAGATTGAATCAAAATTGGGCAAATTGGCTATCAGAAGTTGGAATAAAGCGTGTTAAGCTTAGCTTGGATGGCCCTACCAAAGAAATACATGATGAATTAAGGGGAGTTAAGGGAGCTTTTGAAAAAGTAATACTTGCTATGGGATATCTAAAAAATGCAAAAGTAAGCTTTTCAATTGGTACTGTGATAACAAAAAAGAATTTAGAATATATAAATATTATTGCTGATATTGCATATGAAAATGGAGCGAAGTCTATAGGTTTTGGCAGAGTTGTAAATCATGGAAGAGCAATTAGGGAAATGAAAGATGCAAGAGAAAGTGATTTAGATTCAATAATAAAGAAAGTAGATAAAATAATGAGAGATTATAAAGGAAAAGATTTTTTGGTTACATATGAGGAGGACGGAAATTGGACAAGTAGTTTTCTGGATAAATGCCCAAGTCTTGAAGAATATTATTTATATAGAAATAACAATGTCAAATGTAGTTGTAATGGGTGCGGAGCGGGATCGAGATTGTTGTTTATTGAGGCAAACGGAAACATAAAACCATGCATGATGAGTACATTTACAATAGGGAAAATAAATCATGGTGAGGATATGGTAAATATAATTAACAAGTCAACCAATGAATGTTTTTCAAATTTAGAGAGTCCGGACCTAAATACTTGTAAGAATTGTGATTATGTCAGCAATTGTTTAGGCTGTATTTCTCAAGCTATAACAAATTCTAGTTTAGTTGAATGTAGGTGGAAAAAAGAAATACTTAAACATGAGTTGAAAATGAAAGAAATATTAAGTGGTGAGGTAGGTTATGTATAAAAACACATATATTTACAATATAAAGGTTGTATCGGATAAAGCTGCCTATGAGAAGGTAGGAGAGTATAAAGTCGAAATAGTTGAGGAGAATGGAATAAGAACAGTTAAATCGACAGTTGTGATAAACGGAACCGAGCTAGAAAGCAATCAGGTACTTTATAATTCAGAATCATTGCTGCCAATTAAATCGCAGGTTTTTACTAAGTTTGGTGATATGGATATTAACATAGAGTGTCATTACAAAAAGAACTCTATAGAGTTAGTTGCAAAAACTCCAAAGGGTATATATAAAAAGAAATTAAAAAATAGAGATAACATCTATGATAATCTACAGGTTTACGACTTAGTTAGTAAATTGGATTTTACAAATGAACAAAGACATAAGATAAATATTTTAAATATTAAAACTTCTATTGTGGAGGAATACGAAATTTCATATTGTTGTTTAGAAGAAGTAAGGCTAGGAGATAAGGTATACTCTTGTTCCAGATTATCACTATCCAAGGTTATTGACTGTACAGAAAAGCAATTCCTATTGTATTCAAATTCCGCCGATAGAAAATTAATCAAAGCAGTAAATAAGGGACAAGTTCTTGAGTATTCATGTAATTAATAGGGCTATTTATGCCGATAATCACTAATTATGATGATATTTTGCTTTTTTTAAGTTGTCTTTTGACTATTCAAATAAAGAAAACTTAATCTTCAGGAATGCAGATTATCTATAGAAATTATCAAAGTTTAAGGGTTAATCAAAGGTTATGCATTAGCTTTTGATTAAAGCAATAGGAAAGGGGGGATACATAATGCAGAATTATCAATCACCATCAATTCAACTAGTTGGGGGATCAGGCAGCTCAGCAAATGCTGTTAGCTTAATAAAAATGGGCTATGCAGTTTTAGCTGTTGCAGGTGCTGCGCTAATTGCAGGTGCAGTAGCAGCTGTAGTTTATGGAGCAGCATGGGTTTGGTGTGATCCATACTGGTAAAATAGGAAAATGGTTAAGTTCTTGTATTTACAAGAACTTAATCATTTTAATATTCATTAAAAAATCGAATTAATTCGGAGGTACTCCTATATGATGCTGGAAAATAAAAGTATAAATGAACTTTACAGTATTAAGCTAATCGAAGAGGCAGATACAAAAAGACTTATAAAATTTATGAATAAATATATGAATAGCAAGCATGAATTTGAAATGTCGAAAAGAATATTTTTGAGCGATCAAATATTAAATCAAGAATGTTATAATGACATAAACATAAGAAGCAGTATATATAATTTTTATGAAGAATACATAGTTATGGAGAAGGAAGGCAAAATTGCTGCTTTGATAGCACTAGACATAAACAGAAATAATTTATCAAAGGTACTCAATCTGAACTTGATAATATGTGAAGAGGGTGAAATGAGTAGGCTAAGGGACATGTTTATTTTCGCTACAGAAATATTACCGGAATACTCCATTGTAGAACCGACAAAGATAAGAACGTATATAAGAGAGAACGGCATATTTACTGAGTACTGGAAAAATAAACTTATGGAAGCTGGTTTCTCTCATGAAGTTACAAGGGAAAACGAAGTTGGTAACGGAGTAGCATTAACAACAATGATAATAAAGATGAAATAATAATATAGTATGGAGGCATTATGGAAAATAAAGTTTGTACACATAATAGTATATTAAAGGGACCTTATCAATTGACTGTTGATATAACAAATAGATGTAATCTTAGATGCTTGCATTGCTACAACTTTAGTGGTGAAAATAATATATGTACTGAAGGGGAAATGACAGACTCAGAACTAGTAGCCTTAGTTAAGGATATAGCTTCGATAAAGCCATTGAACGTATGCTTTTGTGGAGGTGAACCATTACTGAGAAAAGATATTCTTCTAAAGTGCATAAAAATATTAAATGATGAAGGTATACAAGTTTCATTTGTTACAAATGGATTACTATTAACACCGGAAGTATCAAAGCAGTTAAAAGAAGCTGGTTTATCAAGAGCACAAATAAGTATTGATGGTATTGGGAAGTCACATGATAGGCTAAGAAGACATGAAGGAGCCTTTGAAAAGGCAGCTGAAGCATTACAGAATTTAAAAGATGTAAAAATAGAAACGGGTGTTGCATTTACGCCAACTAGTTGGAACACAGAAGAATTTGATCAGATTGTTGATTTTTGTATAGAATTATCAGTAAGAGAAATAAGGGTACAAGCCACCATGCCTATTGGAAGAGGAGAAGAAAACGATAGAGAAATACTGCCTAATAGTTTACAGTATAGAAGAATGATTAAATCTTTTAATAGGAGGAAAAGAGAATCTTTGTATAGAGGCAGAGGAATAAGATTTGAATGGGGAGACCCAGTAGACCATTTTATAAGATTTTCTGAATATAATAAGGAGTGTTGTCCCTTTGTGTCTATAAAGGCGGATGGCGGAATTGCTCCAAGTATATATTTGCCGATAGTGGTTGGGAATGTTAAAAAACATAGCTTGATAGAGTATTGGAAAAATGGACTAGGTGCAGTTTGGAAACTTGACATTATTCAAAAGGTATCTAGAAAGATTAAATCTGTTAGAGAAATTAATATGGATTATATAGGTATGCCCAAAACATTTAAAGACAGTGATATAGAACTGGACATTATAGAAAATAAGAATTTAAAATATATTGATGTGAGGTAATTATGAATAATGAAGTTAATCTTTTAGAGTTTAAACCAAAGTTTTTAACAAACCTAATAGCGTATTCCAGAGAAGAGAATGATGGATACTTTTCATTTAGGTTTATAACTCCGGCACTTTCTAATGAAACAATATTGAATTGGACTTGTGTAGAAATAATCAAATTGCTTAATGGAGAAACCACGCTAAAGGATATAGTTGATTATTTTGTTACAAAGTATAAAGCTCCAAGGGAAGTAGTATATAATGATGTTGTTTCGATAATCCAGAATTTCTTGGATTTACAACTGTTAACTTGGGAAGGAACTAATCCTTTTATAGATAAATATAAATTTGAATTAGGGTATGGATTTAGTGCATATTTAGCTGATTATAAGGATGTAAGTAAGATTATTGGTTACTTCAAGAAAGCTAACATAATGGATGAAGAAAAAAGAAATAGTCAGTATAGATATATTAACCCCTATGTAGATGTAGTTAACCTAGTAAATGCAGAAACATTAAAATCAGGATTCTTAACAAAAGCACAATTTATATTTGTATTAGAAAAAGAAGACAAAATTAGAGGTGTATTCTTTAGCATGAATAATATGAAAATAAATGTTAATTCACTTATAGCTGTAATCATGGATGATGATACAAATGTGGAAGATAAATTTTTAGAATATGTAATCTCCATGATACCACAGATATCAAAAAAATCAATAAAAAAGTTTAGGCTTTATCTATCAGATAATGATAATATCGAAAATACAATATTTAAAGAAGGACATTTTGTTAAAGGTGTGACATTAGAAGATGAGCTAGGATATAACCAAAATGTTGTTGAATATAACTATTGTATATAAGGTGTTTTTATGGAAAGAATAATGTTTGGAGAAAATTTAGAATTTCAGAGTAGTATAGGTGCACCGCTATATGTTGTCCTAAACATAACCAATAAGTGTAACTTAAGATGTTTGCATTGCTTTAATGATAGTCCAACATCGACAAAATCAGCTTGTAAGGAGCTGGAGGATGATCAGATAATTAAAATAGTAAAGGAACTGGGAGAAATGAAAGTTGCTAACGTTTGTTTTTCTGGTGGAGAGCCCTTGGTTAGAAAGCAGGTACTATTTAATTGTCTGATGCTGTTAGGACAGAGAAATGTAAGAACATCTATAGTTACAAATGGGACTTTAATTGATGAACAAACGGCTGAAATGCTAAATGTTTTAGGAGTAAAAGAAGTACAAGTTAGCTTAGATG
>NZ_AZQP01000069.1 GCF_000601455.1 Fervidicella metallireducens AeB
GTTAATTCCTTGATATATTATGAAATAATAATTGTTTTATTAATGCTAAATATTCTATTAAAATATCTCCAACTAAATTATTGATAAAAAGGAAAAATAAAGATAGCCTTTTATTGGCTATCTACTTATAAATTTTAAGCATAATTTTCCTTTTCTTTTTTAGAAATTCCTCTATTTTATCAATCTCACTTTGAATTCATAAATTTTTTGATATTTTTAACTAAAGCTTAATAATTAACCTTACCCACATCATCTTCAAACAAATCATACCTCTTCTAAGTTGACTTTATGGTTAATTTTTCCTTTTAAGGTATATGTTGTTTATTGGTTTGCAATACTACTTATATATCCCTATAATTTCTGTGATTTTATCGGTTGCGTCCTGGATGTTATCACCATTTACAATAATCTCAAATTCTTTGTTCTTATAATTGTACATTGGATCATAGTATTTCGTCATAAGTTCTTCTATAACAACTCTATATTTTTTATTTTTTATTTCAGTTATATATCTATCTACATTTACGTCGCTCAAATGTATTCTTAATAAATTTACTGTGTTAATTAGTTCTTCATCGTTGTCTGAGACGTATTCGTCCATTATATTTTTTATTCTTACATCCATATTTGTGTCAATTTTAATCCTTTTTCCTTTTTCCATAGAAGTAAATAGGTAATCTGGAATTATAATTCTTCCTATTCTTTTACTTTCTCCCTCAACAAACACAGTATTGCTTTTTCTTTTTCTTAAAGCATCATAAACATATGCTTCAAAGAGTTTTTGTGAATTTTGTTCTCCCATTCTGATACTTCCCAGTAAAGAACCACGATGGTTTGCATATGACTCTAAGTCCAATACATCATATCCCCTTTTTTCTAATTCCTGTAGTATTTTTGTCTTGCCAACACCTGTATTCCCATATAAAACAGCAAAATTAACCTTCTTTACAATTTCAGGAAGATTTTCATTGATAAATTTTCTATATCCTTTGTACCCACCAGATAATTTTAAAACATTAACACCAAGTGATGATAGCAGCGAAACTATAGAACTACTTCTCATTCCTCCCCTGGCACAATAAAAAATAAGTTTGTTAAATTTTTTATCTAGATCTTTTATCTCTTTGTATATTGAAGGAAGCTTTTTAGCCGCAGCTTCAACCCCTAACTCCTTAGCTCTTTCAACACTTTCTTTTACGTATACAGTCCCAATAATTTTTCTTTCCTCATCATTGAATAAGGGTATATTTATTGAATTCGGTATTCTCTCCTTCTTGTACTCTCCTTCACTTCTTACATCGATTAATACATAGTTGTTATCTGTTCTTTGTTTATCAATTTCCTGATAATCTATTGTTTTTATCATATGAATCCCTCATTAATCTTTTATACTATTTCTAAAATATCATATACATCCTTTCAATTTAATGTATCTAACTTTCATTATACATCTAATTTTTGTGTTTATGAATATTTTTAATTGCTTTGCTTTGTTCATTGCTCTTCTTTCATTCTTGATTACTGATTTTAGTCCCTTTATAGATATTTTACATAACTAACACTGTTATCTTAATATAACCCATTATTATTAGAAGAAATATTAACCTATATGACTTCTATTATGTTTAACCACTTCAGTAATTTCCTTAACTCTTAACTATATGTGAAACTATTGACATTCTTTTTTATTATAAAGTAATTTAAATATAATAACTTGTTATTTGATTTTTTAATATAAAAAACATCTCCTTTCAAAGAATTCTCAGCAACAGCTTCACTTTAAAAGAAGATGTTTTTTAATTTAAAAATACTTCTTAAATTCTTTCCCAATTGCTACGTACCCAATAACACTTCCTACAATTTGAATTAAACACGCCATTAATAGAAGTAACACTGCCTGCAAAATACTCGGATAATATCTCTTTTGTTCCATACATATCCCCCATTTAAAAAATTTCATATGTTAACATATTAATTGTTTATTTTTTGTCAGTCAACATTTTTTTACATTATTCCTATAATATTCATTAATTTCTCGATATGACCACATGAATTGAGTAAATTGGGGGACACAAAATCATTGTCTTAATTACATTTAATATTTCTATTACTATTTTTGAATATTATTTCTTCTCTTCTAAAGTCTATGGCCTTAACAGGACATTTATCCATTATCCCTTTCAATTTATTTATCTGTATATCATTAAGTGCAGATTCTTTCCATTTTTCTTTTTTATCCACTACCTTAAAATACTGTGGCATTAATTTTTCACACAGCCCACATCCAATATAATATTGACTTTATTCTAATTACTGCCATTTACTACTTCCTGTATTCTTTCAATAACTTTTATAGCTATCTTAATACATTCTTCTGCGTCTTCTTTGCTGACCAAAAGTGGATCCTCTGCAGGATATCTGGTCTCAATATAATATGTATTTACAAAAGCCATATCTTTAATAAATTCACTTAAAGCCTTATTATAAGCTAAAGCCTTTTTGCATAGCTTAACCAAATTGTGTCCTTCGTGTAATTCTCCTGTAACATTTATAAGAAACCCTTTTAAGTATTTCTCAATAGCCTGCTGGCAATGAAAACAAACAATTCCATTATCCGCATCATGTTCAAAAAGGATTTCAGCACTTCTCATATCTTTTTTGGCCATTTCAAACCATTCTTTATGCCTTACCGAATCAACCAATCAAACTCACCCCTGTTCTATTAATGATGTTTGCAAAATTCGACTTGTCATCCTTATATTTCAACCACTCTGAAGGTGTATATATGACTATATCCAAATCCACATCATATTCTATATCAACAAGCATCTCTCTTAATGTTTGCCGTTTATCTTGAGTGTCAAGGATTACGCAAATATCTATATCACTCTCACGTTTAACCAAACCCTTTGCACATGAGCCGAAAAGGATAATATCTTTAGGAGCATATTTAGTTATAATCTGATTTTTTATTTTTTCGATTTCATTATCGTAAGGACACATACTATCACCTTCCAATCTCATATGACTTCTCAATCTTTCTCTAACAAATTGCAATTTTAATATTATCTTCCTTTTAATCTTATTATACCTGTTTTCTGTTACTTTCTCTATATAAATCAATATACTTCTTTTTAATGCACAGTCTATAGTTGTCATATCATTAATTTATAAGTTTTTCACATTTTTTAAGGAAAGCTAAATAATTAAGCTTTCCTTTATCATCCTTAAACAAATCAAATTCACTTATGCTATTTGCATTACATAAAAATGAAATATTTTTTCTTCTACTTTTCCATTTTGTTTATAATAAAACATCTTCTTCCCAAACTTTGATTTAAATTAGCATTGATTGGAAACAAGATGTTAACTGCTAATTCTGAACACTACTTATATGTCCCTTTAACGTTGTTTAAAAGCAAATTATAATATTGTTCAGTAATATCTCTTGTTTTACCATTGATAAAAACATAGATGTTCTCTAGCTTGATTACAATGTAAGGCGGGTTTTCTTTATATATATACATTTTTGATTTACCATAATTATTTAAATTATAGTCACCTAGATTGTATCTACTTGTACTTACACCGTTTGTTCTTATTCCTCTAGGAACTTTATCAACTTTTTTTATCTCTTTTATATCACTGATGTTAAAGCTATATCTATAAACCGGAGCATCAATCTTAACCATATTTCCATCAATAGATAATTTAAACTCTGAGGTATCAAATCTAACAAACATTACAGATAAAAATAAAACAAGAATTATTGCTGATCCAATAACACCATAACTTATAAGTTTACCTTTTGTCCTTGCCATGTTAAATGTAAATCCATAACCGATGCGTTTTTCAACCATTGTACGGTTGTCCTTTGGATTATAATAATAGCCATTCTTCCAATATTCATCTTCATCTGCATATACAAGTTTATCAGAAGCCTCAAGTAATCTGTTTTTAGTTTCATTAATCTTTTTATGGGTATAAATAATCACTAACAAACTGATTAAACTAGGCAACACACCTGATAATGCAAGTACTAACTCACTGTACTTCTTATCGGATAGATTTAGATAAAATACTGCAGAAGCAATGCTTGTAATTGTAGCATTAATAATCCAGCATATAGACCAAAGTCTTTTGTGTATATAATTACAAGCAATATTGATATCAGTGTTTTCAGAATATACTACTGTTTTTTCAGAGGCTGTCAATTTATATAGATAAATAAAAATAAGAATTAATAAAAAAGGAATTAATGATAAAATTATTTGGGTTGTTTCATAGTGATTTGCTTTATTAAGTGTAATAAATAGTGGAACAATACTTACAATAAATGATGGGATGAACCATAGTTTTGAAACAGGCATTTTGCTTTTTATTCGTGATACCTCTGTATCGATTGTCACAATATGTGGAGGCCCAGTAAACCAATTATTTTCCTTCTTAAGTTTATATAATTCTCCATGATATTTAATAAATATTTTATTGTTAAAATATAAAACTAATAAAATCCAGAGTAACATATAAATAATTGAAAATGATGGATATCTTGTTTCAATCAGTAAAGGTATTGAAAATACTACTCCAATAAAAATTAAAACTTTATACGCCCTTTTATATCTACTTACAATTTCAGTTACACAGCTGTTCTCAAGGAAACTCCTTGGAAGTGTAATTCCTAATAAAATATTTTTATTTGGCTTTGTGGCTGTTTGATTAGTGGCAATTAAAGAGATTATAAATATAATTAAAATAAATAAGTATATAATAGATTCCATCATACTCCCCCTCCTACCATACTTGGTATGTTCATACTATCAAAAATTCTACTACATATATCCATAAATTCTCTTTTATTGACACCCTTTATTCCAAATTCAGCAATTAAAAGTGATAATTCTTCTTCTAGTCTTTCTTTAAACTCTCCACTTATATCTAAGGATGGATTAACTTTAGCACCGTGTCTTCTGTCTATTTCGATATAACCTTCATTTTTTAGTATAGAATAAGCTTTTGATACTGTCATTGTATTAACCCCAATATCCTCAGCTAACTGACGAACTGTAGGTAAACTCTGACCTATTTTAATCTCACCTTTTCCTATTCCTAAAACGATTTGATTTCGCAATTGAACATAAATAGGGGTTGTACTGGACATGTCCAGCTTCATTATCATAATATCACCACCATTTAAAAACTAAGTATTATTTGCATTATATATTATAATACAAATAATACTTAGTTTGCAATAATTTTTATGAATTATTTTCCATCAAAAAACCCCATCCGAGTTCCCAGACTGGAAGGGGTTTTACAGTTTGATACACTTTTTGCAAATGAAATTTTTTAAGCAATTGTGTTTTGCGACTTATTTTTTGATTGAGCCTCTATTAATATTTTAAGGTATTTAATCTGTTTAATGAACAGTAAATAGTTGTTGTATTTATAATTCATTTTTTCTTGCTATTCTTGGAATAATAAAACATCTTCTTTAAAAGGTAGTTCATTAGCAGCTAAACTTTAAAAGAAGATGTTTCTTTACTTATAATATTAAAGGTTAAAAGCTGTTATTCTCTTCATAACTAAAAGTTTCTTTTAGACAATATATATTATTAGGAATCTTCCTTATAAAAATCACTGATATAACCGCAAGTACAACTCCTGCTATTAGTGTATACACATGTCTTCCCTCCACCAATAATATTCCTCCAGCAATCACAGCCAGTAAATTATTAACTATATGCCCCAGAATACACATAGAAAGGGAACCAGTTTTAACATACATAATACCTAATACAATTCCAAGTAATATTACTGTTGGTGACTGAACTATGTTGCCATGGAATAACCCAAATAAAACACCCGTTATTATTATTGACTTATTAACACTATAATTTTTTAATAAACCTTGTAATATAATACCCCTAAATAGTATCTCCTCTACTATAGGTGCGATAAGTACAATGCTTAAAATACCAAACCATTGATTTGAGCCGCCTAAAAATATATCTGTTAACCTATCCTGTGTTTGCTTTGCAGCCTCAGAATTGTTTACATAAATTATTGTTATACCAGCCATAATAAACCAAGATGCAACTACAAGCAAAATAATGATTAATATATTTTTAATATTTAAATCAGGTTTTTCAAACAGTTTCTTAATTGACGTTTTACTCTTTTTGCTACCAATTATTATTATAATTAATTCAGATAAGAATGTTATGCTTAGTATAATCTCTGTTGAATTCATAAATTCTTTCCCAATTACCACAAATCCTATTACACTTCCCACAGTTTGAATCAAAAACGCTATTAATAAAAGTAACACTGCCTGTAAAACAGTTGGATAATACCTTTTTTGTTCCATATATATCCCCTTTCTCCAAAATTGGTTCTGTTAAAAATTTTAAAATAAACTTTTACCATGAAGCTTTGATTTTTATGATTTCTATAAAATAACTTACACCCCTTAGTTTTTAGGTATTTTAAATATACTAAAAACAAACATCTACTTGATTACAAAATTCTTCATGCTGAATATAAATCGAAAAATGGTTAAGCTCTAAAACCCACAAATCCTAGAAAAACAGTAATACAAACATTCCATCTTCCTTAATTTATCCATGTTGTAATATTCCACATATATACTTCTATAACAATACTGATGGCAGAGGACACTTTATAAACAAGTATATCTTTTTTCATATATTGACATTATAATAGTTAATTTTTTATCAGTCAACATTTTTTTACATTGTTTCAATAATGTTTATTAACAGGAAATGTTGGACAATATAGAATAAAACTGCAAATTTCTTAGATAAAAAATATATAGTAGATTTGATAGTTGAAGATTTTACAGGGTCTTACCGTATACAAAGGAATTGCATTTGACAATTAGGGACAGTTAGTAATTGTCATATTA
>NZ_AZQP01000070.1 GCF_000601455.1 Fervidicella metallireducens AeB
CCATCCAGCTATAATATCAAAGGAAGTATTTCAGAAGGTGCAGGAGGAAATAGAAAGGCGAGCAAAAATGCAGGGCTGCACAAATGAAACTAGAAGTAGACATTCCAACAAATATACCTTTTCAGGAAAGCTAATATGCGGTAATTGTGGTAGTAAATTTAGAAGAAAGAGATGGGGCCAGACAGAAAAATATAAAAAGTATGTGTGGATTTGTGTTAACCACGCTAATAACGGAAATGAAGCCTGTGATATGAAAGCTGTAGATGAAGAAAAGCTAAAGGCAGCATTTGTAGGGTCTATAAATAAAGCCATTCAAGCCAAAGATACCTTTATTAAAACTATGATTGAGAATATAAATAATGTTTTAGAAAGCAGAAGAGAAGATGCAGAGCTTCAAGAAATTAATACAAGGTTAGAAGAACTGAAAGAACAAATGCTTAACCTGGTAAGGTTAAATTTAAGAAGTGAATTGGATAGTCTGATTTATGATGAGGAGTATCAAAGTTTAGAGCAGGAGATGCAGGAATTAAAACAGAGGAAAGCAGCATTTGATAATACAGAATTAATTAGGGATAAGGCTTTAAAGAAAGCAGAGGAGATTGAAAAACTGTTAAGTAGCAGGCAGGAGCTACTAAAAAGGTTTGATGATTATTTATTTACTGAAATGGTTGAGCAGGTACGTATAGTTTCTTTAGTAGAGGTTGAGTTTATTTACAAGACTGGGCTAGTAATTAGAGAAATATTATAATTATTGGAGTTTAGATAAAAATTGATGAATCATTATGTTATAATGAGGGTGTATTTGATTAAATAAGTACATCCATTTTTTTGAAAGTAGGGATTTTCAATGATACAGATAGATTGGAGGCAGTTTGGAAGAAAATTTGAAAGCTTACAAGCATCATTTGAACAGTTATGCCATTATTTATTTTGTAGGGAATTAAAAATAACAAGTACTGTCTCGGCGGATCACAATCAAAAAGGTTTAGAAACAAAGCCAGTTAAGTTTCAGGATGAATACTACGGATACCAAGCTAAATTTTTTGAGAAGAGTATTAATTACACCCAGATAAAGGAGTCGATAAAAAATGCTTTGGATGAATTTGAATGTGAATTAGATTATATATTTATTTACCTAAATACAGGTGCAAAAACTAGTTGTGATAGTGCTAAAAATATTGTAAAGATAGCAAAAGATAAGGGAGTAGAGATAGTTTGGAAGGATGTTACTTCTATAAGCACAATGTTAGCACAGCCTTCAAATATAGATTTAGCACAGGCATTCTTTGGAATTGGAGACGAATTTAAATTTATAAAAGAAAGTACAAATAAGGATGTAATTACACTGCTGCAATCTAACGAATATATAGATTTGCCAATAATTGCGGATAATAATAAATATTTGTTTAGTAACTTATCAAATATGATCCTTAAGGGGCAAGACAAAGTTTCACTATTCATAGGTAATCCTGGTTCAGGTAAAAGCATTTGTATGCACAAATTTTTTCAAGTATATTCAGGTTTAAATAAAAAAGATGAAAAAGGTATGTTTGAGACTATTGAAAAGAACAATGCTGTTCCTATGTTAATAAATCTAAAGTATTGTTCAAAGGACTCGTTAGAAAACATAATTAGAAATAGACAAAATGATTATGGCATAAGAGAGGAAATAAAAAACTTTATATATTTATTGGATGGGCTGGATGAAATATCAGAAAACGATGTTGAAATAACTCTTCAATATATTAAAGAACTGGTTAATAAATCTAGTACTTGTAAAGTTATAATTTCATCAAGGAAAGAAAGTATTAATAGAATCTTAATTAAGAGTTATTTCCCGAACTTAAAGGAGTACACAATTGGAGAACTATGTGAAGAAGATATAAAAAAATACTTTGAAGCTAAGAATAATACAATAAAGTTCGAGTTGCTAGATAAACTAAAAAGTGAAAATAAACTATTAACAGAAATTAAAGATATCTTATTGGTTAAATCATTATGGGATGTTATAGATAAACATAATAATAAGAATTGCATTCTTGATATTCTTAGGCTAAAAGTGGAATCAATTATTGATAAGGCAGAACATCAAAAAGTATTAAATCAATTAAACATACCTAATCCAAAGAAAAATGAAATAATAGAATTAAATAAGACAATTTCATATGAAATGCAAAAGAAATTTGTTTTAAATTTTTCTTATAAGGAAATCTATGACATAGTACTCAATAAATATCCACGAATTGATTATAAAGCTGCTAATAAGATTGTTGGTTATCTGGCTGAGAGTTTTTTTGAAAATAATTATAATGAGGAAACGCTTAGTAATTTTTCATATGTATATCAGCATAGGAGATTTCAAGAATACTTTTTTACATTAAGGCTAAAAGAAAAGTTTGAGAAAAATCCTAATATTTTAAGAGAATTGCGTGTATTATCAAATAGAAAGTTTTTCGAAGATTTTTTTCTAGAGCTGCTGCGAAAGGAATACACAGCAAAGAATGATATAGGAGGCATGCTTGAGCTCAATCTTATTAATGTATACTTGGGAAAAAGTGAAGACTTGGGAGCAGATGATCCAGCCTATTTATATTCCTATGAACTAACAGAAGCAATTGCATCACAAAGGGATGAAATGTTTGAATCGCTTATGTCAGAAGAAACATTACCAATTGCAGAGCATTTAAGTGGAGACATAGAAAAAATAGTTCAACAAATAGAATATAGAAATAGCGATAAGCGATACATAAATAGGCTACCAGATCCAATACAAGAAAAAGCACAGAGTATAGTAAGGAATATAGCAATCTGCTGGCAAAATGGAAAGTTCACGTTTGCTAAAGAACTAGATAAAAGAATGTGTCAATTAGTTGAAGATGTGAAGTTAAATAATAATAAGTATTTAAAATATATTTCATCTGCAATTAGAGAAGAAATAAAAAATTATTTATACATTCTTCTAGTCATTCGTGGAAATAAATCTTCAGATGTTCTTGAAAATTATGTTAGACAGCTCTATATTAACGATAATAAGGGATATAAACTTGCTGAGACGGATGATGAGAAGATTATTAAGGCATTTTTTAGTGTTATATTAGATAAAGAAAAAACCGAAATAGTTGAGCTGATAAATTTAATTAATGATAAAGAATTGGTTGCATTATTAGAGATATTTTGCTCAACTGACTATTTGCATTACCTAAAAAATAATAATGTTGTTGAAGCATTATCGGCTAGAATAAAGCAGGTGCCTGAAAAGGTAATCTTGGAAAATGAAATGATAATAGCATTTAAACGGTATTTAAAATTGGATATTTCAGACAATGAAAAAGATGCAATTGATAGGTTCTGGGGTAGTTTGAGCAAAGAAAGAGCTATAGATTTATTTACCCATAAAGGATATCATCATATTTATTCATTTATAACTGTGGCTTGTGATAAGTATTCAGATTTTGTTGAAATGGGATTTGTTGATGTAAGGAATGTTTATATTCAACTTTATAAAGGGTATTTTGATTTGTTAGAAAATAAGACCAGCATTGGAAAAGTAGCTAAAAGGTTTTGTGATTGCAATGAACTGTTATCTGTTTCAAAATCTATAAACTATAAGTATTATTTTTCTAAAGTTTGGGCGAGTATTTTTGCTAAGTCATCATTAGGCATAGATAAATTGCTAAGAATAAAAGAATACTTATATTTACATACAGAACAAATCAGCATGCTTATGCTATTTTGTGAAATAAAGAGAAAGAATTTAGAACTATTTAAAAAAATAGTTGATATTAGTGAGATAGAAGAGATTGAAAAAACACTTGTAAAAAATGGGCCTGAATTCACATTCAGTATTCAAGACAATGTAAATAGTTGGTTTCACTTAGCATATCTGTATTCAAGCTTTAACGAAACTAAAAGTATAAATTGTATTTCAAATGGGATTAACAAAGGTATTCTAAGGCATGGGTGGAGAAAAGACAGCATTGTAGATATTGATCTTATTAATTCTCTTGAGATAATGGTGGATAATAAATTTTTTAATAGAGAAGATACTAAAAAGATTATAAAGCGGATTTTCAACTATCTCACCTATTTGAGAAAAATTACCGATGAATCTGGAGATTGGAAAGCCTTCGAGAAACTACTCAAAATTACAAGTAGAATAGATATAAAACTTGCAGAACAATTTTTAAAAATGTTGGAGGAAGAAGATTTAATATTTAATGAATTAGTGACGATTGTGCTAATTGAAAAAGTTTATCAAGCAGAGAGTCTAAGTGATTTGCAAGAAATAATGGGATTTTACAAAATAGAAAATGATGGTTACTATGGTAGGCGGCATGATTTATATTATCTGGAGAAAATTAAAGTTTTTTTAGAGGTTTTAGATTCAGGTATATTTGAAGATGAAGAGGAAAAAAAGGCTTTTGATAAGGCATACTTTTGTTTTGAAAGTATTAAGAGGTATAGTGGAGATACTAAAATAGGAGATGTAGAATTATATAATAGATATAAACATTACTGTGAAGTGTATGATAAGAAATGTAATGCTGAACTCGAAACATATAAGCCTGAAATATATTCTAAGCCAAAAGACAAACTTACTGATAAAGGACTAAAGGTTCTTCTAGACTCAGTAGTGGACTCAACAACATTAATTGAAGTTTATAAAAAACTAAATGAACCATATGTTTTAATAGAAAAACCAGAAACATGGAGAAACCTTATTGACAAGACGTATAGCATTACTTCCTCATTAGAATTGTTTTTTGATTACTTGAAGAATATCTATTACTCGCACTTTCACTATTCATCAAATTCAGATTATGTTCATTATGCAGTAGCTTATGCTTTTAGTAGAACAGAGATGCGGCAAGATATGCTAGACTTTATTTATAAAAATAGCGGGCATGGAGGTTTCTACGCTTTAATTAAGGTTTATGAAATAAATGGGAATAAGGAACAGTGTATAAAGCTTTTCAATAGGTTTATAAGGTTCTGCGATTTTTTAGTCTTTACTTAATTATACTGTTTCCTTTTAAGCCTTTTGGCTTACTACATGCACGTTGAGACGGTTGTGAAGATAGTAAAGAAATAGGCTGATATCAAAGGCTTCGAAGGTTTTAAAGTAAATATTGAAGTGTGTTTCTATGTTCCCCAAGACTTAGGTTTTGGGGATTTTTGAGGTTAGGGGGTTATACAAATTCGCTAAAATAGGAGGAATTGGATATTTGCGAAATGGTATATAGATTCTCATTAAGAATGCAAAATACCAATAGCTAAATTATCAGTTGCCGAGATTTCTCGGATATTTAGATATATCTGAAAAATAAGTATTTACAAAAATACGTATACAAAATACAATGTAAGTATATTTGTAAAGGGTGATGAGAATGGATTATATAAAGAAATTAGAAGATTTGATTAAGGAAAACAATGGAACGATAGTAACTTCCGATTTAGATAAATTTAATATTCCTAGGATATACTTAACAAAGTTAATGGATATGGGGAAAATAGAAAGAGTTAGAAGAGGTGTATATGTTGCAGTTGGTGAGATAGAGGATGAAATGTTTTATATGCAATCAAAGTACCCAAAGCTTATCTATTCACATGAAACAGCTTTATTTATTCATGGGCTTACGGATAGAACTCCTTTTGAGTATGCTGTTACTGTGCCTAGTGGTTATAAAGCTCCTCAAAATGTTAGTGACAATAATAAAATTTACTACATAAAAAGAGAATTACACCTATTAGGGGTTGTTACAGCTAAGACTTCCTTTGGAAATGAAATTAAAGTATATGATGTTGAAAGAACTATTTGTGATATTTTAAGAAGCAGAGAAAGAATAGATATTCAAATAATTACTCAAGCTTTAAAAGATTATGTTAGGTTAAAAACTACTGACTTTAATAAGCTTTCTGAATATGCAAAAATATTTAGAGTAAATGAGATACTTAGGAAATATATGGAGGTTCTCCTATGAGTAGTATTGCAATGAGCTTAAAAGCTAAAATAAAGAATCTTGCTAAAAGTAAAGATATGTCAGCACAAGTTATTTTGCAAAACTATATGTTTGAGAGATTTTTGGAGCGTATATCAAAATCACAATATAAAAATAAATTCATATTAAAAGGTGGTATGCTTATAGCTGCCATAGTTGGAATAGATAATCGTTCTACAATGGATATGGACGCAACTATAAAGGGATATCCTTTAAATGAGGAAACTTTAAGCCAAGCAATAAAAGAAATTTGTGAGATTAATGTGGGTGATGATGTAATATTTTCATTTGTAAAAGTAGAAGCAATTAGAGAAGATGATGATTACGGTGGTTTTAGAGTAAGTATCAAGTCCATGTTAGATACGT
>NZ_AZQP01000071.1 GCF_000601455.1 Fervidicella metallireducens AeB
CAAATAAGGTTGAAAAAGTAAATAACAATGGTTCGGAAATATTCTATGCTTATGATAAGAATGGGAATATTGAGACTATAACAGAAAATAGCAAGGTAATAAAATACACTTACAATGCTCTTAATGAACTTACAAGGGAAGATAATGAGGTATTAAATAAAACAATTGTTTACTCCTATGATGATGGAGGAAACATATTAACAAAGACAGAATACCCATACACAACAGGAACCCCGGCAAATCCTACAAAGACATATAACTATACTTATGGGGATACAAATTGGAAGGATAAGCTTACAGCCTTTGATGGAAAGGAAATAACCTATGATGCCATAGGAAATCCATTGACATATAACGGGTGGGATTATACTTGGGAAATGGGACGTCAATTATCAGGAATGTCAAAGCCAGGAATGGATGTTTCATATAAGTATAATTCAGAGGGGATAAGAACCGAAAAGACAGTAAATGGTTCAACCACAAAATACACAATAGTTGGCGGCAAGGTAACCTACGAAAAGAACGAAACAACCGGAGGAGACAGAATCTACTACACCTATGACAGCAGCGATAACCTTGTTAGTATGAACTACTGTGGAACAGAGTATTTCTATATAAGGAATGCTCAAGGTGATATAATAGGGTTAGCTAATACAAATGGTAATAAGGTGGTATCATACACCTATGATTCTTGGGGAAAACTGATAAGCATTAAGGATCAGAATGGGAATGATATAACGAACTCAACTGGGCATATTGGGTATAAGAATCCTTATAGGTATAGAGGATATAGATTTGATAACGAGACGGGGATGTATTATTTACAAAGCCGTTATTATAGTCCTGAGTTTTGTCGCATGTTAAATGCGGATGATACAGATGTTTTAGACAATACTTTAGAAGATCTTACGGATAAAAATTTATTCGCTTATTGCGACAACAACCCTGTCAATAGGTCTGATGAAGGTGGATATTTTTGGGAGACTATACTTGATATAGGTAGTATTGGTTGGAGTGCATATGACTTAATATCAAAACCATCTTGGGCAAACGCAGGTTATCTTGCGTGGGATATTGGGGCGACAGTTATTCCGTTTGTACCAGGTTCATATACAGCTAAAGGGGTAAAGGCAGTTAGTAAAGTAGATGATGTGGTTGATACTGCAAAAGTGGTTAAGAATACAGGGCGTACGGGAAAACAAGCTCGTCTTAGAGAAATAGCAAAGGATGATAAGGTTTCTTCGGCATTGAGAGGAGAAATTAAGAGAGATATTAATCAGATTAACAGGGGTAAGAGAACTACAATAAGAGTTCCTAATGGGTATCAGATGGCACATAAAAGAGGCTATGAAGCAAGAAAAGGTTTTGGTTATAGTCATAGTGTTTTGAACGATACAAATCTTCATAAATTACAGCATAAATATGATAAATATGGAAGGAGAAGATGATTGTGAATGTTAAAGAGTTTGAAGAAGTTTCTAAGTTACCAGGGGCTAAAAGATATGAATATTTTATTAAAAAGGTAGCTGATAATGAAGAACTATGGGGATTATATAATGACGGTTGGGCTATGGTAGCAGATGATGATGGAAATGAAATGATTCCGTTTTGGCCTAGAAAGGAATTTGCTGAAGCATGTTGTTTAGAGCAATGGAGCAACTATAGTGCTGAACCTATTGACTTGTATGAATTTATTGACGGGTGGCTTGTAGATATGAAAAAAGATGGTTTAAGTGCGGCGATATTTTATACAAAACATGATAAGGGTATTGTTGTAAAACCAGAAAAGCTTACAGAAGATTTGAATGAAGAACTAGAAAATTATTAATTATAATAAGGACATGACAGTCAACTTACCTATTACCGCCTTTGCATAAGCAAAGGCGGTTTTCAAATTATAAGGGTTTGGGATTACCCAATTTCATCTATTTGGCTATACAAATAGGAAGCTTGCCGTAGAATAAAATCTACGTACTCGCCAAATGCTTTAAAACTTGGCAAGACAAATATTTTATGATTTGTCTTAAGCTAAATCTAAAGTTTTTAAGGAGATTATTTAACAATTTTTAAAAGTTGTCACTTTTTATGACTTCTACTGACCATATTATAGAGGAAAAATTTTATTCTCAATATATGGAAAGGAGAAGTTAGGATGCAAACAAAGAAATTGAAAAACTTAAATCCATTTGAGCAAGAAAAAGTTATTGATGATGGTAAAGAGGTATTTATCATTACTCGTTATTTTATTGGAAGTAGAAATTTAGATAAAGTTTTTGAAGAAATACTACAAAAGCATGATGAATTAAAGGACAAGGTTAGCTAATCATAATTAAATTTGTAAGTTGTTGAAATGTTGAAACAGTAGTAATATAATTGCCTTAATAGGTGGTTGACTGTTGTTTCAAAAAAAGGAGGATTTATTAATTGGAACAACAAATTTATTATGATGTAGCTATCTATTGCAGATTATCTAGGGATGATGATATGCACGGTGAAAGTTCAAGTATCTTAACTCAAAAGGCAATGTTATCTAAATATGTTCAAGACCAAAACTGGCGTATAGTTGACTATTATGTTGATGATGGTATATCAGGTACTACTTATGAAAGACCTGACTTTAAGAGAATGATAAGGGATATTGAAGAGGGAAAAATTAATCTTGTAATAACTAAAGATTTATCTAGACTTGGAAGAGATTATATACAAACAGGTTATTATACAGAGATATACTTTTCTGAAAAGAATGTCCGTTATATTGCATTAAATGATGGCATAGATACCATCAATAACGATAATGACATAGCTCCTTTTAAAAATATCCTTAATGAAATGTATGCTAAGGACATCAGCAGAAAGGTAAAGTCAGCTTATAAAATAAAAGCAGCTAGAGGTGACCATCATGGTGCTTATGCTCCATTTGGGTATAAGAAACACCCTGAAATTAAGGGGAAGATACTTATAGATGATGAATCAGCAGAAGTAATAAGGCTTATATTTAACCTTGCAAGTCAGGGGTATGGAGCAAGTAGAATTAGAACAGAGCTTACTAAAAGAAAGATACTCACACCATCAGCTTACCTAAATAAACTCAATCCTAAATACTACGCAAAAGAATTTATGAATGCAAAGCCTGAAAAATATTATTCATGGTCAATGAATGCTGTCCAAAGAATACTTGAAAATGAAATTTATATAGGCAATGTAACACATTATAAAGAGATTTCAGTGTCCTATAAATCAAAGAGAAGACAGCCTCAACCAAAGGATAAATGGGTTACTGTAGAAGGTAGCCACGAACCCCTAATTGATAAGGAAATATGGGATATTGTTCAGGATAAAGCAGAAAGAAGAGTTAATTTTGGAGCAAGTCATGAACCTAATATATTTGCAAGAATAGCACGTTGTGCAGATTGTGGATGGAGCATGGGGCTAACGCCAAAGCAAATTGATTTTAAAACTAAAAAGAGAACTGAAAGGCGTTATCTGCAATGTTCAACCAATAGAGTTTATGGGAAAACTAGATGCACTCTCCACAATACAAATTATCAAAAGCTTTGTGAAATGGTGCTTGAAGATATTAAAGCATTCTCAAAGCTGGCATTAGAAGATTCTGATGGTCTTTTACTAAGATTAACAGAATCTAGTGATAAGAAAAAGCTTAAAGAATTAGAACAAACAAAGAAGGAACTTGCCAAAACAAAGCAAAGGTTAAATGACCTTGAGTTATTACTTCAAAGGCTTTTTGAGCAGAATGTTTCTGGTAAAATGAGTGATTATAATTACTCTGTAATGTTTAAGAAATACCAAGAGGAACAGGAAACTCAAAGACTTAAGGAAAAAGAGCTTAAAAAGCGTATAGAAGCAAATAGCCAAAGCTTTGATAATGCAGCTAAATGGATAGAGCTAATCAAGCAATATGGCAATATACAGAAGCTAGATGTCACTATTGTAAATGAGCTAATTGAAAAAATATTAATCCATGAAGCTAAAAAAGAGAATGGCAAGAGAACACAGAAAATTGAAATTTACTACAGATTTATTGGAAAGGCAAGTGATTAAGCTTGTAGTTCAATAAAATCCGTATTTAAATATATGCGACAAGTTACATCGTAGTATAACCCTGAGTGGGGAAGGTTTATTAATGCTGATGCAATAGCGGGAAGCTTAGGAGAGTTACTAGGTCATAATATATTTATCTATTGTAAGAATAATGCTATAACAATGAAAGATCCATCAGGTTTTCGAGAAATGATAGCAGCTAATCCTAATGAAGAGACAGAAGAAATGAGGGAGTATAGCTTAGCTTTAATGAGTAAAGTTAATTATAATAATTATGTAAAAAAGCATACTGTCCAAAGTAAAACATTTTACAAAGAAGGTGAAGGACCTAAATTAGCAAAAGTAGATGGTGGAGTGAAAGCTCAATTGTGTTCTGGCGAGCTGGGAATAGCTAAAGTTTATAGCGGGAATAAAAGGGCTCAATGGTATATAAAAGGTCCTTCTTTGAATAGTGATATAGGTATAGTTTTAGCCAATAAAAAGAAATTAGCGGCATATGGAAAGCTATCGCTTGTTGGGGCTAGCGGAAGTATTAATATATTTATACCATATTCAAGAAAGATTTTAGTAATTGGACTTGAAGGTGATTTGTTCTCAATTGGTGGGGGATTAGAGGTTGATAATACTGTAAGTAAAAAAATTAAATTTGGTGTTCATTATGGTATAGGTGGGGATGTAATACTTGAAGTAAAATAATAGTTAGAATCATTTTTAATATAATAATTTAATTTAATATAATGAGTGATAATGAAATATAGATAATAGTCAGTATAAAAAAGAGAGGTATAAAATAATGAGAAACTTAATTAAGCCTAAATTTCAATACTTCCTAACACCATTAACTTATGTTTATATTTGTGTTATTGCAGTTATAAACTATATATTATGGAGAGAACCTAAAAAAGCTATAAAGATATTAGTTATAGGGTTTATTTTTTCAGTTGTATTTTTCTTAGTTAAACCTGAATTAATGATTATTTTGGGTTTGCCTGACATTTTAGAAGGTAGCATTGGGATTATATATCTATATGCAATAAGCACCCCGGCAAGCATATATTTGATAAAAGATCAGGAAAAATATATTAAAAATAGTTAATAATAAGGAGATTAAAATGGAATTAATTATAGAACAGTCTAAATTTAAGCTAAATTATGAATACAAGGTATATGCATCATCAGAGCTTATTTATATTGCTAAAATTAATAGAAATATTATTCCTAGTTTAAGAAAAATATATTTATATGAATCTAATGGTAAAGAAGTTTGTTGTCTTAAACAAGAAAATTGGTTGAAATTTATTTTACAAAATATACCCTTCGTAAATTTTTTAGAAAGTAGTATTTGTGATTATGTTTACTATAAAAATGGAATTAAAGAAGGATACTTAAGAGAAAAGACTTCGGGTGATAGCATTGTTATAGGAAAAATTAAAGGTCAAGACTATGAAATGTTTGGATATGAGATAAATAATATTCCTATTTATTGGAATAAAAAACAAACAGGTGTAATAAAAAGAAAAAACATAAAGGAATTAGATGGAGATCAATATAAAATAATTTATAATAATAGTTTACCAAGGGAGGTAGCAGTGATTTTTTGCTTGCTTTCAGATGTTTTATGGCATACATCTGACACAAGAATTACTTCGTGTAGTTGGGAATATAGTATTCCATTAGCAGGGGAAAAGGTTAATAAGGATTGGGTACCAGAAGATTTATAATAGCATTATTAGGAGTAATCAATAATAGTTTGGGAAAGGGGATATTGTTTTTGATATCCTCTTTCAAATTTATAATGCTAGTTATAATAGGTTAGGTTTAATTAATAATTGTAAACCGCATAGGGACAGTAAAGAATAGTTAAGAAGAAATAGGATATAAATTTACAAAGCCTTTGCCTTGTCCTTTCAAGGAGAAACTAGTCTTTCTGTTTTGTGAAAGTTGAGTAACATATAATTTAAACTTATACAAAGGAC
>NZ_AZQP01000072.1 GCF_000601455.1 Fervidicella metallireducens AeB
TTCCATGCTTCTTTCCGAGGTGGGGAGTTTTTGACGCTTACGATTTTTTAACCAAAAAAAGAGCAGTAAACAACGTAGAAGTTCCAATGTATTATGTAGAAGAAAGCCATCCTGCAATTATAGATAAAGAAATGCATACTGCAGTACAGCTTGAAATGGAGAGAAGAAGAGCATTTGCAGAAAAATATAAAATCAGTAAACTTGATTATGCAACAGTAGATAATCCCTTTGCAGGAAGAGTTATCTGTGGACACTGCGGCAGTGCCTTTGGAAGGAAGGTATGGAATTCTACTGATGAAAGGTTAAGAAGGGTTGTTTGGAGATGCAATAAAAAATATAAAGTAAAGGGGAAAAAGAGCTGTGAGAATAAGCATATAGATGATAAGGTTTTGTATCAAGCCTTCGTAAATACGTTTAATGCTATGGTGGAAAATAAGGAATATTTTATAGAAAAGTGGAAGAAAGAACTTAAAAGTGAGAATGTATTGGTAAGATATAAGGCAAAACAGTTTATGGGGATTTTAGCTGATGCAGAGAAGGTAGAAGAATTTGATGTGATTATGTTTTTTAGGATTACTGAGAAAGATGGGAAGAAGATAATAGTGAGTTTGCTTGATAGGACGGAGATTGAGGTTGTAGTTGAATAAATGATTAAAGATGAGCCAGTTGGAGTAAGAAGGAGTTGCCTTGACTGGCTTTTTTCAATAGCACAGAAGGTTTTCTTAATAAATTCCAGTATAAGTTTATTGCACCTATTTTACCAAATGTATTGCATTGATTCATACTAAATATTTTTATAATATAGAACTAAGAGTTATGTAAACTTATTAGATAGGGATGGTAAATAAAATATTGAAAGGAGAAAAATATGTTAAAATCTTTCAAAAAATTCACAAGATTAATATCTTTTACGCTGATTTTATTAATCATTTTCAATTTAATTAGTGTATCTGCAGTTGAAGCAGCAGCTCCATTAAAGCAGACACCAAAAGAAAATGCTCTCAAAGCTGATATTGGAGAACTGCCAAATAAAGCCCCAAAAACTAAAATGGAATTAATAAGTAAGAGAACGAAATATTCTACTCGTTATCTTAATCCTGACGGTAGTTTTACAGAAGAAATTTATCTTGAACCTCAATTTTACAAAGATCCTGTTGATAAACAGTGGAAAGAGATAGACAATAATCTAAAGATAAGCAATAAAAAAGTTGGTAAATTTGAAAATAAGGCCAATGATTTTAATGTTCTCTTTTCAGAGAAAGCAGGACCAGAAGAAATTATATCTATAGAAAAAGATGGTAAATGCATCAGCCTTGTACCTATAGATGCACAATTAGCAAATGGTGTTAGTAAAAATAATGGAATCAGCTATAAAAACATATATAAAGAAACTGATATTCAGTATTTTGTTAAAGGAAACAAGGTTAAAGAAGATATTATTATTAACAGTTATACAGGCAAAAACACTTTCACATTTGAGATAAAACTTAAGGGATTAAAGGTTGAAGAAAAAGATGGAATTATATATTTTACAGATAATAAAGATGAAAGATTATGGTATTTTGAAAAACCATTTATGGTTGATTCAAATGACAAATATTCAGACAAAGTAAATCTTGTATTAAGAAAAGAAAATGGGAAAGCATATGTAGTTGTAGTTGCAGACAAAACCTTTCTTGAAGATACAAATACTAAGTATCCCGTTACAATTGACCCTACGATAAATGATTGGGATGTTATGAGGGATACTTTTATCGCAAGTAATTTTAAAGATTCATCATATTCAAGTCTTAATAAAATGTACACTGGGGTAGATCAATCTTATTATGGAACAATGCGTTCACTTGTACAGTTTTATCTGCCAAGTCTTCCAAGTGACAGTAAAATATTAAGTGCCAATTTTAATGCTTATCAAACACAAGTAGATCAAACAACAGTTTCAATTGATTTATATCGTATTACAAGCAACTGGACAGGTTCTGTTACATGGAATACACAGCCTGCAATTGCAGCCAATAAAGAAGCTACAGTAACAAATAATACCTCAAATCAGTATTGGCAGTGGGATATAACTCAGCTTGTTAAAGATTGGTATAACGGCATACAGCCAAATTATGGACTTATGCTTAAACAACAAAATGAGGATACAGCTCCTTTTAGAGCATTTAATACTGTAAATATAGGAAACAACACACCAAAACTTACAATTAACTATTGGGTTGATCCAATAGGTCTTGAAGATTTCTGGGGTTATACTAAGGATAGTGTTAATCCTGCAAATGGGAATCTTGTGCTTCAACAAAGTGATTTTTCTGTCTTAGGAAGGGGTATCCCATTAGGGATAACAAGAACTTACAATAGCAGAAAAGCTGATGTTTCTGGTATGTTTGGCTATGGATGGACAAGTAATGTAGAAACAAAGATTGTTGATGCAGGCAAAGGCCCAATAACCTTTATGGATGGTGATGGAACCCGTCATATATTTGGAGAAGAGGTTGGCGGAGGATATAAGGCACATGGAGGAATATATTTAAATCTTGTAAAAAATGGTGATGGAACTTATACCATTACACAAGCAGATGGTACGAAAATAAATTTTAATACAAGCGGAAAATTAAGTTCCATAATAGATACAAACAATAATAAGACGGAGTTATTCTATACAAATGGAAAGTTGACATTAATTAAAGATGCATCCTTAAGAGAGGTAATTATTAACTATGGAGCTAATGGATATGTTTCCAGTATTAATATTCCAGGCTCTCGTACAATAAGTTATGAATATGACGCCAACGGTAATCTTATAAAGATAATTGACCCTGAATTAAAAGAGATATCTATGGGGTATGATGCTAATCATAATTTAATTTCGATAATAGACCAAAGAAATATTGCAACAACAATAACTTATGAAGCTGGCAGTGTAAAGAACATCAGTCATCCTATAACAATAAATGGATTGCAAACCACAAGCACAACAAGTTATTCCTATGATTTTAATAATAGCGTAACAACTCTGATAGATGGTGAAGGCAAAAGAATAGACTATTTATACAATCCTAATAAAAATATTGTTCAGATAACAGAAAATCCATTAGATGCTCAAAATAATGCAGTAACAACATTTTTCTATGATAATAACAATAATTTAACACAAATAATTGAACCAAATATTAATAAAGTAAATGATACAAATGCATATGTTATAACCTATGATGCTAACGGCAATGTAACTGGTGTTCAGCTTCCAGAAGGACAAAATTCAACAACAGTTTATGACCAAAGAAACAATCCTGTAGTTCAAACAGATTTTAATGGATATCAAAGCATAAATGCCTACGATAATAATAACAATCAACTTGAAGCTACAGATGCAAATATCCAGACAAGAGCATCAAGATATTTTTCAAATGGTAATATTGATTATGATACAAGGATGATTTCATCTTCTGATAATCTAATATCAAACGGAAATTTTGAAAATGGAACTACTTGGCCGGATAAATGGACATCATCTATAGAAAATGGTAAAACAGCACTAATCACATGGTCAAGTACAGCGAAATATGGTAATAAAGGCTTAAGTATTTCAAATCCTACAGGCTGGGTGACAGTTTCTTCCGATAAATTACCTTATGAAACAGGACAAAAATATGTAATAAGCGGTTATATAAAAACTGTAAATACAACAAATTCTGCCTATATTAAGGTGGATTTTTATGATGCCAATAATGTTTGGAAAGGCCACACTTACGGATACTATCTAAAAGGAACTCATGACTGGACAAGGGTTTTTGCAGTTATAGATAGTGCACCGGCAGGAACTACTCAAATTGCAGCTTCTGTAGGGATGAATGCAGGAGCAGGCACTGCGTACTTTGATGGTATTCAGTTAGAAAAGGGAACAATAGTAAGTGATTATAGTCTTGTAGAAAATGCAGGATTTGAGAAATATGATGGTCAAAATATGCCTTTTAATTGGCAGACAAGTGGTAATTTAACAGTAAATGATAAAGTTTATCTAAAATCTAACCAGACTGATGATAACGTATATGTAGGAAATGCTTCATTCAAGATGACAGGAGAAACAGGTAAAAATAAATATATCAAGCAGCGTATAAACCTTTCAGGTGATCAGAATACAAAGTTTACCCTATCAGGATGGTCAAAGCAGGAAGGTGCAAATCCAAGCGGTGGAGACTATGCACTTCAAGTGATTGCAAACTATACTGATGGTAGTCAAGGAGTTTTTGCAAATGACTTTAGCAAAACAACAGAAGGCTGGCAGCATGTAGCTGCAGAGATAAAGCCTGCAAAAGCATTTAACTCAATTGATGTATATTATTATTACTACAATCAGGCAGGAACAGCTTATTTTGATGCAATGCGTCTTGAAACAGGTAATTCAATTACAGGATATCAATATGATACAAATCAAAACTATATAACAAAAGTTACAAACCCTATTGGAAATATAGTTCAATACCAATACGATGCTGTTGGAAATAAAACAGGCATTACAGATGGCAAAGGAAAAATGACATTCTTTACCTATGATAAGAGAAATCTTTTAACCAAGGTAAAAGATGCAAAATTAAATGAAACCATATATGGTTATGATAATGCCGGAAATCGTACAACTGTTACCGATGCAAGAAATAAGTTAACAACTTATAATTACAATGAATTTAACAAGGTTTCAAAAATTATAAATCCATTGAATCAAATTATAGAATTTGGATACGATAAAAATGGAAATACAACAAAAATAATATTCCCTAAGGGAGATACAGTATCCTATAGCTATAATGCTCTTAACCGATTAAGTGAAATATATTATAATGGAATTAAGAAATGGGATTATGGATACGATGCTAATGGAAATATAAATTCTGTTACAGAAACAGCTACAGGTAAAAATATATCCTATACTTTTGATAAAAATAACAGAGTTACAAAGCAGCAGGAAGGTGTCTCAAATAGTATTGATTATGGATATGACAATAACAGCAACTTAACATCCCTGCAAATAACATCAGGTACAGCATCTTCATCTTATGGATATTCATACAATTCATTAAATCAAATTGTGAATTTAACAAGAAATGGCGGAAGTATTGAGAAATTTATTTATGATGAGCAGGGGAATGTAATATCAATAAAGCGTTCAAATGGAACATATACTTCCTTTGAATATGACGATGCAAACCGCCTGAAGGCACTGAAAAATTTTAACTCAACAGGAGAACTTCTTGACAAATACGAATACACCTATGATGAAAATGGTAACAGAACAAGTGTAACAACAAAGAATGGGATAATAAACTATCAATATGATGAATTAAATCAGCTGATACAGGAAACCCTTCTTGATGGAACAACAATTTCCTATGAATATGATGCAGTAGGAAATAGAACAAAGAAGACAGTAACAAATGGAAGCACAGCAATAACAAATTATGCCTATAACGATGGTAATGAACTTGTGTCAGTCAATGGTCAGGTATACACCTATGATGCTAATGGGAACCTCACAAGCAATGGCAATAAGACATTTATCTACGATGTAGAAAACAGGCTAATAGAGGTAAAGAATTCCTCAAATCAAACCATAGCGTCATTCACTTATGACCATGAAGGCAAGAGAACAAGTATGACCACAGCCAGTGGAACAATTTATTTCCACTACAGCGGGG
>NZ_AZQP01000073.1 GCF_000601455.1 Fervidicella metallireducens AeB
ATTATATATATATTTATAAAATAAATCAATAGAATAGATAAAATTTAGAATTTCAAAAATCAATTGTTTTCTATAACTTTGTTTGACAATAATAAGTTATGAATTTTTTTATAAAGGATAACTGCAAATAATGTAAATACAGAAACTAAAGCAATGGAACCACCAGGAGCACAATTGATGTAATAGGATAAAATAAGTCCAGAGATTATATCTACAAAACCAAATAGCATAGAGTATAGCAGTGTTGATTTAAATCCTTTATGTAGCTGTAGTGAAGTAGCTGCAGGAATAGCCAGCATTGAGGAAAGAACCAGCAATCCCATTATTCTGATGGATACAGATATAGTTGCGCAAACCAAAAGTGAAAAAAGATAATTGATCAGTTTCACTTTAATTCCTGTAATTTTTGCTCCTTCTTCATCAAAGGTTATGTATAAAAGCTGGTTGTATAAAATAATAAGTGCTGTAATTGAAACAATACAAATAACAATTATTGTAATCAAGTCCTTTGTGGTCAAGGTCAGTATACTTCCAAAAAGATAGGAATTAATATTAGCATTAGCCCTTCCACTGCTGATTATTGTTATAGCAATGCCGACACATAGGGTCAGAATAATAACCAGAATAAGTTCAGAATATTTTTTGTAGTAATTTCTAAGATATTCTATAAAGATGCCACAAACTGATGTAAATACAAAGGCTGCAATCACAGGATTAAAGCCTGATAATATACCAATGGCAACACCTGCAAAGGATGCGTGGGAAAGGGTATCTCCAATCATAGAATGTCTTTTAAAAACTAAAAATACCCCTACGCAGGGACAGAGTATGGATATAAATATTGAGGCAATAAGAGCATTTTGCATAAAACTATATTGAAGCATAACCCATAACCTCCTGAAAATTTTCTTTATAATCATTTATCGATAATATTTGTCCTTTTCCATTTTTTAATTTAAATATATAATCGGAATTAACTAGTGCAGCATTTAGATTATGTTCTATTGCAACAACAGTAATACCAAGGTTTGTATTCAGGGATTTTATCAAAGAATAAATTTCATACTGACTTTGGACATCTATTCCAGTTGAAGGTTCATCAAGAATCAATAATTCAGGATTTCCCATCATTGCCCTGGCGATAAATATTTTCTGCTGCTGTCCACCTGAGAGATTTCCAATCAGTGAATTTTTATAATTCAACATATCAACTTTTAGTAAGCTATTTAAAACTATAGATGAATCCTTAATTTTTAAAGCTTTTCTATGACAATTCAGCATTTCATATATGGTTACAGGAAATTGAGAATTAAAACCTTCGAATCTTTGAGGTACATAACCTATTTTTTGCGTATTGATTTGGATTGTTCCACTGCAAGGCTTAAGAAGTTTTAATAATAATTTAATAAGTGTGCTTTTACCGCTTCCGTTATCGCCTAATATGGATACATAATCACCCTTTTTAATTTCAAGATTTATATTCTCAAGAATATACGGTGGAATTTTATTATAAGAAAAAGAAAGATTTTTAATATTAATCATTTAATACCTCCTGTTAATATAAAGAAATAACATAAAAATATATAAGGCAATTGACAAGAATTGTCATTATGATTATTATATAGCTAAATGCAAATTATTTGCAAGTATAATATCAAGAGGTGATTTGATTGAAAAAAATTGTTGCTGCATTAATAGCTCTAACTTTGATTTTTGGTTTATCTGCTTGCAATGGAAAACAAGCTAACAACAGTGAAGTAAAGGAGACTAGCACATCTGAAGAAAAAATAAAGGTAATAGTAAGCTTTAATCCTATTAAAGAATTTGTTCTGGAGATAGGTGGAAATAAGGTAGACGTAGAAACTATAATTCCAGAAGGAAGTGAACCCCATGATTTTGAACCAAAAGTCAGGGATATAGCTGCCTTAACTGAGGCAGATATTTTTATATACAATGGTCTTGGTATGGAATCATGGGTTGATAAAGTTTTGAATTCCATAGATAAAAAGACATTAACAATAGTAGAGGCTTCAAAGGGTTGTGAGGCAATTAAAATCTCTGATCCTGAAGAAATAAAAGAACATGGAGAATATGATCCACATATCTGGTTAAGTCTGAAAGAAGCACAAAAAGAATCGAAAAATATTAAGGATGCCTTGATAATGGTGGATTTTAAGAATAAAGACTATTATGAAAAAAATTATGAAAACTTCATAAAGGAATTAAATAGTCTATATGATGAATATAAGAAAAAATTTGATACTGTAAGCAATAGATGCTTTGTTACAGGTCATGCTGCCTTTGGGTATCTTTGCAGAGATTTTAACCTTAACCAAAATAGTGTAGAGGATGTATTTGCAGAGGGTGAACCTAGTGGGAAGAAGATGAAGGAATTAGTTGATTTTTGCAAAGCAAACAATGTAAAAACCGTATTTTTAGAAGAAATGGCAAGTCCTAAAGTATCAGAGACACTTGCAAATGAGATTGGAGCAAAGGTTGAAAAGATATATACAATAGCTTCAAAGGAAGACAATAAAAATTATATACAGAGTATGAGGGAGAACCTTGAAAAAATATATAACAGTTTAAAATAGATAAAGGAAGATTTAGTCTTCCTTCAGGCTGTTGAAAAAGTTATATATTGATTAGCCCCATGAAAGATTTCTTTGGCAGACCTTCATTTCGCCAAGCAATTCTAAACTTTTCTTTGTTAGAAAAAGTCCTACCCTCGGGATGCCATCGTCCTGATGGCTCCTTGGCTCGGCACGTCCTGTGCGATTTACGGACTTTTTCAAAGTCGAAAAACAAGAATTGCTAAAGCTCATGAAATATGCCTTTTTAAAATCCTTTCATGGGGCTTTTTTTATACTTTAACTAACAATTAGGTTTGTCAACAATCAGAGTAAGACCTAGTCTTCCTTTTTTTCTATACAATCTTGCAGTAGCCAAATAATTCAAATTTGTGTTCGGTAATTTTAAAATTATTATTAGGGATATTATTTTTAAAATCCTTAAATGGACAAAAGTCAATTGCTTCAGTTTTACCACAGCCTTTGCATATCAGATGATGATGATGAGAATCTTCACATTTAAGCTTATAAAATGCAGTTGTATTATCTATAAGAGTTTTATGAACAAGATTTATTTCTTCTAAAATTTCTAAATTCCTGTAAATAGTAGATAAATTTGTCTGACTGCATTTGGATTTGGTTTTTGAATACAAATCCTCAACAGATAGCACATTACCATCATTTTCATACAACACTTCAAGAAGTGCTTTTCTTTGGTTAGTAAGTTTATATCCTTTGTTTTTGAAAATATCTATTAATAAATTTAAACTATCCATAGTAACAACTCCTTTATAAACTAATTTTAAATGAAAAATTATAAACATTCAAACTAATATTTTTTAAGTGGACAAGTTAATGGCATTTGACAATAACTAAAAAATGACATATAATCAAAATAGCATATGCCAAATATTAAAGGAGTGAGTGAAATGTCAAATTGCCAAACATGTCCATCAAATGGAAATTGTAACGATAAGGAAAATTGTATGATTGAAAATAATCCCATGAATAATGTCAAAAAAATTATTGGAGTTATGAGCGGAAAGGGTGGAGTTGGTAAATCAACAGTTTCTGTTTTATTAGCTAAAAAATTAAAGGAAATGGGATATAAGGTTGGTATTTTAGATGCTGACATAACAGGACCAAGTATTCCAAGATTACTAAACATTAGTGAAAAGAGAGCTGAAGCAACAGAAATAGGAATAATTCCCGTAACAACTGAAGAGGGCATTAAGGTTATGTCGCTAAATCTTCTGATAGATGCTGAAACACAGCCAGTTATCTGGAGAGGACCTGTTATAGCAGGGGCAGTAAAACAATTCTGGACAGATGTACTATGGGAAGAACTTGATTATTTAATCATAGATATGCCTCCAGGAACTGGTGATGTTGCGTTAACAGTTATGCAGTCAATTCCAATAAGTGGAGTTGTTATGGTTTCTGTTCCACAGGATTTAGTTTCAATGATAGTTGCAAAGGCTATAATTATGGCAAGGAAAATGAATATAAATGTTCTTGGAGTAGTTCAAAATATGAGCTATATTATTTGTCCTGGATGTAATGAAAAAATAAAACTTTTTGATGAAGAAGAACAGGATATTACACTGGATAATCTGGATATTAATATTTTAGGAGAATTCCCAATGTGTAAGGAAATCGTTGATATATCAAAGGGTAAGATTGAAAATCTAGGTTCTGATCTAGATGGGATTGTTACTTCTATAACTGAAAGAATATTAAAAGAGTTAGATAAATAAAAATGGAGGAGCAAGTATGAGAATAGCTATTTCATCAGAAGGTAAAAGTATTAGTGATTTAATGGATGTTAGATTTGGAAGATGTAACTACTTTTTAATCTATGATTTAGAGTCAGGAGATATGAAGTGTGTTGAGAACAGTGGCCAGAGTGCAAGCGGTGGTGCAGGTATAGCAGCAGCCCAGCAGATTATAGATGAAAAGGTTGATATTGTAATTACAGGAAATTTAGGGCCTAATGCCTTTAATATGTTTAATGCAGCTGGGATTAAAGTAATGAAATCAGATGCATTAATTGTAGAGAAAGTGATTGAACTGTACAAAAATGGTGAACTTACTGAGCTTACACAGTCAGGGCCTGCTCATGGCGGTATGGGAAATGGAGCTGGTTTTAGAGGAGGAAGATAGTTTGAATATAGGAATTTTAAGTGGCAAGGGTGGTACTGGAAAAACAACTGTCTCAACAAATCTTGCATTGACTATGAAAGCAAACTATATAGACTGTGATGTTGAAGAACCAAATGGTTTTATATTTTTAAATCCAAAAGATATAAAAACCAAGGATGTAGGTGTAGATTATCCATTTATAGACAAAGATAAGTGTTCACTATGTGGAGAATGTGTTAAGGCATGTCAATTTAATGCATTAGCTAAGGTAAAGGAAAGTATCATTCTTTTTGATAAGCTATGCCATGGATGTGCTGCTTGTCAGATTGTATGTAAGTACAATGCTATTGAATATAAGAAAAGAAAAATAGGTATTATAGAAGAAGGTCATCACAAGGAATTAATCTGTAAACATGGTATTTTAGATATTGGTGAACCAATGGCAGTTCCAATATTAAAAGAACTCCTAAAAGGCCTACCTGAAGGTGTAAATATTTTAGACTGCTCCCCAGGTACCTCATGTAATGTTGTAAATACTCTTCATCATATGGATGTTGCAGTACTTGTAACAGAACCTACTGAATTTGGACTTCATGACCTTAAAATGGCAGTAGAGCTTGTGAGAATATTTAATATACCCTTTGGTATTATTATTAATAAACATATTATAGGCAGTACTATTATTCAAGATTACTGTGAAAAGGAAAATATACCTTTATATGGTGTCATACCCTACAGTAGAGAAGCTGCAAAAGCATATTCAAATGGGAATATGTTAGTTGATTTAGAAGAATACAAAGATATTTTTGAAAAAATATCAGAAAAGGGG
>NZ_AZQP01000074.1 GCF_000601455.1 Fervidicella metallireducens AeB
TTTATCAGAGCACTTATATACTAATTTCATATAGCTTTCTCTTGCTTTTTTAGGATTTTTGCTGAACATGCCCATAATAAAGCCATCATCAACTAGTTCATAGGGGTCGTGTCTAAGTCCTAGATATATTGAAAGGCTTGAAAACTCATATTTTTCCGGACATTTTTCATATCCCTTTATATCACATGGGTTGTTGTGAACATATGCCGATAAGGCATAGAGATATATTTCACTCTTAACCATTTTACTTTTAAATCTGTCCTGAAAAAGATGTCCATGTCTTTTATATCTGTGGTTAAAATATTGTGCATAGGAGAAATTTATGCTGTGCATAATCCTTGAAATATCTGCTCCGTTGGCATCTATTATCAGATGTAGATGGTTATCCATAAGGCAGTAGCCATATACTCTGAATTCATAGGTTTTTTGATATTTTTTAACCAAAGCTAAATAATTAAGCTTATCCGTATTGTCTTTAAATAAATCAACTTCACTAATACTCCTTGCCATTACATGAAAAATGGCATCTTCCTTCTTCTGTCTTGCTATCCTAGGCATAAAAAACATCTCCCTTCAAAGTTTACTCTGAAAATAGTATTTCCTTTGAAGGGAGATGTTATTCATTAGCTCAGAACAATACTTATGTGTCCCAGATTATGAATACCACCTAATAACCCCACAGGCTAAACGTTTGCCGGCGCCTCCTGCCGGTTGAGTTTTGTAGTCATCTGGACCTTGATGTATTATTACTGATTTGCCTATGATATCTTCAACGTTAAATTTATTTGTAAAAAAGCTCATCATCGCCATTCCATTGTTTGAGAAAAGAACGGGAAAATCCCCTGCGTGATTACCATGGGGTTGATTGGTTGGATTCCAATGCCCACCTGCTGACTTAAATGGATCCTTAGGATCACCTACTTCACATTTTCCATATTCATGTATATGGAATCCATGGGGGCCTATTTGGGGCTGCCCATTTTTCCCTGGGGTAAATGGCGGCAGCCCTGTAACACTAACACAAATCTCAGTTCCCCCCTGCACTCTTCTAAAGTAAATATATCCTCTTAGATTCGGTGCTAGAGGTCCCCCAACAACCTTAGCAACTGCCATATAGTTTTTACCTACTGGATATATCCCATGATTCTGCCAGCAGTATTGATTAAACTGCTGAACCTGCATATCAACATAATTATCACTTCTATCCATTTATTTCCTCCAAGTCTATAATTCTCTTAACTATAAAATATTTATATTTTACAGTATTTAGAACAACTCCTAGACAAATGATCTAACTAATCATGAATAGCTACTCTCGATATTGAGCCTTTCTCCTGAAAAATTTATTTTGTATAAACATAATCCATAAGCTTATTTCAAAAAGCAGCATTAATGGTAGTGCTACCATTAATAAAGTCACTGCATCTGGAGTTGGCGTTATTAGCGCTGCAGTAACTACAATCATAAATAATATATATTTTCTTTTTTTACTTAAATACTTGTAGTTTATTATACCTAGCTTAGAAAGCATTAATAAAACTATAGGAAGCTCAAAAACAACCCCAATCCCTAGAACAAACCATATCACAAAGGAAAAATATTTACCTGCTGAAAGCATTGGCTGCATGAATTCACTTCCAAAGCTTAATAAAAACTTTATTGTTGATGGAAGTAGTATCCAAAAGCTAAAGAATGAGCCTCCAAGAAAAAGAGCTATAATAAATGGAAGCAAACAAAACAGGAGTATTTTTTCTCCCCTATATAATGCAGGTGATACAAATAGTATTGATTCTAAGAAAATTACAGGTGAGGAACCTAATATTCCTCCAAAGGCTGCAACCTTAAGCTTAGTAATAAAGCCCTCTACTGGTGTTGTAAATATTAAAGCCGTTTCCCCAATTGGCTTTTTTAAAAGGTTAACAATTAAGTCTGAGTATACATATGCAGCAATCGAAAAAATAATGAAAAAGACTATACAAATAAATAGTCTTTTTCTTATCTCATCAAGATGATCTATAACTGTCATTTCTTCATTTTTCATTTAGCATCATCCTCTGAATTTACAATGTCCTTTGTAGCTTTTTTAAATTCCTTTATTGATGATCCCATAGCTTTTCCTATTTCCGGAAGTTTTTTAGGTCCGAATATAACAAGTGCAATTACTAATATTATAATTAATTCTGGAAATCCTAAACTTGGCATTTTTCTTTCTCCTCCAATTCATCTTTAACTATTTTAATTAATTGTGGTAACTGATTTTTTAACCTATCAGTCAATCCGATTTCATAATCAATTTTCTCAGGTTCAATACCTAATATTGTTACCTGTGGGCAAAATCCTAGATATTTCGCTTGTTTCACAATATCAAGTATTTGAACATCATGGAGGGATGTATTACCCTTTATGTACCCATCCATATCCTCTGCTGATAATTTGTATATGGTTCCTGGCTCATGTCCTCCTTTTAGGCTATCTACAATAATTATATAATCATTATTTATAAATATATCTAAAAGGTCTAATATTGCAGTTCCACCATCAATTAAATCAACACCAACTAATTCTTCTTTTTCAAGTTCATTTATAACATGTATTCCAATTCCATCATCATGAAGTAGTATATTGCCTATTCCAAGGACAGCTCTTTTCACTATAACACCCCCATAGGATTTGGAGTTGACACTACAAATTCAGATTTTATATTTTTCTCTGAATCTATAACATGAACTGAGCATCCTGTACATGGATCAAAGGAATGTACTATTCTTAAAAGTTCAATTGGTTTTGTTATGTCTGCTATTGTTACCCCAATAAGAGCCTGCTCAATTGCTCCCATCTTTCCAAAATCATCTCTTGGTGATGCATTCCAGCAGGTTGGTGTTATTATTTGATAGTTTGTAGTCCTTTGACTACTGAAATTTAACCAATGTCCCAGTGCCCCCCTTGGTGCCTCAGTTAACCCTATTCCAACACCAGATGTTGGCAATTTTAGTTGTGTATAGGGTTTCATGGATGTAGTCATCATATTTGCCCAAATTACCATTTGACCTGCTAGCTTTTTAGTCTCCAAAGCTCTCGCCATATGCCTGTCCATTACAGATATATTACCTGTGTATTCACCATTTATAATCATTCTTGCCAGTGGTCCAAGCTCATATACCTCTCCATCATATCTTGGTGCTTTTAGGTATGAATATGCTCCCGTTTTTGCATACATAACGTCTGTCTTACCATCAGATGGATTTCTATTTCCTGAGTCATCACTATACCAAGAATACTTTGTAAATTCCTTTACCTTTAATGGATCTATTGTTCCAATAATTCCATTTTTATATGTTCCTCTTCTAAACAATGTATTTCCACTTGTATCAGTATCAAATACACCAAAGGTTAACAGGTTACCTACACCTTTTCCAACGCTATAGTAGTCACTGTATTTTTCTGCAATTAAATTTACATCATTCATATATACATTATCTATAAAGGCTTTTACATCTGTAAGATAAGTCTTAAATTTAGTTATATCTGTACTTAGTGGTACCTTTGTAACTCCTCCTGGAACAATTGACATTACATGCGGTATCTTACCAGAAAGTATTGCAGCCATTTCATGCGCTTTTCTTCTAATTTCAAGAGCTTTTATATAGTTATTTATCACTGCTTGTGTTTCCGCTGCTGTCAACCTCATATCTATATCATAACCAGGAACCCAAGGACTTTTCTCTGGGCCCTTAACATAATCTAAAACACTTAAGTGATAAAACTGAAGTATATGGTCTGAAAGAAAATTTGAGCCTTGTATTAGATTTCTAAGAACAATTGCATCGTTGTTTGCTTTAAAGCCAAAAGCATTTTCAATTGCTTTTACCGAAGCAATTGCATGGCTTACAGGGCAAAGTCCACATATTCTTTGTGTCAAATGAACTGCATCCCTGGGATCACGTCCAACAAGTATCTTCTCGAATCCTCTAAACATATTTCCTGTACTGTGCGCGTTAACAACTTTATTTGAGCCATCTATTTCAACTTCTATTTTTAGATGACCCTCTAACCTTGTTACAGGGTCTAGTTTGATTATTGTCCCCATTTTTATATTCCTCCTAAACTATAGAAACTTGTATATTGGTGTTTGTGGAAAATCTTTTCCACCACATCCAATACACTGATGTCCTCCGTCTATACACCAATTAACTCCATTGTTCCATTTTCTGCTTGGACAATTGTTATTTGTTTGTGGACCTTTGCAGCCACAATTTTTATAACAACCTGGTGCTCCAAGTACTGAAGCTGATGACGTTCCTCTTCTTGGACATTTTTGGTGAACAGAACTTGAATAAAACTCTGTTGGTCTTCCTTCTGAGTCTATTTTAGGCATACCATATAAATAAAGATCTATAATTGTTTTAGTAAGAGTTAACGGATGCACAGGACATCCTGGTAGGTTTATAATTGGATTCATTGTCATTCCATAAGCAACTTCTTTAACTGTCTTTATACCAGTTATGTTTATACCTGCCTTAGGTACACCACCGTAGGCGGAACATGTTCCTGCTGCAATAACATATTTAGCATTTGCTGCAAGTTCTTTAACTGCACTTAACATTGTCCATGGTTGTCCATTTCTTTCTGTTAATATACAGTGTGTTCCATTATTATATGTAGGAATTGCACCTTCAATTACTAATATAAAATTTCCTTTATTCTCTAATACAGCTAGATCAAGTGCACTTATTGCAAGGGCTCCTGCTGCGGCCATTAAATTATGATGATATTTCATGTTTACTTTATTTATAAGGAAGTTATCTATGGTTGTGTTTTCAACTGCATTAAGCATGGATATTGAACAACCTGAGCAACCCGACCCTTGAAGCCAAATAATATTTGGAGCAGTTTCTGCTGCTAACACTATCTCCTCTAATTTATTTAAATCTACGCTTGTTATCCCTAGTGCTACTGCTGAGGCTGTACACCATTTTAAAAAATCTCTTCTTGACATTTTCATACTATATGCACCTCATTGATATTATTTTTCAATTAGTATTGATTTTCATTATATATTGAAAACTGTTATTTATCAACCCTTATCTTTTAAATATTGTATATATGATATATTATTTTTAGAGGTGACTTAATAAAATTGATTTGTGTAGGCACTTAGGGACATTTACTACTTGTCCTAACTGATTGATTCAGATATTTCCTTTTAAGGAAAATTTATTCTTTTGTTGCAAAGATGTGGGACACAAAGATGTGGGACAAAAGATGTGGGACATATACTTACTGTAGTTACCTATATATTTATTTTTTAAGAATATTTTCATGCTTTACTTTTAATAAAACTTCAGAATTTCCTAGTTTAATTTAAATTTATTTCTTTTTCTTCTTGGATTTTTGCCATGCTTGTCCAAG
>NZ_AZQP01000075.1 GCF_000601455.1 Fervidicella metallireducens AeB
TTTTTTCTTTTTATAAAAATATTTTCATATTTATACTTGTATAAATTTCCAATCTGTTATATAATAGTTTTGTAAATTTAAATTTCGAAGGGAGGTTGTACAATGAAAAACTTTAGATCTTCATTAAATGGAACTCACAATTACTGTAACTTAATTATTAATAAACTATTTGTACAACCTGCGACTTTAGGTATGTAAAACTTTTCTGAAAATAAGCCACAGGTGTACATTTCCCTGTGGTTTTTATATTTGTATTGCTATGTTTTGCTATAGGAATCTAATAAACCACAGGGATATACTGTGGTTTTTTTCTTTTGAACCTAAAGGCAGGTTAACATAACCATCGGAGGTGACTTTATGAAGAAAATAAAACTAATTTGGAAACTCATGAAAGGAAACAGATTAATTTATTTGGCATCAATTTTATCTATTGCCCTGGCTACATTTTTTTCGATACTAATTCCTCTGGTTACAAAAACGATAATTGACTCGATTATAGGTAACGGGAGTTCAAGCTCTTCAAATATAATTAATAGCATGATTGAATATTGCGGTGGTAGGGAATTCCTATCAAATAATCTTTGGATATGTAGTTTATTGATTGTTTTACTTACTGCACTTAATGGACTCTTTCTGTATTTGAAAGGTAGATTTTCTTCTAAGGCTGCAGAATCAACAGCTATGAACACAAGAGAAAAACTTTTTAATCATATTCAAAGACTTCCTTATGATTATCACGTAAAGGCTTCAACTGGTGATCTTATTCAAAGATGCACCTCAGATGTTGAAACTATACGAAGCTTTCTCGCAGTACAATTTGTAGAAATTGGAAGAGCTATTTTTATGGTAACACTTGTTTCAATAATAATGTTTTCATTGAACGTTAAACTTGCACTAGTTGCAATGACGGCAGTGCCAATAATTTTTACTTTCGCCTTCATTTTTTTCAAAAAAGTCCAAAAAATATTTCTTCAATGTGATGAATCAGAAGGACGTTTATCTTCTGTTATTCAGGAAAATTTAACTGGTATCAGAGTTGTCCGTGCCTTTGCTATGCAAAAATTTGAAATGGATAAATTCAATAAAAAAAATAGGGAATTTAAAAATCTTGTATATAAATTAATAAAACTCCTTGCACTTTACTGGTCTATATCAGACGCACTATGTTTACTTCAGATAGGAGCAATATTGCTATATGGTTCTGTTTTGTCTTCGAAAGGAATCATAAGTCTAGGTACACTTGTTGTATTTACAACATATGAGGGTATGCTTCTTTGGCCTGTACGACAGATGGGGAGAATATTAACTGATATGGGTAAATCATTTGTAGCAGCAACACGTATTTTTGAAATACTTGATGAACCTACAGAAATAATGATTGAAAATTCATTGCAACCTAAAATTTCTGGAGAAATTGAATTTAAGAACCTCAGTTTTGAATATGAAGAGGGAAAGCCTGTTTTAAGAAATCTTACCTTTAAGGTAAAAAAAGGCCAGACTGTTGCTATACTTGGTCCTACTGGTTCTGGTAAAACTACCTTAATAAACTTGCTTTTAAGGCTTTACGATTATAAAAAAGGTTCTATCAAAATTGATGGAATTGAACTTAAAGAGATTGACAGAAAATGGATTAGGCAAAATGTTGGTATAGCTTCACAGGAACCATTCCTCTTTTCAAAGACAATAGAGGACAACGTAAAACTAGGTAGTGAGAAGGCCTCGATTTATGATGTACATGAAGCTTGTAAGATAGCATCTATACATGATAATATCCAAGAATTTGAAAAGGGATATGAAACAATGGTAGGTGAAAAAGGGGTAACATTATCAGGTGGTCAAAAACAAAGATTAACAATAGCAAGAACAGTTATAACTGATTACCCAATTCTTATTTTCGATGACTCCTTAAGCGCTGTTGATGCAGAAACCGATGCATCCATAAGATCTGCATTAAGAAAAAGAAGTAAAAATGTAACAACATTTATAATTTCACATAGGATATCAACAATACGACGAGCAGACTTAATCCTTGTTCTTGAAAAAGGGAAAATTTCTCAAATGGGAACACATAAAAAACTAGTAAACCAGGATGGATTATATAAAAGGGTTTGGGAAATACAGAACTCTTTTGAAAAGGAAATTGAAGAAGATACCAATGAAAGTGCCTCTTAATGAATTTAATATTTTATACTTTTCATTTCCCTTGAATACAATTAAACACTGCTTTTATCAGAAAACTTTAATATAAGAAAAAGGAGGCTTTAGAATGAATAATTTTCAAGAAGACAATTTTAATAATCATTTTGATTTTACCCTTTGGAAAAAGCTTTTTTACTATATAAAACCCTATAAGAAGCTGATGTTTTTCCTTTCATGTGTTATGATTGGGGTTGGCTGCATAGAAGCAACCTTCCCAATTATGACAAAGTATGCCGTTGATAATTTTATAATTAAAGGAAATTTAAATGGATTAACCAGATTTTCTATAAGATATCTTATACTGGTGGGACTACAGGTATTCAATGTATGGTGCTTAATCGCACTGGCAGGAAAAATAGAAGTCAGCGTATGCCATGATATTAGAAAAAAGGCCTTTGAACATTTACAAAATTTATCATTTTCATATTTTGATACAACGCCTACAGGGTGGATAATGGCAAGAATGACCTCTGATATTCAAAGATTAAGTGATACACTTGCATGGGGAGTAGTTGATTTTGTATGGGGTCTAGCAATGATGAGCTTTATACTTATTTATATGCTATATCTCAATTGGCAACTTGCCTGATAACCTTAATTGTTATACCTCCACTTACTTTAATCAGTATCTACTTTCAAAAAAAGATTTTAAAATCCTATAGAATTGTACGTAAGACTAATTCTAAAATAACAGGGGCTTTTAACGAAGGAATTATGGGGGCAAAAACAACAAAAACCTTAGTAACTGAGGAGAAAAATCTTTCAGAATTCAAAGAATTAACAAATGAAATGTATAAATCTGCTGTAATGGCAGCACTTTTATCCTCAGTTTATATGCCAATAGTAATAACACTTGGAAGTATTGGTACATCTCTGGCACTTTGGTTTGGAGGGAATAAAGTATTATCACAGACAATTAGCTTTGGTACACTTGTTGCCTTTATATCATATACAATTCAGTTTTTTGAACCAGTTAAAGAATTAGCAAGGGTTTTAGCAGAAATGCTTTCAGCACAAGCTTCAGCTGAGAGAGTTATATCTTTAATTGAATCTGAATCAGAAATAAAGGATAGTCAAGAGGTTATCAAAATTTATGGAGACAGTTTCAATCCTAAAAAGGAAAACTGGCCTGAAATTAAAGGCAATATCTCATTTAAAAATGTAACCTTTGAATATAAAAATGGCGAAAAAGTTCTGGAAAATTTTAATCTAGACATAAGGCTGGCGAATCAATTGCCCTTGTTGGAGAAACAGGGTCTGGAAAAAGTACTATAGTTAATCTTGCCTGCCGTTTTTACGAACCAACTTCAGGTGATATTCTTATTGATGGAGTCGATTATAGAAAAAGATCTCAACTATGGCTTCAATCCAGCCTTGGTTATGTTCTACAAACTCCCCATCTCTTTAGTGGTACTATAAAGGATAATATAAGATATGGAAAAATTGATGCATCTGATGATGAAATTATTGAAGCAGCTAAAATTGCTAATGCACATGAGTTTATTATGCAACTTGAAAATAGTTATGATACTGAAGTAGGGGAAGGTGGAAATAGACTATCTACTGGTCAGAAACAATTAATATCAATTGCTAGGGCGATACTTTCTAATCCAAAAATATTTGTATTGGATGAAGCAACTTCTTCAGTTGATACTGAAAGTGAAATAATAATTCAAAATGCTATTAACAAACTACTTAAGGGGAGAACTAGTTTTATAATTGCACACAGACTTTCTACAATACGTTCTGTTGATAGAATTTTAGTAATTCATAAAGGCAAAATAATTGAGGAAGGAAACCACTTTAGCCTCCTTAAGAAAAAAGGATATTACTATAAATTGTATACAAATCAATTTTTAGAAGAAGAAGAAAACAGATTACTTGCCCAATAATATATGAAATTAGATTTTCAAATAAATGACCTTTTTCCTAAAATCCTGGAAAAAGGTCATTTATTTAATCCATATAAAATCTGCAATTACGATATTGGAGACTTTACCTTTAAATTTTCTTCTAATTTAATATATACACCTTTACATTTTTAACAGCCCAGTTGCATGCCTCTTTAAAAGTATTAAAGAAAACATCTATTTTATTTCCTTTTATTGCAGTTCCTGTATCCGCTGCTATAGCAAAACCATAACCTTCTACAAATAATTTAGTTCCATATGGAATAACCTTTGGATCTACAGCAATAGTACTATAACCATCCTCATTTCTAACAGCTAATCTTCCAGAAGCAGTATAGGTTTTTCCTACACCCCTTACTGCCCAATAGGCAGTAGCCCTGGCATTTATCACCTTTTTGAAGGGGAGAACTCTACCACCCCTAGAAACTGGCATGTGTGGATATGAGCCCTGAAGGACCAATCTATCAGCTGGTTTCTTTAAAAGGATTTCTTTTATTACCTTTCTTGCAACTTCTTGTCCATTCTCATAGATTACTTGGATTGTAATTAATTTTTCTCCTTTTTTACCTTCCTGCAAAACCTTAGTCTTTGTGTTTGATAATTTCTTATCCTTTTTTATTATTTCCTTAAAATTCACTTCTACCTTTTGGTCAATAGTTTTAATATCAACTTTTGTAATCTCAATTTCCATATTACTGGACAATTTCGTGTCCAATCCAGGTTTAATTTTATCATGTTCTCTTATCTCAATTCCTTCACTTTTCAGCATGGAAGCAACATCGCCTTCTGAAGATTCAATATTTATTTGTTTTCCATCAACAATTACTTTAACATTGACAGCTCGTTTTATTGTTATTGTACCGTCATCAGCTATCTTTGATGTTAAGCTTGGCTCAACTTTATCCTTAGCATTTAGCGAAATATTATTGCTCTCTAAAACATCCTTAACCGTGTTTTTATAGGTAATAATCTTTGTTTTTCTTCCGTAATCAATAATAGTAATAGTCTTTCTCCTTAACTGGTAAAATGATAAGGTTAATACAGCAAAAATTAAAACTGTTATAGCAAAGACATATCTTATATGACTTTTTTTGGGAATATATTGAAGATAGTTATAATAATCTA
>NZ_AZQP01000076.1 GCF_000601455.1 Fervidicella metallireducens AeB
TATCCATTGGATGTTGTAAAGCTTTTACATCCCATTGATATTACTGAGCTTTCAACTCTTCCAATGGTATCAAATATATAAGTGATCGCCACTCCATTATTTAGCTAATTTGTTACATTTAAGAATAATTCTCTTCATTTTTTACTTTTTTTCATTACCCCAAACTACTATCCCCTGTACTATAAAGTTGAAAGACGATATTATAACTAATATCCACTTCCTTCCAAACTATTGTTGACCGTCCCTGATATCCTGATACTAATACCTAGTCCCTTGTATTTACCCTCATTCCACTAAACTATTCTTAAATGTCCCCATTGATGTGGTCAGTAGAAGTCATAAAAAGTGACACCTTTTATAAAATTCTTAAAAAATCTCCTTAAAAGCTTTAGATTTAGCTTAAGACAAATCATAAAATGTTTGTCCTGCCAAGTTTTCAAGCATTTGGCGAGTACGTAGATTTTATTCTACGGCAAGCTTCCTATTTGTATAGCCAAATAGTTGAAATTGGGTAATCCCAAACCCTTATAATTTGAAAACCGCCTTTGCTTATGCAAAGGCGGCAATAGGTTAATTGACTATCATTATTTTAGTTTTTGTTGATACCTCAACATATTGTATAATACATTTTCTAATTAACTATATATTACTATTTTATAGGACACGTAGGCATATCTTCGTCATACTCTACGCCTCTTATATTATACATTTGAGACAATCTATTAATTTCACTTATTAACCATTCATGAAAACTTTCCCATTTCAAAAGAATATCTGTTGAATCAGCTTCACATAGATAAACTTTACTTGATTCAATACCATTTTTCATATCAAACATTACTCTTGACCCATCCCAAGAATATCCTCCAAAAAACACCCATGAATCTGGACATCCCTCTGGTCTTTCACTATTCATTGAAATCAAGTCATATGGTTGAATTGCTTCATCACCTTGACGCACATATGATTTTCTTATACCCCAAATACTCAAACTATCTGAAAATATATTTAATCCATTTGATTCATTTAAAAATTCTTCAAAGTCTAATGGTAATCCATATATTAATTTATTTTTAAGACTATTTATATCATTACTAGATGCTTTACCATATATTATATGCAACCACGCCTCTGGTGCAATATGAGGCACATGACAAATCATTTTTGTTCCGTTATTAAGTTCTCTAATTCCACCCTCTTCCCATTTACTTAATAAATTAAATATTTCTTTGGATTTTACTTTCATATACTATTCCTCCTCTATCTTCTATAAATCAATCTACCAGTTGTCTGGTTTCTCCAATTACCTCCATGCTTTTTAAGATGTTCAGAACGCTTTAAAAATCTAATATTACTAGGAAGACCTGCTAAATGAGGATACTTTTTAACACTATTTATATGATGTCCATGATAACCTCTTACTTTACCTGTTGACAATAACTCCTTCTTTTCCGCTTTATTCCAAGCCCTAGTACCTTTACCAGTTGCTTTAACGAGCTGTTGTTCTTCTTTCCATGCTATTCTAACCGCACTCCTTCTCATACTTGCGATGCTTTTACTTGCTGCTCTTACTGCTGTTCCTCCACCAGTAGCTCCTGGTATAAATGCACAACCTATATCAGCAGATAGTGCTACCCATGCAGTTACACTAGTTGGTGAAGATGCTACATATGATATACTCCTTCCAATAGAAATTATGTCAAATATAGTATCAAGCATAAAACCCGTTGAATCTGTTTCATTTATAGGGTCATTCATGCAATACGCAAATAGGTTACTGCCTAGTAATTCACCTTTTAATATTTCTGCTATCTCTACATCATCCGCATTTAACATGCGACAAAACTCAGGACTATAATAACGTGAGTTTAAATAATACATTCCAGCTTCAGTATCGTATCTATATCCTCTATATCTATAAGGATTCTTAACCCCTACACTATCCTTCAAGCTTCCTTCTATTGATATTAGCTTGCCCCATGAATCGTAGGTATATGAAACCACCTGGGTTCCTGTACCATCTAACAACCCTAATATATCACCCTGAGCATTCCTTATATAATAGTACTCCACCCCGTTTAACTTCATGGCTATTAGATTATCGCTGCTGTCGTAGGAGTAGTAAATTGTATCGGTTCCATTTGATTCAAATGTTACCTTATCCCCAACAAGATGATATTTTGTTGTTACAGTTCCTACTGTTTTTTCTGTTCTTATTCCCTCTGCGTTGTATTTAAAGAAGGCATTTATTCCGTTTCCTGAAATACTTGCTAATTGGCGTCCCATTTCCCAGGTGTAGGTTTATCCATTGGATGTTGTAAAGCTTTTACCTCCCATTGATATTACTGAGCTTTCAACTCTTCCAATGTACAATGGTATCAAATATCAAGTGACTGCTGCTCCATTATTTAGTGAATACGGTGAACTCGGTACATTTAAGAATAATTCTCTTCATTTTCTGCAATTTTTTCATTACCACAAACTACTATCCCCTGTACTATAAAGTTGAAAGAGGATTTTATAACTAATATCCCCTTCCTTCCAAACTATTCTTGACTGTCCCTGATATCCTGATACTAATACCTAGTCCCTTGTATTTACCCTCATTCCACTAAACTATTCTTAAATGTCCCCATTGATGTGGTCAGTAGAAGTCATAAAAAATGACACCTTTTATAAAATTCTTAAACAATCTCCTAAAAAGCTTTATATTTAGCTTAAGACAAATCATAAAATATTTGTCTTGCCAAGTTTTAAAGCATTTGGCGAGAACGTAGATTTTATTCTACGGCAAGCTTCCTATTTGTATAGCCAAATAGATGAAATTGGGCAATCCCAAACCCTTTTATTTTGAAAAACCGCCCTTGCATACACAAAGGCGGTAAATAAGGTGATTGACTTATATTGTTTCTAAAAATTCTCTATAATCTGTATAACTTGTGTAACTAAACTTTCATCATAATTCGGTCCATATACAAAAATTAAATTATCTCCATCATGTCCTTTTATAAAAACCGAATCTGCATATTTATTTTGTATAATACCTATTCCATATTCTTCAGGTTTTATCTTATCATATATTTCTTCATACTTTTCCCAAGCAAGAAGTTTACTCGGACTAAAAATGTAACTCCTTCAAAATACTTCCACAATGCTAAAATTTGCACATAAGTATCTTCATTAATCGTTAGAAATCCAATGCTATCAAATCTTTCATCGTCTATTTTATATTTTATCAGATATTTTCCATTAGAATTTAAATACGCAGGTATTTCATTTCTAAACTTTCGAATTTCTTCATCTGTTAAGAAAAAATTGTTTTCTCTCCGAAAATGGAAATAGTATCCTTCTCCTATTGTTAATCTTTTTATAATATCCTTCAGGTTTTCTGCTGAATCAATATCATCAATGTCAATTCCTTTAATAATAATCATATTAATTTGGTTTTTCAATTTTCTCTTTAATATTTGCAATATACTACTACCTCACATTCATTTAACATATAAAAAAATTCTAGTCTTAATATACATATTTCAAACCTTTCTATTTAAATAATATTACCAAAATTTCTTAGGCTTTCCGAAATCCCAAGGTGCAAGACTTCTATGAATGCTCTTAGCCGCTTTTCCAGTACCCCAGTGACCATGTAAACCATCAACTGGGTCTAAATCTATCCTAAATTTTGGTTTTTTTACCGAAACTAACGTTCCCCCACCTTTGTTTGGATTCTTATATAATACTTCTGCCTTCTTTCCGACCTTAAAGCCATATCCTTTATTACCATTAAATATAACCTTTGATACTACCTTAGCCGCTACTGTTTCCGCTGCTGCACCAACACAACCCCACATAAATCCATCAGCTGCTCCATCAATAGCTCCTCTTAAAACACCTTTCCTACCACCACTAATATACCCTGAAACTGCTCCTATACCAGCACCAATAGCTGCAGAACTTCCAGCTACTTGTAAAGCACCAAGTAACGCTGGTGCAGCGGCTCCTCCAGTAGCAACTGTTGCTGCTACAGCAACTCCAACTGCTACTACCCCAATCGTAACTTTTGCCCAATTGGGTAATTTCCAAAAACCATCATCATCAGAGTGATTTACAGGGTCGTTTGTACAATATGCGAATAAATTCTTCCCTAACAGCTCATGTTGTTGAGTCAAGATATCTGTATCATCCGCATTTAACATGCGACAAAACTCAGGACTATAATACCTACTTTGAAGATAATACAACTGCGTCTCCTCATCATACCTATATCCTCTATATCGGTAAGGGTTCTTTACTCCTACACTATCCTTTAAGCTTCCTTCTATTGATATTAGCTTGCCCCATGAATCGTAGGTATATGAAACCACCTGGGTTCCTGTACCATCTAATAATCCTATTATATCACCCTGAGCATTCCTTATATAATAGTACTCTGCTCCATTTAGTTTCATGGATATTAGATTGTCGCTGCTGTCGTAGGAGTAGTAAATTGTGTCGGTTCCATTTGATTCAAAGGTTACCTTATCCCCAACAAGATGATATTTTGTTGTTACTGTTCCTACTGTTTTTTCTGTTCTTATTCCCTCTGCATTGTATTTGAAGGAGGCATTTATTCCGTTTCCTGAAATACTTGCTAATTGGCGTCCCATTTCCCAGGTGTAGGTATATCCATTGGATGTTGTAAAGCTTTTACATCCCATTGATATTACTGAGCTTTCAACTCTTCCAATGGTACAATGGTATCAAATATCAAGTGACTGCTGCTCCATTATTTAGTGAATACGATGAACTCGGTACATTTAAGAATAATTCTCTTCATTTTTTACTTTTTTTTCATTACCCCAAACTACTATCCCCTGTACTATAAAGTTGAAAGAGGATTTTATAACTAATATCCCCTTCCTTCCAAACTATTCTTGACTGTCCCTGATATCTAAATTTAAAAGCTTTATTGTCAAGGGATTTAGGTTGATTTGAAACAGTTGTTAACACATCTGTTGCATCTGTTTCACTTCCCTTTGACCAGAAGGTTGGTGTCGTTGTGCCAAATTTAAAATCACCATTTTCAACGAGATTATACCTATTTGCAATTGAGCCACTTTCTAATTGAAGTGCG
>NZ_AZQP01000077.1 GCF_000601455.1 Fervidicella metallireducens AeB
TAATATAACAATTATTAACTGTCCCTAATTGTCTTATAACAACTATTGACCGTCCCTTAAACCTGTTACCTTAAACCTGGATTAAAGTTTGCGAATAATATGAAAATCACAGATAGTAATTGAATGGGCGTTGTAATCGATAAGCCCATCTTTTTTCATTTTATTGAGTTCACGGGAAAGAGAAGTTCTTTGAATACCTAACCTTTCGGCTAATTCCTTTTTTGTTATATTTAATTTTATTTTATTTCTTTTTTGGGTGTAATACTCATAATTCAAGAATTCAATAATGGATTCCCTTATAGATTTCATTGAGATAGACTTAATTTTGCTTGTTAAAATAGCAGTTTTATCTGATATAGAAGTTAAAAATTTAACTAAAAAATCTTGGCTGGTCTGACAAAGTTGCAACATAACATCTTTTGGAATATGTAAAATTTCAGTATCTGATTTTGCTATCACACTCATAGGATAATAAGGATAATTTGAAAACAATAGGTTACCACCCATGCTATCTCCAATTTTAAATTCTGCAACAGTTAATACATTTCCTTTTTCATCGATTTTTTGAACAAGTACTTGACCTTTTAAAATAATATCGCAGTAATTGCATTTCTCGCTTTCAAAATGGATAATACTATTTTTGTTATATTTAGCGATAATAAAATTATGAGCTCTAAAAAAATTAAGCAGTTCTTTAGCGGAAAATTCATCAAATAAACCTGTTAGTATTAAAACGTCCAGATAGTCTTTAATGTTCATAAATATCACCTTTTTTAAAATTAGTTACCAAGGTAACTGTTCATCGTTGTGATTTATTATAATATGGATTTAAACAGAATGGAAGGAGGATTTTTATGCTGGAGAAAAAATATGTGTACAGTCTTACAGATGATAAAATAATTGAAAGGATTGTGGATGATGAAAATATTAACCTGAATCATATGGTTCTTGTTAAAGGAACAGGTCTTCCGGAACATTATTCCAATTCTAACGTCTATATGATAATTGTTCGTGGGAAGATGACTATACAGTTAAATGAACAAGAGCCACATCATTACATCAAAGGAGACATTATTAATATCTCATACAATACTAAAATGAATGTTCATAACCAAGACGATGAAGTATTGGAATTCTTTGTAGTAAAATCACCTAATCCTAAAAACTACAAAGAAAAGGAGTGATAAAATTTGGATATTTTTACAGTATCGTTATGGGGAGTGACAGGGGTTGCGTTTATCGCATCCCTTGTTGAAAACAAAGAAAAGACATTTGATTCTATGAAAATTGCAAGGGGCATGATGATAAATATGATTGGAGAGATAATAGGCATCTTGTTCCTTATAGGATTGATTCTGACTTTTATACCGCCTGAAGTTATAAAGGATATTTTAGGAAAATCAAATTTATTTATTTCAACCTTTATTTCTGCCTTTGTGGGTAGCATCACATTGATTCCAGCCTTTGTAGCATTTCCACTGGTAGGTTCTTTTGTAGATGCAGGTGCAAGTACTGTTCCTGCTGTTGCATTCTTAACTACTTTAACCATGGTTGGAATAGTAACATTCCCATTGGAAAAACATGAGTTTGGTTTGAAGTTTGCTGTTATTCGAAATGTTCTTAGTTTTGTATTTGCAATCATAATAGCGCTTACGATGGGGGTGATTATGTAAAATGATTGAAATAATCAAAAGGAACAAACTGCTGGCAGTAGTGTCTTTGACGTATATTTTTTTATTTATTGCAATGCCGGATAAGGCTTATTTATCTGTCAAAAACAGCATATATTACATTATAGAAATGTTAGAAATTATGCCTGTAATTTTTATACTTACATCAATTATTGAAGCTTGGGTTCCAAAAGAAGTAATAATAAATGGATTTGGGGAGAAAGCTGGAATAAAGGGGAGTATATTCTCTTTCTTGTTAGGCAGTTTTTCAGCAGGACCTATTTATGCAGCATTCCCAATCTGCAGAATGCTGTTAAAGAAAGGTGCTAGCATCGTAAATGTAGTTATTATTTTAAGTGCATGGGCAGTAATAAAGATACCTATGCTTGCCAATGAGGCAAAATTCTTAGGGCTACGTTTTATGGGAATAAGGTGGATATTGACAGTAATATCTATATTGATAATCTCATATATAGTGGCTGTATTTGTAAAAAAAGAAGATATTCCTATTCAGAAAGAGAACAATTTAAGCAAAATAATTGGTATTAATATTAAAAAACAATATTGTATTGGATGTGGGCTGTGTGAAAAATTAATGCCACAGTATTTTAAGGTAGTGGATAAAAAAGCAAAATGGAAAGAAGCTGCACTTAATGATATACAAATAAATAAATTGAAAGGGATAATGGATAAATGTCCTGTTAAGGCCATAGACTTTAGAAGAGAAGAAATAATATGCAAAAATAGTAATAGAAATATTAAATGTAATTAAGACAACAATTATATGTCCCCCAAATTATACCAGGAATTGTACTTGCGGTTATATCGACAATTTTTGTAAGGAAGCTTCCTAATACTATACATTGTCTTAAGGAAACTTTTAGCTATGAATAGAATATGAACCTTTAATATTTTAAGTGAAAACAAGTATTTTTAAACTAAAAAACATCTTCTTTTAAAGTGAAGCTGTTGCTGAGAATTCTTTGAAAGGAGATGTTTTCTTATACCTAGAATACCAAGTAAAAAACAATAATACCATTATTCATACAAAAGCGTGAAGTATAAGTAAAGTGAATTCCTTTAAGGACTATTAGGCTAATATTTATCATTAATTAAAATATATAAAAAACATATAAATTTAAATTATAACAATTATTAACTGTCCCTGGTATACACTAAAATGATTATAGACGCAACGCACCTACAATCCAATATTAAATTTTATACTTCAATCACCAAATCCACTCTTATTATCATAAGACATCACTCCTTTGCCTAATTTTTACATTAATATTATATGCTAAAAATGGTTAAATATCAATAGCGTCAGGGTTGAGTGTTACTTATTCAATTACTTTGATTTTTTGTAACTCCTACATATTTTAAGCACAGATATAAAAAATATGTGGTTATAGTGATATATAAGTAGTATTTGATTAAAATAGGGTGCTGATATAAACATCACCCTATTTTTTACCCATATCAATATAGAAGTTGTCACTAGAACCTTCATGAGTTATTTTTACTTTAAGCTGTGCAACATCTACAAAGTAATTTCCTTCTGTTTTTTGCCTATGTATGTAGTTTTATTTTTAACGTCATATGAATAGGGTTTATCTACATTTTTAACAACAAAGAATAACTGTATCAATAAATATTTTATTTAATTGCAGTATAGATTTACCTTATAAATTCATTTTAGACAATAGTTAATAACAATTTTCATCAGATATAGAAAAAATTATTATTTTATTGTTAAAATATTTAGATAAATGATAAAATAAAAGTACATTATGCAAAAGAATTTGAGAATTCTTCAGGGGGTGTTTTAATGGAGGCAAGTCAAAGAAAGGAACTTATACTGAAAGGGAATATGTATAAGGCTATAATAACCTTGGCTATACCAATTATGATTAATAGTGTTATACAAACTCTTTATGGCTTAATTAATGGAATTTGGGTCAGCAAACTTGGAAAAGTTCAATTTGCAGCCACATCTTTTGTGTGGCCTGTTAATTTTTTATTTATTTCACTTGGTATGGGGATATCCATTGCAGGAACAGCTATATTGTCTCAGCTTATAGGTGCCAACAGAAATAAAGAAGCTGATAAATATGCAACACAGATAATAGCAATTTCTTTAGTGAGCTCTATAATTTTTACTATCCTTGGAATATTAATATCTCCAGCTGTAGTTTATCTTATGGGTGCACGTGGTGATTTATATAATTACAGTGTATTATTTTTAAAATTAACCTTTCTTGAGATACCATTCATATTTGCATTTTTTAATTTCAATTCAATAATGAATGCACAAGGGAATACAAAAACACCAACTGTTTTAAGCGCTATAAGTGTTATTTTAAATGCCATTTTAGATCCAATATTTATTTTTACTTTTAATTTAGGAATTGCAGGGGCAGCTATAGCTACAATTATATGCAAAATGCTCTTGGTAGTAGCTGTAATATTTTATGCTAAAGGTCCATCCAATGTAATAAGACCGGATTTCAAAGATTTTAAATTTAGTAAAGATATAATAAAACAAATATTAAAGGTTGCAATACCTTCAGCTTTAGGTTCATCGGGTTCGGCCTTGGGATTTATCGTTTTAAATGGATTTATTGAATCCTATGGAATAGACACTATGGCTGCCTTTGCCACAGTTAACAGAATAACAGGACTTGTAATGCAGCCGGCTATGGGAATAGGAGCTGCTCTTACTACAATTATTGGACAAAATTTAGGAGCAGAAGATATTCAAAGAGCAGAAGAAGGTTTCACAAAATCTCTGAAGTTTACAATAGCATTTTCAATGGTTGGATGTATATTAATGCTTATCTGGGACAGGGAGATAATAAGTTTCTTTATGCAATCAGGTGATGAAGGGGTTATAACGGAAAGTATTGTTTATCTGAAATATATTTCTATATCTATGCCACTTATGGGTATATTCAGCGTACTCCAAGGGGTATTCCAGGGATCAGGGCATACAAAATATTCTATGAACATGGAAATAGGAAGACTTTGGTTTGTAAGACTGCCAATGATATTATTATTTAAGCACTTTACTTCAATTGGTTCACAGGGAATATGGTTTTCTATGAGTTCAAGTAATCTAATTATATGCCTATACGGTTATTATATTTACAGACAAGGGTGTTGGAGAAATAAAATTGTTAAAACTAAAGAAGTGTTGGTATAAAGGAAAAGGGACATATAAGAAAAATTTTGAACCAGTGAATAGTATCAACTTACCAAAGGTATGCTAATTTAAAAGCATGATTTTGGCTAGAGATGTTTTATTATTCCGAAAATTGAATGATTAAAGAAGAAAATATGTCATTTCTATTTCTATTTACTCTGGTAAAATTTTCTGATACGATATGAATGAGGGTTGATTTCTTATATTAAAAAA
>NZ_AZQP01000078.1 GCF_000601455.1 Fervidicella metallireducens AeB
TCTCAGCATCAATACCTTGTATTATGTCAACAGAGATTCCATTAAAATTATCAGATATTATAATAATCTGGTTTGAAAGAACATTATTAACTTTAATTATAACGACACCTATTGCCTTTTTGATATTTTAAAATTATTTTGAATTGAATATACAAATCGTGATAAAATTAAAGTGTCTGTGTTGTCCTATTGATGATACAGGCACTTTAAAAATATACATGAATAATAACTACAAAGGAAGGGGGAGATATTATGGATCAGATTGATGTAAAATTGTTTGGGGCACCAAGAGTATTATGCAATGGTAGAAATATAGTATTTCCCTTTAAAAAGGCAGAGGCTTTGTTTTATTATTTGGTGGTAAATAAGCAGGCTACCAGGGATGAACTGGTAAGTCTTTTATGGGATGAAATTGATGAAGAAACGGCAAAAAAAATCTGAGGAATGCATTATATAAGCTTAAGAGGGCTTTTGAAGGTGAAATTCTGGTTTCACCACAAAAATCAATCGTTATGTTAAATGAATATATTGAAATGAAATGCGATTATACAGATTTAAAGGGTGATGAAGGAATTTTAACCGAATATACCGGTGATTTCCTTCAAGGATTTTATGTAAAGGATGCAGAAGAATTTGAAAACTGGATGCTGAAAACCAGAGAAATTTTAAGACAAAATAGAATAAATAAACTATATGAAAAAATACAGCATTATATAGACATCAATGATTATGAAAAAGTAGAAAACTATGGAAGACAAATTATAAATATAGATGCATTTGATGAAAGAGCATATAGAATTTTAATGAAATCCTTTATAAATATTGGTGCTTTTAATAAGGCTATAGATGTATATAGAAAATTAACTGAAACCTTGCAGGATGAATTAGGTGTATATCCAGATGGAGAAACCAGAGCTTTGTATGAAAAGGCGATAGAACTAAAATCTGCAAAAGTCTATGAAAATAAGAAAAAAGAGGAGTTTTTTTACGGAAGGCAGGAGCAGTTAAATACAATCTTGATGAATTACTATGGTTTTTTAAATTCAAGAGAGTATAAAGCACCTGTAATAATAGGTGAGGCTGGAGTGGGAAAAAGCAGATTAAAAAGAAAATTTATAGATTTAGTTGAAAATGATTTGTTCATAATAGAAGCAGAATGTTATCAGGCAGAGGAAAATTATATATTAAAACCTTGGAATAATGTATTTTCTAAGCTATGGGATATTATTAACAATGAAAAAATTGATGTACCCTTGGTATGGAAAAATATAATAGCTTCTGTATTTCCTATTTTTTATGATGATGCTGATACTGTAAGGGTTAATCCTGTTGAAGGAATAAGTTCCTTGAAATTTCAGGTTATTGAGGAAGCTATAATAGGTGTATTAAAAAAGGTTTCAACGATAAAAAAAGTAATCATAGTTTTTGAAGATATTCAATGGATGGATGCAACAAGTCTTTCCTTGTTCAGTAGTATATTGCTACATGGAGAAAACAACCATATTTTCTTTTTGTGTACATGTAGAAATGAGTATACAAATAAAATAGAGAGCTTTATTTCTACTATGATAAAGTATAATAAAATCGAAAAAACAAATCTCCAAAGGTTTACAAAGGAAGAGGTTAGGGAATTTTCACTAAATGTGATTCCTGAATGTACAAATAATGAAGAACTTATGGATAAGATTTATCAGGAAACTGAAGGTAATGCTTTCTTTCTTGTGGAAATGTTAAATTCTATAAAGGAAAGCGGTAGTATAAATATAATGTCATCAAAGATGCAGGATATAATAAAGAGCCGATTTCTTGATATATCAGAAAAGGGAAAGGAACTGCTGAAAATAATATCCATGTTTTTTGACGAAGCTCCACTTGATGTTATTGTTGAATTAACAGGAAATGATGAGCTTGAAGTAATTGATATAGTAGAGGAATTAGAGAAAAAGTTTATAATAAAAGAAATAGAAAATAACAGCGGTATAAGTTTTGTTTTTACACATCAGAAATTAAGGGAATTTATATATCTTCAGTTATCATATGGAAAACGGAAAATACTTCATAATAAAATAGGAAAATTACTGGAGAAAAATTTAAAGAATGATAAAACAGATATATTAACATATTCTAAGCTGATATATCATTTTAAAAATGCAAATAACAAGGAGTCAGCTTTAAAGTATAGCATTAAAAATGCCGATATATGCTTAGATTTTGCCCACGAACTTTTCCCGGTGATAAACTATGGGGGGCCGATATTAAAGAGTCAATTTTTAAATTCTGAACAGGTAAATGAGTATTTAAATGAAATTGAAGTTCTTTTAAATGAGGTTGCTGATGAAATTAATGATCATAAAAAAATTTTAGAATATAAAATGGTTCTTTATCATATGTATGGTAGATATTTTATAAGAGATGGAGAATACCTTAAAGGAAAAGAATATATTCAGAGGATGATAAACAATGCCCTTCAAATTGAAGATATCAATTACGCTTTAAAGGGTTATCGGCAGATGATATATTGTGGTATCCAAACCCATGATGTGGATTTAATGAATAATTATCTTGAAATTGCTTTACCCATGGCAGCAAAACTAGTGGATAAAAAAGAATATGGAATTCTCCTAAGGCTTAAGGGTCTTGGGAAAATAATGTCCTGCAGTTTTAAGGAGGCTGAGGAACTTTTAATACAATCAATAAAGATATTTGAAGTTATAAGCAAAGATGATGACAGATTTATTTTAAATATTGCAGCAGCTTACAATTATATAGGAGAAATCAGAAGATATAATATGCAGTTTCAAAGTGCTTTAAGTTACTATGACAAGGCAATAACAATAACTGAGGGGAAAAAGGTATTAACTGGACTATCTTTGTTTAATACTAATGCAGGTCAGGCAGCCTTTGAAATTGGGGATTATCATAGAGCAAAAACTTATTTCTTAAAGGCTTTAAAGTTATTTGAGGAGATGGATTCTCTATGGGGACGCTCAACAGCTGAAGGATATATGTCTTTTTTGGAGGTTAAGGAAGGATTATATAAAGAAGCATTAAATAGATTGAAAAAGGCTGACTATTATTCTCAAAAAATAAAAAGTCCCATGGAGATAGGCATAATTTACAGGATTAAAGCAGAAATAAAGTCAAATATGAAAAACAATAGAAAACTAAATGATGTCTTTAAAAATTACTTAAATTTAGAGCTTGAAGACTATTGCAGCTATGGGATAGAGATTTTAAAGAATATAAATCATGGCTATGAAGCTGATATATTAAAAGTATTAAAGAGTAAATAATAAAGACAGTTAAGTTTCGTTTTCTAGTAAATCAATGTATAAGAGAATATTTATTAGAATAAAAATATGAAATAATATGTCAAAGACAATAAAAGAGACTTTTGAAAGAGCTAGAGAAGAGGGATTGAAAAAGGGAAAATAGAAATGGCAATGGAAATGTTAAAGGATGGAGAACCTATTGAAAAAATAATAAAATATTCGAAGCTGAAGGAAGAAGAAGTATTAAAATTAAGGGAAAAGCTTGTTCAATAAGGTTAAGAGTGATTAGTTCAATGGTAATGAGGATATGTCCCTTACGTTAAAAAACCATACCGTCTCAATGATATGGAAAAACATTTGAGATGGTATGGTTAGTTTTTAAAATTATAAATGTTATACATACTGAATTTTGTGTAATACTGAGTTTCAGCTGCACACATTTTAGTCTTGGTTAAGCCTTATTTAATTTTAGGAAGTTTGCAAGTGCCTTAGAGGTGCTTGCCTGGAAAGTCAGTGTAATTATAATAGCCATAAATGTAACTGAAGATATTATTTCAGCGTGCTGTATTTTCTGGGATAGCAGCATACCTGCAAGGGCGGCAGGAATAACACCGGTTTCTCTAACCCACATAAGATAAATAATTTCTCTGAAGTTCCAATTTGCTTTTTTATCAAATACTACTGAAATAAAGGCTGAAATTGGTCTGGCTATAAAAATCAATACTCCTACAATTAAAAAAGCTTCTTTCCAGTACTTAGATAATACAGTAAAGTTTATTTGAGTTCCTAAAAGTATAAATATCATCATTCTTAAAATAATAGTTAAAACTTCTTTAAATCTTGTCTGCGTAACATATTGTTCATCAGGAACCCACATATTTAAAATCTTTTTATTTCCACAAACCATACCGACCATGAAAACAGCCATAAATCCGCTTACCCCAAGCTTAGTTGCAATAACATATGCACCTACAACTGCACTAATTCCCATTTCTGCAGGGTGCTCCTGAAAGTATGCATATTTATCATGTGATATTAAAGTTGATGCCAAAAAGCCTACAATTAACCCAACTAAAATACCGCCTCCAGCTGTTATCAGTAGATCAAAAATGCATTTTTGCAAAGAAAAAACACCGCCGGTGATAACACCTAATATTGAGAAAGTTATAATTGCGCCTGCAGCATCATTAAATGCGGACTCTGATATAATTGTTTGTTTTAGTTTATCACTTATGTTCATATTTTTAAATAGAGGAACTAAAACTGAGGGATCGGTAGAGGCTATAACTGAGCCTAACAATAATGCATAGGTAAAGTCTATGTGTAGAATTTTAGATGAAAAATATCCAGTTATAAAAGTTGAAATAAGAACTCCAAGGGTAGCCAGCATTAGTACAGACAATTTTACTTTATTTAAAACCTTTAGTTCTATTTCTCGGCCTCCATCATAAAGAATATAAGCAGCACCAAATGTAAGAATAAGTTCATTACCAATTGGATAGCTTTCAGCATTTATTAAATTTAAAACCCTAGGGCCAAGAATTACTCCACCTAATATGAATAAGACAACATCAGGCATGTGAAGAATTTTACTTAATTTACTAAAAATCATTCCAGTGACAATTATTAAAAATATTAATTCAAGAATTTTAAGTGTATCCATAGATTCTCCTCCATAAATTCAAAGG
>NZ_AZQP01000079.1 GCF_000601455.1 Fervidicella metallireducens AeB
AAATTTAAGGCTGTGCAAACTAACATTGCACAGCCTTAAGTTTTACAATCTGCAAATTTCCCATAGATATAAAGAAGCAACAGAAGCATATGGAGAATATATCTTCTTAAACTTTTGAAAATCTTCCTTTGATATTTCATTTAAGCCATGGAGCTTCATGAGCCCCTTTTTAATACCCAAGTCGTTGAAACTTAAAACATCCATTCTGTTTAGAGAGAAAATCAAAAGCATCTCAGCTGTCCACACACCTACCCCGTACAGACCTACTAATTTTTTAATTATTTCTTCATCAGATAACATATGCAAATTTTCAAAATCAACTGTTTTATTTTTTGCTGCCAATGCTATGGATTTTAAATAGGATACTTTTCTTCCTGACAATCCACATTCTCTAAGCTGCTCATCTGTTGCTTTAATAATATTTTCAGGTGTTAAATCTACAAGGCTATCATTTAACCTTTTCCAAACTGTATCTCCAGCCTTTGTTGAAATCTGTTGATAAACGATACTTGATATCAACGCCTGAAAAGTATCAGGAATAACTTCTCTCTTAATTGGTCCAATTTCTTCAATGAACTTTCTGAGCTTATCATCTTTACTACTCAGGTAGTTTATTTCATCTTCCCCATATTTGAAAAAATTCATAAATGTCCCCTTTCTTAGGCTCATTATATTTTGTGTTCTGAATTGCTATTTTATATTATAATATAATTACTATCAGTTTTCACCAAGGTTTATTAAGGAGGATTTATGTATAACTTATTCAACTGGTTACTTGACGTTAGTTCAATATGGCAGTTTTTTAAAAAACTTTTTCTTTTTATTTTATCAATTTTATTTATTCTAGCTTATATTTTATGTGTAGAAAAATTAAGATTTTATTTCATTGGGAGATGTGTAGATATAAATGAGTATATACTTATAACTGGAACATTTGTAAATTATATTGTAAGTATAATGTTGCCAGCTCTCTTGGTAATATTAGTTATTTTCTACTTTGTTGCCATACAACATCATAAAAAAAGCGGTGGTCTGATTCAACTTGGACCTGCAGGTAATATTATAAACAGAAAAACAAAACCTAAATTTTTATCAATATCTATATTTATCCTGATTACTTTCGATTTAATTTTGTTCTGTTTCTCTGCTAATAATTTTTACTCTTTTTCTGATAAAGGAATAAAAAAGCATAGTATAGTTAGTTCCTTTAAAAAGAATTATAATTATTCAGATATTAAAGAAGTATTTATTGGAGTAAAGGATAGGGGGCGTTATAATGGCTCTTTATATTATAAAATTGTATTCAGAGATGGTCATGCTTTGAATATTTCAAATTACATTATAAGTAAATACGAAGCTGTAAAAGCTTTGAATGTGCTTAATAAGGTAATAAAAGATACTCATATTAAAAGAAATGTTGATAGAACCCATTTTCATGATTTGGTTGAAGGTTTAGATGAAAAATATGTTGATGAATATGAAAAACTTTTTGTTGAATAATATTTAAAACACCCTTAATGCTGTAACCTTGTCAATAAATTCTATAAAGATTTTAAAACCGTAGGAAAGCACACTTCTCTCCTACGGCTATGTTATTTCTTTTTATTATACCACTTAAATTCTCTATTTTCTATTTAGCACTGCATTTACAACAACACCAACTATTGCTGCAAAACTTAGACCTGATATACTCACTGTTTTTGTAACAGGAATTCCTATGTTAATTCCTGTATAGGTTGGCATAAGTCCTAGTATTAAAACTGTTGCCATTATTATTATATTCTTTATATTAAACTCAATTTTACTGTTCTTTATTGTCTGAACACCTATTAGTGCTATCATTGAGTATAGCATAAAGCTTATTCCGCCCATAACTGGTACAGGTATTGTCTTTAAGAATCCTCCAACCTTACCTACAAATCCTAGTATCATAGCAAAAACTGCTGTCATTCTTAAGATTGATGGGTCATAATTCTTAGTTATTGCAAGCACACCTGTGTTTTCTCCATATGTTGTATTTGCTGGTCCTCCAATTAGTCCTGCTACCATTGTTGCAAGTCCATCTCCAAGTAGTGTTCTATTTAAACCTGGATCTTTAATGAAGTCCTTTCCAACTACTTCTCCATTTGTAGTTATATCTCCAATATGTTCCATGAAAACTGCTAAAACAACTGGTGCTATTATTGCTATTGCTGCAACATCAAACTTTGGAAGAGTGAAATTTGGTACTGCTAAAAGCGGGGAGGTTTTAACTGCTGCTGTGTCTACTATTCCCATTCCGGCTGATAGAATATACCCAACGGTTACCCCTATTATTATTGATAATTGCTTTATAAGTCCCTTACCTAAAAATGTAACTGATACTGCAGTTACAAGAGTTACTATTGATACTATAAAATTTGTCTTTGCACTTCCGTATGCCACTGGAACAAGGTTAAGACCTATAACCATTATCATTGGTCCTACAACTTGGGCTGGAAGTACCTTTCTTATTTTCTCTACACCTATCTTTTCAACTAAAAATGAAACCAGTATATAAATTAAACCTGCTACTACAATTCCACCCTGTGCATATCTTAAATCACCATTGTATACTTGTTTTACTGCCAGTATTCCTGGAATGAATGCAAAGGATGAACCTAAAAATACGGGAACTTTTTTCTTTGTACACAAGTGAAATATCATTGTTCCAAGACCTGCTGAAAAGATTGAAACTGATGGATCAAGACCTGTAAGAATTGGAACTAAAACTGTTGCTCCAAACATTGCAATTAAGTGTTGAATTGCAAGTATAACCCTTTTTGTCTTTTCCCATATTGACAATTCCTGAATCGTTAATTCTTTTGCTGTAATTTTTTGTTCCATTATAATTCCTCCTTCTTTTTCAGTATCTCAGTACTGATTTAAAAGTTTTTAGCATAAAAAAACTCCTTACCATGCTGGTAAGAAGTTATAGACGCATTAACACATATAAACATATCCATCTACTTTTCTTACCAGCCTCACTGGACTGATTTAAAGACCTTTCACTAAGATTGTATCATGTATAATTGTAGTTTACAATACTTTTTTCTAAAATATAAATTATTTACACTTTTATTTCTGATCCAAATATAGCTACATATTGCCTCTCGGCTTCAAATCTTCTGCCACTCCACTTTAATATTGTTTCAACAAATCCTAAACCATCTGCTCCATATCTACCTGATATGCCCTGTGCTGCGTATAATTCTAAAACACCATCCCTGTTAAAATCAATGGAATAAAGTCCACCCAGTGGTCTAACAAAGCCTTCTATTGGCTCTTTTAGTTTCCCGCTATCGTCATATATTTCTGATAAATATTCCTTTCCCTTGTATTCAATATCTAAAGTATATTTGTATGCCAAATTTTTACTTATGACATCAACTTTAAAATTATCTCTATAACTCACCCTGTAGATGTATTCATCGTTAAACTTATCTGAATCAAAGATTTTCTTTAAATCATTATTAAGGAAGGAGTAAACATAACTATATATAGTACCACCACTTCCCCCTGTATCTATTGTAATCAAAATTTCCTCCCCTCTGTCATTTGTAAAATTTCCCAGAAAAATAGTTGGGTTGTATCCTGCATCGTTTTTTAAATTTACTCTTGTAAACCTTTGACTTCTGCCACATTGTATAATTAAAGTTATGTTATCTACAAATGGACTTTCATCTCCATATGGCTTATTTCCAATTAAAAACACGTTATCCTTAAAACCATCCCCATTTACATCTCCTTGTTTAAAATCTAATATTTCAGCTTTAAATACCTTTTGACTTTCATCCCTTGTTAGCATTTTAAACTGTCTTCTGTACCTATTATATTCTTCTACTGATACAAAGGGACAAATAAAAAATTTATTCATGAAAAACCTCAATAAAATTACTTCATTTCTATAATATGCAAAGGCACTTCAGTGGGTTAAGCTAATATTAAGATATTAGTCTAAATGGCAAAAATATGCTTATATAAGACTAAAAATGAACCACAATTTCGATTTGAAGTCCATCCACTTTTATAAAAACTAAGCACAAATATCTTATTTAGCCAGGTTTTAAGCTTGCTTTAATGGGTTACTCCCAATCTTAATACACAGATTTATTTACTCCCCTTAATCAGTGCGTTTTATATGTTCATTATCCTACCGCCATTTTCTTTTAGCCACCTTTTCTTCACCTCATAGTCTGGCATAATTTCCTTTACCAAACTCCAAAAATTATTTGAATGGTTGTGGTGTTTTAGGTGGCATAGTTCATGTACAACAACATAATCAATAACTTCAATGGGCATCATTACAAGGCGCCAGTTTAAGTTAATATTCCTTTTATTTGAACAGCTTCCCCATATGGTTTTTTGCTCCTTAACTACAACACGGTTAGGTATAAGATTATTTTTTTCACTTAAAAATTCAACTCTCTCTTTAAGTATTATTTTAGCCTGATTTTTGAGCCATTCTGATATCTCTGTTTTTAAAATTTGTTGACTAAATATATTGCCTTTATCCTTTGGCAATTTAATAAATAGTTTATTTCCATCAATATAAATGCTGACTTTATTCACATTAGCTTCAGCTATATCTAGAATAAGTTTTTCGCCTAGATATTCAATTGCACTACCTGACTTATATTCAATATTTTTTGCCTGCTTTTTTACTTTTTCCATTTCTTTTATTTTATCGATAATCCATTCTGCTTTACTTTCAACTAATTTGCATATATATTTTTCATCTACATAAATCGGAGATGTTACAACTACCTCTCCATTTTTTGTTATCCTAATTGTTATATTTTTTTTCTTCTTTTTTATTAATCTATATTGAAAACTTTCACCATTGTAATTTATCTGTTGCATTATTAAATCCTTTCTGTTCTTATTCCAATTAATATATTCTCTATT
>NZ_AZQP01000080.1 GCF_000601455.1 Fervidicella metallireducens AeB
ACGTATATTTTTGAGTACCAATATTATCAATAACTTTTGTTCCATTACTGTTATTATCGTATTCAAAACCTATACTATTACCTTTTGAATCTACCACTTTAACTATTTTATCATTACTATCATAGTAGTATCTATAGGTTACTCCAATTACTAAGTCTTCGTGATAACCCAAATTACTACTAGCATCAAATTCGTAATTGAATAATGGATTATTGTTATATTTTATTGATGTAATTCTATCAAGGTTATCATAATTGAATCCTATTATATGACCATTTCCATAAGTTGTTTGTAATAGTTTACTTGTTCTAAGTTCATATGTACTATTTACTAATGCTTGGTTTCCTACTAAAACTCCTGTATTATTACCTAATGAGTCAAAGTTAAAATTATAATTAAATCCATTATGAATTATTGTTTTGAGATAGTCATTTTCATATCTATAGCTATTTGTTGTCTGTTGACCATCCACTGTTTTTGTTACATCTGTTAACCTATCAAGGACATTATCATATGCATAGTAAGTTGTTTTGTTTTTAGGATCCATTATGCTATCTATTGTACCTTTAGTAGTGTTGTAATTATATGTAACTGTATTACCCGTAGCTGCATCCTTAACTGTTTTAAGATAATTTTTATCCGAAGTATATGTTAAGTCCTGCCTTATACCCCTACCATTATGATTACGATAAGAATCATGGTTATCCTTAACACACAAATTTCCATAACTATCATAGTAAAAATAATTTATTAAATTTTCATTTGAAACGGTTTGAGTCAAATTATGTTTACTATCATAAGCTGCAGAAAAATAATTTCCTTTAGGACTACTTATTTTAGTCACATCATTTGTCGTATTATATTCTAGCTGTGTACTTTGATTCAATATATTAGTTTCAGAAGTCAAGTTTCCATTAGAGTCATATTTGTAACCACTTCCAAAACTTTCTTTATATAGTTGAATACCATCAATATATGCACTATTAACTTCGCCAGCATAATTAAACCCAATTTCTTTTATTGTATAGTCATATGGCATAACAATGCTATCACATAGATATTGCCAATCATTTACATATCGATTCAATGGTATTTTAAATTCTTTATAACTTGGAGTATAGTAAGCAATGTATATATACGCACTCCCTTCATTAGGTCTTCTTGCAGCAGAATTTGCTTTTATCCATGCACCAAATGTTAGTATATCTCCTTCTTTTCCAGTAATATTTTGTATTTGCTTTATTTGTTTACTTTTATTAACTTTACCATTAATATTAAAACATTTATTGTTTAACCCTGAAGGGTAACCACTATCAGATAGTACTACAACTGCATCTCCAGTATCACAACTTAAGTCCTTACTCCAATATATAGGGTCCACTCCTCCATATGTAAAATCACTATTTTCTATTAAATTATATCTATTTGCAATAGCACCTTCCTCTAACTGTAAGCAGTCAAAATATGCTATACCTGTTTCTCCCTCAACACCTGCGATTACACTAACATTCTCATTTGTAGAATCTTGAGGCAATATAAAAGTAACTTCATATCTCCCCCACTCATTTGTTCCATTAATAAAGGATGAATTAATATTTTTTAAAATTCCTTTACTATCATAATATTGTATTGAGATATATGCTCCTTTATTGCTTGTGTTTGTTATAGCGTTTGTTTTAACAAACCCCGACAAAGTGTATTTTTTTCCTTTACTTAAATTTATTTGTTGATAATAATTATGGCATCCATTTACATTATCTTTTTTTATCTTTAATGACCTATTGCCTGAATATTGTGCTTCAGTTGTAAATTCTGCTGAAGCAATTGAACCACCCGAACTATTTTGAAGCCAACCATCATCAGCCTCTATATTATGATTTAAAATATAATTAGTTACTGTTTTTTGCAACTTTGATTGCAATGACAATTTATTATTTATATTAGTACCCCTGTAATATTTATAATATTGTGCATTACCTTGTGAATCAGTTATACAAGTAGTGTTACCATACTCATTAAATTGGTAAAGATTTTTTCTTCCTGTTTCATCTATAAATGTTGTTGAGCTTGTTCCATATATCAATTGCAGCTCTTTACCTATTGTACCATCTGTATGTTTTTCAATTATTTTCTTTATTCTATTAGGAATCGGATTATAATATTCGAATTCAGATTTATAGCCATCAAAATTAACCACAGATACTAAATTATTATTTGAATCATAATTATATGTTGTATACTTATTATCAGGATAAGTAATTTTTACAAGCTTATCTTCACTGTATTCATATGCCGTTAACCTATTTGATGGATCTTTTATACTACTTAATTTACCATTTTTATAACAAAAAATTACAGTCCTCCCCGCACCATCAATAACAGAACTTATAGTGTAATCCGTATTATAATTTATATCCATAGAATTTCCATTATTATCTACAATCTTCCTCAGGTATCCATTATTATCATATAGAGAATAATTTCCTTTTATATCTCTGATTTTATATCTCCATAAATCAGATGCTGAGTATTTTATAAAAATCAAACCTAATCCATCAGTATCGTTTGGTGCTAAACTATCTTCATTTGATGGATTTAAAACTGGACTAAAATAGTGCTTTGTACCATCTTCATCAATATAAGTGGAACCATCAATTCTTTTGCTTAAATTTAGCCTCCACCCTAAACCCAAACTACTATTTATATTTTTTTCGCTACTATTATAAACATGTGTTAATGCAATAGGCATCCTATTGCCATTCATACTTAAATCATTATGAACAAAAGTAAGGTTTCCATTGTTATCATTTACATAACCAGTACCCGCTCGCCCTGCACTCTGTGAATGATATGTAAAATAGTCTTCTAATCCCAAATTACTTGAGTAAAATACTTGTAAGCTAGGAGTTCCTGTATTATCTATGTGACCAACAGTGCAAAATGAACAGCTCGTATCTGAAGTATCACAATTTAACATTAGACCATAATTATTCCCATAGGTGTACCAATCTTGTACTATATTAGTTATTGTCCAATATTGTAACTCATAGTCATTACTATTATTATTTTTTACCCATGATAGACTATTAATATTTTTATCACATTCTGGTTGATTATTCCATGTAATAGTATTTTTATTCCAAGGTCCTAGAGCCTTATGGACATAAATATAATCAAACCTACCCCAAGGAGATAAGTAATACTGCAAATAAATGTTTGCTTGAGTTATTTTATCTGCCGTTGTTAAAGTTGGAAGGTTGAAGCTTAAATAAGTTCTCATACTATCAGCCAAAACATATCCTTGATTAGCTTTATTTAAGTCTGGTGATGATTTCCATACAGATGCCATATTAATATTTTCATTATCAATACTAAAGGAATCAATATATGGATCTATCGTTACTGGATAAGCCCTATCAGGCTCTTTTAGCCATTCATTATCAGGCCTAAAAATCAAACTACATTTATTCTTATCTTGAACTATTTGCACATCAATTTTTGCACTTGTATTCTTATTTGCATCAATCATAAATGATGCAGGCATTTTAAATATGACTTCTTTTTTATCACTTCCATCATAAAAAACAATTGAATTATCCTTACTCTTCCCTATAAGTAAATTTTTTAAATTCAAATTAAATATAAATTCAGGATTATCAATCTTTTTGTTTAAAATGATATTTTCTTTTATATCCTCGGATTGAATATCATATTTTATATCAATATCCTCAAATGCATTTTCAAAAATCACTGATGAGTTTAGTTTAGATAGCTTTGTAAATTTTTCATCAGCTGATATTGTCTCTGATGGATCATCTAAAGTAATCACTTTTGCCTTTGATTGCTGTGTATTTTCTATATTCCAGGAAATTTCATATTTATCTTTCTTTATTGATACCAGCTTATTTGATTTTAAATTTTTTGCTATTTTAAATTTTATATCATTATCTTTATTTTCTATTATTTCATTTCCATTTTCATCTTTATTATCTATTAAAGTATTATCAATGTCTTTCCACTGACCATTTTCCTTATAATGTACTGCTGTTGGATATGAGCATGCTACATATGTCATATCATCTTTTAAAAAGTGTTTAACATTCCTTTCTCTTTTCTCAATTACTTCTCCTACAATTTTAGATTCTTTATTTTGAATTTCATTTGTTTGTTGCAATTGAGATGTTACTTCAGTTGAATTTTTATCTTCTTTAGCAAAAACCTTATAATCTACTAATGTAAATAAAAAAGTTATTAATAAGAACGATGCCAAGATTCTGTTATATTTTTTCATTATATTCTCCTGTAAAAACTTGGTAGTGTAAAGATTTTTACACCCCTTTTAAAATTTTTTTCTTTATATATCAAGTTATGAGCTTGAACACGGAAAACCCCTTAAGACTGTCCAACGACGCAATGGTAAGTCTATTTCTGTTGATACTATTTGCCCTGTATGTGGTGCGCCTCACCATTATATTTACGATAACAATGGCAGAAAAGGTCAGTTTCAATGCAAGGTCTGTGGGCAGACCTTTATTACATGAAAGCTTGCCACTAAGCCTCTTAAACCTAAATGCCCATATTGCGGACATGCTCTTTCTCCTAAAAAGCATCGCTCTTTCTTCATTGTTCACAAATGCGTCAACGATAGCTGCTCCTACTACTTGAAGAACCTAAAATCTGTGGATTCAGAGGTTCTCAAAAATAACGAGAAATACAAGCACAAACTACGTGCTCAGCAAATTTCTCTGAAACAAGAAAATCCACTTACCTTGGATATTACTCAAGTCATTGGTCTTACCAATGATGACGAGGTCTCCAAAGAATTTCGTCCATTTAAACAAATGATAGAGCGTCTTAATCGAACCTTTAAGGAAAGTT
>NZ_AZQP01000081.1 GCF_000601455.1 Fervidicella metallireducens AeB
AAAAGTAAATACAGATATATGACAAAATATTTACATAAATACAATATAATAGTATAATTGTTTTGAATTGGAGGTGTATAACTGATAAGGAGTAACAAAGTGTAATATAATTTTAGTTGAATTAAATGAATTACAAATCATCAATAAGCTTTTTACAGGGGGATATAATGAAAAAATATAACAAAATCTTGGCATTGTTCTTATTAATAACTTTTTTATTTACATTAGTAGATTATAAGGTTTTTGCTAAAGAAGATAAAAAATCAACTGAAGTAACAAATCAATCACAACAAACAAATGAAATTGGAAATAAAGAATCTAAAATTGTAGGAGAATCAATTGAGAAAAGGGAGAAAAATGTTAAACACTTTATCAAGGATGATGGTACTTATGTAGCATGTTCATATTCAACAGCAGTACATTATAAAGAAAATGGTCGATGGAAAGACATTGATAATACTTTAATTGATGATAAAGATGAAAATGGAAATGAAACAATAGCAAATAAAGATAATGATATAAAATTTAAAGTAGCAAAAAATTTAAAATCAAATAAGCTGGTATCTATAAAGAAAGATAAATATGAAATTTCTTGGAATATTGAAAATACACAGCAATCAAAAGCAAAGGTAATTACATTAGCTAATTCATCAGAGACGATATCAGCTGATGAAAAATTTACAAAGCTATCTAAACTAAATTCATCAGTGATTTTTGAAAATGCATTTCAGGACATTGATATAAAATACGATATTCAATCTGAGAATATAAAAGAAAATATCATTTTAAACAAAAATACTGATATTCCTGAATTTATATTTAACTTGAATTTAAAGAATTTAGTTATGGAGAAAAATGAGGATAATTCAATTAAATTTTACGATGAAAGAGATAAAAAAGAAGTCATATTTATAATGCCAGCTCCATTTATGTTTGATGAAAAGAAAAATATAAGCACAAAAATTGATGTACAAATAGTTCTGGATAATAATAAATATAAGTTAATTCTTAAACCTGATAAAGAATGGCTAAATGATGCTGACAGGGCCTATCCAGTAACGATAGATCCATATATTTATTCGTTTAGTATAGATAATAAAAATATTAATATGGCATATGTAAGAAAATCATCTCCTGATTTTAATGGAGCTAATCAAGGTTTTGTTTTGGCTGATAATATGAGAACATATTTAAGTTTTAGTCTTCCAACCTTAACAACAGCAGATAAAGTAACTCAAGCAAATATTTATTTGCAATATTACTTATCTCCTTGGGGGAGTTTTGATTATATTTATGTCCATAAGGCTCTAGGACCTTGGGATAAAAACACAATTACATGGAATAACCAGCCAGAATATGATGAAAATATTAATAGTCTATCATGGGTAAAAAATAATAATAGTAATGACTATGAGTTACAATATTGGACAATAACTAATATAGTACAAGATTGGTATACCTATGGAAATAATTATGGTCTGATGTTAAATTGTGATACGGCGGATACGAGCTGTTCATTGTGTACCGTTGGTCACATAGAGAATACAGGGACACCAAGTTTACAGGTATCTTATTCAAACAATTTGGGATTGGAAGATTATTTTACATATCATTCACAGAGTGCAGGGAGAGCTGGTACGGGTTATGTAAATGATAATAATGGAAATCTTACTTTTGTTCATAATGATTTAAGTATGAATGGCAATAGGATGCCTATTGCATTAACACATGTTTATAATAGTAGCGAAAAAAATATAAATAGTAGCTTAGGTTTAGGATGGAGGCTAAATTTAAGTAAAAGGATTGATGGCTCAATCTATATTGATGAAGATGGCACAAAGCATTATTTTAGCCCAGTTTTAAACCCATCAGATGAAGATGGATTAGTACCAAATGACACGGATGGATTAGGTTTAATTTTCATAAAGTATTCAGGCTCAGATTTATGGAGATATAAAGTTAAAGATACAAAAGGAAATTATTCACTGTTTGATAGCAATGGATACCTTAGAAAAATTGTGGATAATAACGGAAATGCTATGGAGATAAATTATAATCCTGATTACACTATAAGTTCTGTCATTGATGGTGTGGGGAGAACAGCAATTTTTAGTTATACAAATGGCAAATTAAGTAGTATAAAAGATCCATCAAATAGATTAATGGTATATGAATACAGTGAAGACAAGCTTGTGAAAATTACTTATCCTGATAATAAGTGTACAACATATAATTATGATTCAAAAAATAATTTAGTATCTGCAGTTAATTTTGATGGCTATAAATGTGAATTCCAATATTATGATCCGATTCCCAATAAAATTAAAAAAATAATTGAAAAACATACAGATGGCACAATAGGTAAAGAGCTGCAATTGGTATATGGAACAAGCTCAACAACATTTATAGATGAAACAGGAAGAAAAAATCTTTACCAATTTAATGAGTATGGAAATACTACTTGTATAACTGATTCACAAGGTAATGCACAATATTATAAATATTATAGGGGCACCAATATAAATAATAAACTGTCATTGCAATCAAAGTTGCAAAAAACAGTAACAAATTACATTTTAAATCATAATATAGAAGCTGAGGATGGTTGGCTTCAAAATAGTTCAGGTGGTTCAATTGCTTCAGCAGAATTTACGACAGAAGCACAATATTTAGGTAATAGATCATTAAAGATAAAAAAAGATAATGTAAATGGATGTCATAATTATTATCAACAAATAAATTTAAGTAAAGGGAAAAAATATACTTTATCAGGGTTTGTTAAAACAAACGGTATAACGAATACAAGTAATAAAGGAGCATATATCTCAATACAATATTTTGATAATAAAGGGACTATTAGTAATATTAAATCATCTTTCATTAATGGGACAAATGAGTGGGGGAGATATGAAGTTACTTTCATATTGCCTCAAGATTCAACAAATGAAAATATCAGTGTAATTGCAGGTGTTGAGGGAGAAACAGGTACAGCATATTTTGACTGCTTACAGTTGGAAGAAGGCTCTATTGCAAATAGATATAATATAATAGAAAATAGTGATTTTACGTATGGAGGAGCAGAACCTTTATGTTGGAGTAAAGATTTAAGTTGTGATACTGAAGATGCAGTTGTACTCCTATCGGATAGTGATTATCCCTCAGGGTTAAACAATAAATGTTTTAAAATTAATGGTAAAGTAAATAAAAGTAAACAAGTAAAACAAACACAAAATATTTCTGGCAAAGCAGGAGATACACTAACATTTGGTGCATGGATAAAAGCAAATTGTGCCGCAAGAAGACCTAACGAAGAAAGTGCCTATATATACATTGTTTATTATGCTCCAAGTTTAAAAGAATTTAAAATACCATTGAATCGATATGTAAATGATTGGCAATATCTTTGTGATAGTATTGTTATGCCAAATGATTATACAATAAAAGAAATTGCATTTAATTATGGCGGTGAAGTTAACAGTGCATATATTGATGGTATCCAACTATATAAAGAAAGTTATGGAATTGATTATAAATATGACTCTAAAGGAAATTTGATTTCTCAAACTGATATATTGAATCAAAGTACACAGTTAGAATATAATCAAGCAAATGATATAACTAGAATCATCAATCCTAAAGGAAACTATGTTACATCAAGTTATGATACTAAACATAATTTAACTGAAACCGTTTCAAATGAAAATATAATAAATTATTTTTACTATGATAGTTATGGAAATTTGTGCGTTACTGATAACCATGATTATTATCGTAATTATAATGGTAGGGGTATAAGGAAGGAATTAACATATACTTCCGACAAAAATTATCTAAAAACTGTTAAGGATGTTGCGACAGGAAATACAGTTATATTTAATTACAACATTGCTAAAGGCACATTGGATAGTGTAATGGATCCTAAAAACAAAACAACCTACTATTCATATGATAATAACCTTGATAGGTTAACAGATGTAACAAAGACAGTGGATGACCAACAGATAAAGAATGCATATAGATATGAAAATGACTATCTAAAAACAATAATTCATAATGGATTTAATTACAATTTTAATTTTGATTCATTGGGTAATAAAACAGGAGTTTTAATTGGAAATCAAGCATTAGTAACCAATATATATGAACCCAGAACAAGTAAATTAATACAAGCAAATTATGGAAATGGTCATATAGTTAGATTTGATTATGATAACCTTGATAGAATTACATCAATTAATTATTACAATAACCAAATATTCACTTTTGAATTTGATGCTAGTGGTAATTTAGGTTATCAAGAAGATTTAGTAAATGGAGTAACCTATAAATACTACTATGACAGTAATAATAAGATAATTAAAGTGAAAGACTCAAAAGGCAATAATACAAGTTTTGAATACGATAATAACAGTAATGGAACAAAAATTATAGAAAATATTGGTACTCAAAAATATACTACTATCTATGATTTTGATAGGGATGATAGACTTAAAAAGGTTACACTACCAAACAGTAGGACATTGGATATTTTATATGACCCTATTGGAAGATTGAATAGCAAAACTTTAAACACAGGCAGCTTTAATTATAATACTACATTTAGCTATATAGATTCCAAAACAGATACCAGTTATACAACAAATATGCTTGCATCAATTAATAACAATGGTAAGAGCATCAATTACACATATGATGCAAATGGAAACATTGAAACAATAACGCAAGATGGAAAAATAATAAAGTATTATTACAATGAGCTAAATGAACTTACGAGGGAAGATAACCAAATACTTAATAAAACAATTGTATATGTATATGATATGGGTGGTAATATAAAAACCAAAACAGAATATCCATATACAACAGGAACACC
>NZ_AZQP01000082.1 GCF_000601455.1 Fervidicella metallireducens AeB
AATAATAACCATAGATTCACATTATATATCAACTATATCATAAATTATATTAATTTTTCTTGATATTGCTTCCAAATTCTTTGTATTTCGACATATGATACTCCAGGATGTGTTTTATACATTCTTTGACCATAATATCCATAAAATAATAAGCATTAAATTTTTTTGCTCACATAATATATAAAAGTATCAAAAATCAGTTCAATAAGGTCAAGCCAGACAGTTTAAAAAATATTTTTTATGTAGAAATCTCCCCTTACTTATCTGACTTACCTATATTAATTACACAACAATAAGTTTTCCATTTCTAAGATTTATAATAACATCTGCTTCCCTTGCTACTTCCGTTGAATGTGTCACGACAATTACACATTTATTATCATCATGTGCTAAAGTTTTAAAAATATCTACTATTCCTTTTGCTGTATCCTGATCTAGGTTTCCTGTTGGCTCATCCGCTAAAATTAAATCTGCATCTGTTGAAATTGCTCTTGCAATAGCTATTCTCTGTTGTTGGCCGCCACTTAGTTTTTGTATGTTTCTATCTGCCTCCTCTCTTGTTAGTCCAAATTTTTCTATCAAATCATAGGCTTTCTGTTTCTTATTTTTTATCTTGTTTTTTGTGATTTCCATAGCTATCAATACATTCTGCAATCCTGATAGATATGTTATTAAGTTATATGATTGAAAAACTATTCCTATTTTTTTATTTCTATAATTGGTTAGCCCTATTTGTTTTATATTCTTTCCTTCATAGAATATTTCACCACTTTTAGGAGTGTCTAAAGCACTTGCTAATGCTAACGCAGTTGTCTTACCTGAGCCAGATGGCCCAAGTATTGTATAAAATTTACCCTTTTCAAAACTAAAATCTACGTTATCTAAAATATTTATCTTTTTGTTACCATTTTGATAGTAATAACTTACATTCTTAAACTCTAGTACTGTGTTCATTTTTCTAACCCCCTTCATTCATTTCTAGTAAGAATTGTTTTTGGATTAAACCTTAATATTGAAATAGCTGGTAAAAATGTTGCGATAAATACTATCAGTATTCCTATCAAACTTAATTTCTTCATATCCTTTGCCGTTACACTTACATCAAATTCATCTACAGGTTCAACTTTTAAGTTCCTTACAATTCCGCCTGGTCCAACTCTTAATCCTTGCTGCCTTCCGAATACTTCTTGATCTTCTAGCGTTTGTGAAACTTTTATTTCATTTTTTAACAGAATATCACCTAATTCTTGTGCTACCACCTTACCCGTGAAAGTTGATATTGTGAATGCTATACATGTAATTATTAACGTTTCTACTACCAATTGGCCAATAATCTTTATCCTGCTTTCACCCATTGATAATAAAACTCCAATTTCATATTTTCTATCCCTTAGTGATAATATAATTATAAGTGCTAAAATGGCTGCCCCAGCTAATGTAATTATATAAACAATGGTTTTTGAAAATGAAGCTACATTTTCTATTGGCCCCATCATCTGTTTATATAGCGAATCATTGGCATCCAATTTGAATTTGGTAAAATCGATATTCGCTTTCAATGCCTCATTTTTAAAGTTCTCAACATTAATTGGATCATCTATATAGTAAATGGCACTCTCAATTGTATTTGTTGAAGTAGTAACCATATTTGATACCTTTAGTTTTGATGCTGTTATATATGGAACATATATTTTATTGTACGGACTCATAAATGATAAATTCATTCCCATATTATTTACGTTATTTGTATTTGCCTCATATATTCCTATGATTTTAAACAGTATATTTTGTTTTCCATCTAGAGATTTTATCTTTATTTTATCACCAATCTTTAGACTATTCTTTTCTACAAGATTCTTTTCAACTATAGCCACATTTTTATCTCTATCTTCATCAGTAAAGTGTCTACCTTCAATTAATTTATTAGTTCCTTCTGTAAATTCTGTTAATAATCCTGAGAAAAGTGCACCAGAAAGGGATATATTAGCATTTGCCATATTTTGACCCTCTCCCATACCCATTCTCATCCATCTTCTATTGTTATTGCTGTTATCATTACTCTGAGCTGTCTCCACATCGACAGGTTTAAAATCATCAGCTTCTACCAATGCTGAGGATATGTAATTATATCCAGATACATGGTTTAATTTAATCAATTTATTTGCATCTTCAATTGATAATTGTGGTGCCTCTGGTCTTTTTTCCTCGCTGTATCCTGATTCTCTAAGACTTTGCATATATTTTCTCATATCTGCCTGAAGTATCACTGTTCCACCTAGCTTTTTTCTTGCCAGCTCTCCAGATTTTTTCGTAGCTGTCTGTATTGATAATCCAGCTAATACTAAGTTAGCTATTAAACCTAATACCAATATTAATATAATTGATTTTGCTTTTCTTTTGGTTACACTTAGAAACGCTCTCTTCAAAAAGTTCATATTTTACCCTCCCAAGCTATAATGATTCAATGTAAATTTTTACATGTTCACAATGGAGATTTTATAATAGAATTATGTATTTTATGTGAAGTATATATGTTCTTTTTATGTTTTATAGTCTTGTCATATCATTTCTTTTATATATAAAAAAGGAGTCCTTTGGACTCCATCAAATCATTACTGACTTATTTTAAGTTTTGGAAATGATGTCTGAAACATAACACCAAGCTCTGTATTATTCATTTTATATCTTATGTTATGGGCATCTAATATCATTTTTACAATATATAACCCCAAACCACTTCCCCCTGTACTTCTACTTCTAGATTTCTCTAATCTATAGAATGGTTTGAAAATTTCACTTAATTCTTTTTCTTCAATATGAACACCAGTATTCTCAACCTCAAATATTATGTGTTCTTCTTTTTCAACTAAATTTAAGTAAACCTTTTCTCCTCTGTTTGTATGATTTATTGCATTATTAATTATATTTGCTATTGCCTTCTTAATTAACATCTCATCTACATATACAAATAAATTATCACTTATATTCATAATCATATCTATATTCTTTTCTTCTGCTAAAACTGAGACGCTATTGACTAAACTGTTAATCAAATTAGAAATATTGACTTCCTTTAAATTAGGTTTAAATCCATCCGACTCTATCTTTGATATTTCTAATATTTCCTTCACCATGTTTTCCATATCCATTAAAACTTGATGAGATCTATTTAAATACTTGTCTCTTTGTTTGTATACACCTATGTTAGCGATCATACCTTCAAGCTGACCTTTTATGATGGTTATTGGTGTCTTAAGTTCATGGGATATAGTTGCTAAAAACTCTCTTCTCTTCTTTTCAAGTTCCCTTTCCTTCTCAATGTCATTAACTAGCTTTTCATTAGCGTCTTTAAGTTCTGTCATGGTTTTTTGTAGATTATAAGATAATTCATTTAAACTTTTGGATAATTCACCTATTTCGTCCTCTCCTGTAACAATGCATTTTTTGTCGAAATTAAGTTTTGCCATTTCTTTCGCTACATTGGTTATTCTAATTAATGGTTGGGCTATTATTTTAGAATATATTAAAGCTCCTGTTACCGAAACAATTAATACTATCATACCAATATAGGGCATAAACATTACTAACACCTTTGAAGCCTCATCAATTGGTTGTAAACGTGCAGTAACAAGCACTGTATATACCTGTGGGTCTTCTGCGAATGTAATTTCTTTCCAACATGTGTATCTTGATAAATTTTTTTTACCTTTACTACCGTTAACTGATTCTTCTCTATCAGGTATATTATAGCTAAAGGGAGTTGAAAATTCTTTATGGGGTTTTCCATAAAAGAATTTGGTTATCTCGGAAGGAAAGTACACTATATATCCATTACTATCAACTACTACCATAGATACATTATTATTTGTTGCGAATTCATCTAGATAGTACACCCCTTCATCCACAGATATATTTTTAAGCTTATCTGATAGGTTATTTAGCCCTCTCTCCAAGCTATTTTTTTTGTAAATGAAGTAATAATTGGGCATCAGAAAATATAGTATTAAATAGATACTTAAAGAAGTTACCACTAACAGAATACTTGTGATGACAAATATTCTATATGTTATACTTTTTTTAATTCTATTTCTCAAGTTTATAACCAACACCTCTAATCGTTTTAATATAGTCTGTATTAAGCTTATGCCTCAAATTTTTTATATGTGTATCTATCACCCGTGCATCTCCATAAAAATCATATCCCCATATTTTTTCTAATAAAACTTCCCTTGTTAAAACCCTTCCCTTATTTCTTATTAATGTTTCTAAAATTTCAAATTCCTTAGTTGTTAACTCTACATTTTCATTATTAACCCAAACACGATAACTACTCTTATCAACCGCAATTTCTTCAAAATATACTCTATGATCTTCGTAATCTTTGTTTGTTCTTCTAAGTACCGCCTCTACCCTTTTAAGTAACAAATTTATTGAAAAGGGCTTTGTTATATAGTCATCTATTTTTAATTCAAATCCCCTTATTTGATCCTGTTCTTCTTCTAATGCAGTTAACATTATAATGGGTACATCTGATACCTTTCTAATCATTTCACACACAACATATCCATTTATTTTGGGCATCATAATATCTAAAATAATTAGGTCATATTTTTCTTTATTAAATTTCTCTATCCCAACCAAACCATCCTCCGCTAATTCAACCTTGTAACCATTTGCAGAGAGCGTTTCACTGATAATTTCTTGGATATCAAAATCATCTTCAATTACTAATATTTTTTCATGCATTTTTCCACCTACCTTCCTATCTATATTATAAATCTCTTTTCTGTGTTTTTTGTGAATTTTTTTCGTATCCAGATACTTTAATTAATTAAAATAAAAAAGCACATCATTTTGATGTGCTCTTA
>NZ_AZQP01000083.1 GCF_000601455.1 Fervidicella metallireducens AeB
GGCTAATGGTTCCCACTACCAAGCCCATAGCGGACTTTCACCGCCAAACTGTCACCCATGCCGGGCACACTATTCATAAGACCTGCAGCATTAAGCTGCAGGTCTTTCAATTAAACCACTTTATCTATATTTAACTGCACATCTTCACTTACAAAAGTGTTATACTCCCTATACGCCTTTGTAAATCTAACCCCAACAGCTATTAAAAGTTCAAGAGCTGCTGCAATTAGAAGAACGTATTTTGCAGAAATTAGTGCCGCAAGGCTTGTTCCTGCAAATATAGATAATATCCCTATTGGACTACTAAGAGTTCCAAGCATTGCAAAGGCTTTGCCTCTTTTCTCATCTGGAATTGAATCCTGTAAAACTGTGTTTAGTATTATCCCATGAGCAGTTCCTATGCAGCCAAGGAATCCAAATATAACTACTGAAGCTGGAAAATAGGTGTTTAGAATAAATATTGCAAAACAAACCGCATCAAATATTAATACATTAAGAAATAATTTAAATCTATTCTTTTGCTTCTTAACAAGAACTCCAATAACCATACTTCCAAATATTGCTCCTACTCCAAGGCTTGCAAGTAGAATTCCCCAAGCCCTTCCTGCTTCCTCCTTGGTCATTTTTAATCCTTCGATTAAAAATACATATATAAGAGTACCCTGCATACTCATTGCAAAGGTCATATATAAGTCTATTATGGTCATAAGCTTTACACTTTTATCACTCATTAAAATCCTAAAACCTTCAACTAATCTGTTGCTTAAACTTTCTTTAATTAAAACCTCTTCAGAATTTTGTAATTCTTCAATATGCTTTTCATTTATAAATATTGTGGAAATAATTAATGCTGATATAACAAATGATATACCATCAATTATAAAGGACAATTTAACCCCAGCCAAACCAACAATAGCTGCCCCACAGGCTGAACCAATTATATGAGTAAAGTTATTTGCTAAGGATTTAAAGGAGTTCATAAGTGCTATGTCCTCTTTGTCCACAAGATTTGGCTCTAATGCACTTTGAGCTGGCTGCCTAAATACATTAACAAAGGATGCTAAAAATGCAGTTACATATATAAGGTTAATATCACTTATAAATAATATTGATATTGTAACGACTGCATTTAGTAAATCAGATATTATCATTATCCTTTTTCTAGAAAATCTATCTGCCACTCTTCCTGCGATAGCCCCAAACAGTGCAAAGGGAGCCATCTCCACCATTGCAAGAAATCCCAAGTCCTGTATTCTACCGTTTGAAAGTCCATAGACCTTAATCAAAAGTGCAAAATAACTTATCTTACTGCCTAGAGAAGAAATAAATCCTGCAATTATAATCCTCATTAATTTTGTATTTGTTATCAAATTCTTATATTCTTTAAATTGTTTAAAAAAAACTAAAAATCTCTTCATAGTACCACCCCACTTCATTTTACAGACATACTAGCTAATTATTCTTTTAAATTCATTAATTTGTTTTGCTGTCTGTAAAAATCTATTATTAAGTTCTTCTCTTTCTTCATAGGATATTTTAGAATCATCTAATTTCCCTGAAATAAATGCTATTTCACACTCTAATCTTCTAATTTCATCCCTTATATTCACATAGTTAATCTTATTCTTTTGATTCCTAAGCTCCTCTTTCTGTTTTAAATAATACTCATAATTTCCCTCATAACTGCTAACTCCACTATTTTCAATTTCAAGTATTCTATTTGAAGTTCTCTTGATAAAATATCTGTCATGGGATACAAAGAGTATTGTTCCTTCATATTTCTCTATAACCTCTTCAATCTTCTCTCTTGATATAATATCCATATAATTTGTAGGTTCATCAAGTATAAGCATATCCGCACCTGATAATATAAGCTTTCCAAAGGCTGCTCTACATTTTTCACCCATACTTAAAACCTCAATCTTTTTAAACACGTCCTCTCCCCTAAATAATAAACACCCAAGCAGCAGTCTTGCTGCTTGAACTGAAGCACCTGTTGTTAGCATCTCATCTAATATTGAATTGCTGTAGTTTAACTCCTCAAGCTCCTGTGAAAAGTAGGCTATTTTAAGGGACGGATTTATATATACCTCTCCTGAATCTATGCATTCTTTACCTAAAAGCATCTTTATTAGAGTGGTTTTTCCTATTCCATTCCCCCCCATCAGAGCTGCCTTATCCCCAATTTTAATATTAAATGATGCATTCTTTAGAAGCACTCTATTTCCAAAGCTTTTATTGATATTATTAACCTTTATTATATACTCCGGAAGTCTTCTGTCCTCTTGCTTAACTTTATTTATACAGTCAAAAGCAGCTAAGATATCAACCGATGGCCTTTTAACCTTATTATTTTCAAGCCTCTCAAGTTGTCTTTCCTTTGCCTTCATTACCTTTGCATGCTTCTTAGCCTTACTTCTTAAAAAATCATTTTGTCCCGCTGCTCTGTGTGCACTTGCATACCATGTTTTTCTGTCATTTATAACTTCCTTAAGGTGTCTAATCTCTCTTTCCTGCTTATCATATTCCCTTTGCTGATTTTTTCTTTCATTTTCCTTTTGAAGCTTGTATTTGCTGTAGTTCCCACTGTATTCCCTTATTTCATTTTTGTTCATCTCAAAAATTTTGTTAACAGTGTTATCTAGGAACTCTCTATCATGGGATATTACAACGATTGTTTTCTTTATACTGTTTAAAAATTCCTCCAGACACTTAATACTTTCCATATCTAGATGATTGGTTGGTTCATCAAGAAAAAGTACATCTGGATCCTCAAGAATCACCTTACAAATTGAAAGCTTAGTTTTTTCTCCTCCACTTAGTTTACAAGTTTCCTTATTCATTGTTTTTTCAGTAAAACCCATATCTAGTAGAATTTTTCTAACCCTTCTGATATATTTGTCTACATTACAGCTTGAGTTAATATCCTCTATACCTGATTTAAAAAGTTCTTCATAAACTGTTGTTTTTTCACTGAACTCAGCAAACTGTGTTAAATATCCAAAGGTTAATCTATCATGAGAATATGATATTTTCCCCTCATCCACTTCTTCTTTTCCTGTTAGTATTTTTACTAATGTTGTCTTTCCTACCCCGTTAATTCCAATTATACCTATTCTATCTCCATCATTTATTTTTCCTGATATATTTTCGAAAATAATTCTCCCATTAAAGCTTTTTACTAAATTATTAAATGTTATCGTCATATCGACCACTCCTCTTTGTCTATAATGCTTTTCCTACGGCAGACAAAGAGTTATCTTTGCTGCCAAATTATCTTATGCTCATCTGTTTGTACCTCCATCAACATATTTTTTAAATAAAAAAGACTGTAGGTGAACAAAAATTCACATACAGTCTCTGTGTTTCAAAAGTAAAGCTACTATGCACAGATTTCCTCTGCACATAAAGCAGTTCTATACTTTACAAAATAAGACGTAATGAGCTTTGTTCTTAACCAATAATCCAAAATGGCACTACAAAAAAACTGTTTCAAACAGCTAAAACCATCTCGAACTTATTAAATTACTTCAGGTTAAGAACTAATTAATCATCACCGCACCCATTACATTTTTTTCTATATACAGTATATATCACCTGTATTTTTATGTCAATATTTATAATTTTTGTTTCTTGGGTCATATGGGACATATGTCATATGGGACATATACTTACTGTAATTGCATAGCCAGATGTAGTTTTTAATATCAACATATTTCACTTTATTTAAATAAAAGCTTTGTAATTTTCGAATTTAATATAACTTTATTTACTCTTTTTGCTCAATTATCACTATACTTGTCCAATCTTTATGCTTTATAAAAGCATTTATCTCTCTGATTTTTTAAAATAAACTTACTAAATTGCCTTTTTAAAAATTAAGCATACTGTTCCATAAACTCATATGTAATATTTTTATATTTCTCATCATCTAAAAGTTTTACCCCAAGGCTGCTAAGCTTTGAAACTCTGCTTTGGGTTATGTTTCCAAGGATACGGCAGATTTCACTGCATTTTAAGTTGCAAAGACTTCTCATTAAAAGTACAGCCAGTGCCTTTGCTTCAACTATTTCTCTACAGTGTTTTGTATGGAGCTTTATTTTTTCAATTCTAAGTTTTGATGCGATAAATTCTAATATTTCTTTAGTTTTAATGTTTCTTATTAATATTTTTCTTTCACTTCTGTATTCTGTTCCTTCGTTTAAAAACTCTACTTCTTCTTTAAAAACCTTATCAGAGCATTTATATACTAATTTCATGTAGCTTTCTCTGGCTTTCTTAGGATTTTTGCTGAACATGCCCATAATAAAGCCGTCATCAACAAGTTCATAGGGGTCGTGTCTTAAGCCTAGATATATTGAAAGACTTGAAAACTCGTATTTCTCTGGGCATTTTTCATATCCCTTTATATCACATGGGTTGTTGTGAACATATGCCGATAAGGCATAGAGATATATTTC
>NZ_AZQP01000084.1 GCF_000601455.1 Fervidicella metallireducens AeB
ACCAACTTCTATCTCTCAATTTATATTTGCGAAAAAGTGCACCCCCGGGGGGGCAAATCCCTTTAAAACCTTAGTCTACGGAAACATAAAACACACATGAAAAAAAGGGGCAAATTGCCCCAAGCCTTTGATATTAGGCTATCTACGCTCTATCTTCACGACACACTCCACATGGCTCGAGAGGATAGAATGAATGTCTTTCAACCTGTCGGTTCTCGGGAACATGTCCACAGTATTTTTTGCACTATCGGTAGGCGGGAACATATCCACTAATCACAAAAACAAATTGATTTTTGGTGCTTGTTCATATGCTTTACCAGATTTATCTCTTGCAGCATTCTTTAATCCAAATCCAATACACATACCCATCCGTATTGCATCTGGACCATGAAGATTAGCATAATATGTATAAGCCATCTGTATCTCTTTATTCCAGGCATTCCATAACAAAGGACTAAGTACCATATTTTCAGAATATAGCGGTAAAACCATATTTATATAAAATTTAAGTTTATCTATAGAAGCTGTTTCAAGTTGATAAAACAATTTCTCATAAATATACTTCTCAGATTCAAGGCAACTTAATAGTAGCCACGACTGTGTTGTCTCTGGAAAAATTGTAATTGCAATCCTATGCATAATCCCTTTTATAGTATGTTTGATTCTTTTACCATTTAAATCGTAGTCAGGAGCAATATACGCATAACCAGCAAACTTTATTTGTTCTGGAATCCTGATTGCACAAGTTGAAATTCCTTCAAACGTATTTTTCAATATTTGTGTATCATAATGCTGTTTTACTAGTTCAAATTCCTGCTTCTTAAGTTGCAACATTCTGTACATTCCAATAATTTCTGGAGATTGAAAAGCAATGGGATTTTCTCTAAAGTAACTTTGAAATATATCATATGCTATTCTCTGCTTGTAATATTCAAAAATAAAGGCCTTATATGCATAAATAAATTTCATTTCTTCGCTTGTTTCATCAAAGTCTGGAGCTCCTTTTTCTATTACAGCAAACACTATATTATCATGATAATCACAGAAACAAGTTTCTGTAGTTGCATCATTAGCACTTACTTTACTCACTTTCACCATGGGAACTACTTCACCATTATCTAAAGTAATAAGGATCGGTTGCTTTTTTAAGTTTAACATATACACATGATGTTCCGAACCCGCCAATAAAGAAATGATCTTTTTATTCTGTAATGCATGAGCTTCTTTTATTTTTCCTTTACAATGTGCTTGATCAGGATGCATACAGCATTTCTTCATCGCCGAGCGCATCTTTTCCATAATCTGCACATCAGCAGGTTTTTTGGATGTAGCTATTATTTTCAGTGGCTTCCCTTTGCAACAGGAGACAAATTTGACTCCACTTCCACAGGGGCAACTCTCATTATCCTTAATTTTTCTATTGCCAAACAAATACTTTAGCTTTTCCATATTAATCTACTTCCTCTCAAGCTACCCTGCAATGACTTGATTATTTGCGGCCTTCTCCCACAGAAACAAAGACATTCTTTAGCTCATATGGAGCAAAGGTATCCTAACAACTCACGAATCTTTTCTGCAAGTATTGCTTTTCTTGCCTCATAAAACTTTTCGAAGTCTTCTAATTCAAGCGAAACATCCTGCGGAATCATAGCCTGTTTACAAAATTCTGCCTTTTGCTCATCGTTCATATCATTGTAATAATCAACGAGTCGCATATCACTTTTGCTACCGTTACTTCTACCTTCAAGCAAATGTAGATTAGGTAGTCGATTGCGCATTCCACGCCATCTTTTCCAATCTTCAATAGTAACAGATATAGGTTTGCTTTCGTTAAATCTGTCATCCGGGAATATGTCGACCTATTTCATTCAATTTAGGATAAGTTTATTTCAATAATAGGTACTATTTTAAGTTCCAGTTTGCTTTATATGGAATTGAATTCATCAAACCTATCGAATTTTCAGATTGACCTAACAGAATATAGGCTTTACCTTCCCGATATATTAATGTTCCATATTCTTGTTTCTTTTCTTCCTCTGATAGTTCTATCTGAGAAGCATAAGTTAATTCAATATCATTAAATCTATATAAACTTTTCCATCTTTCAAAGTTAATATGACCTGTCTTTACGATTGACTCAAGAATTTGCTCAGCATCTTGTAAAACAATCTCGTAATTATAATCATATAAAAGCCTTATTGTGTCTAATGTTTTATTCTTGCTGTTAATAAATGTCTGGTTGAAAACAATAGTAATCTGGAAAGTTCTATTCTCCATTATATGATAAATCTTCAATGCTAAGATCGGTAGTGCAATTTTACTTTCTTTATCAAAATGCCAGCCTTTATATGTATTTTTTATATCCTTTAAAATGAATAAATTTGAAATGTCACAGTTAAAGCCATCATTATCTAAGTGTTCAATGATATATCCTAACTCATATAACTTTTTCCTAACATCTTCGCCAAAATAGTAATCAAATACGATTTGATGAAGATACTTCTTGTATTTATTAGAATAAGGATATTTGTATTTATTAATTGCTTCTGTATTATTAGGTACGCGAAACCTAGCATTCTTAATTATCTCTAACAAATCCTCAGTGTAATTTACGAATGCTAATTTATGTAGTCCATCTATATTTATTGCAATTTTATTATTATAAACACTTAATGATATCTTTTCATCTATCTCTAATCTATCAATTTTTACTTCTGGCATCCAACCACTCCTTTCACTCATTAGACATATTAAACCTTTGGTCTCCATACCATTGTGTCATACAAAGGTTTAAGTATTGTCATGTAATTTACAACCTCATTGCTGATTGAATCAATATCTAATAGGGCTTCGTCATCAGCCGGATAAAATAGTCTTAAATACGATTCACATCCATCTGCATCATATTTTTTTAGAAATTTGCAAAACTCTTCCGGATTTTGATTATCTATATCAAAACTATGGTGTTCTCCTGTTACATCATTATAGATTTCCCATGTCATACCATATCCCTGCAACTTAGAAATTTCAGTAGTTATCTTTGGTCCCAGCTGCTGCATCTTCTCCTGTACATATGCTCTATCAATCGCATCATGTCTTACCGCCAGAAATAAGTTTATCTCAAATCCAGATGGGACAATGCAAAATTGTAAACATCCATGCTTCTGGAATCCTTTTACTTCATCTTTTTCATTAACATCCAGCCATTGGTTAACTATATCTATTTCTTTTTTTGTTTTACCGTAACGGATACCAAGCCAACCAACTCTTCCTTTGTTGTATACACATGGGTTAATAAGTGAAGTAACGTGGTTACGATTCCAATGGCAGCTTACACCGAGTTTTTTTATTTTTGAGTATATATTATTATGAATAGCTAATATTTTATCCTGTACAATTTTTCTTCTTTCTCTGATATCCATATCATTCCTTTGAGCATTTCTATTAAAGAAAGTCTCATAATCAGAAAATACAAAATAATAGTCATCTATTTCATAATCATCTGGATCCATGGCATCATCTTGATGTACATATCCCTTAATCTTTTTTCTAAGCTTTTTCTGAGCCTGCTTTAGCGCTTCAATTTCATCTTGATTATCTCTGTAATATTTAATTACATCATCAGTAACCATAGTTGAATGGAAATCACAGTATTTAAAAAATCGTTCTATTTCATTCAGCTTTTCCCCGTTAACCTCTTCAATGCTGTCAAACTCAATATTCTTTAAAAATCCTCCTTCTGTGAAGTTGGATGAGCCAAATACAACTTTGTTTGTACTTCCTTTCAACAAGTAAACCTTAGGGTGAAATGTATGATTAAAGAAAATTTTAACTTGTGCAATCTTACACAATTCTGCTAATAATTCATGGGGCTTGTCTTGTGAAAATTCGTTAGAAATATATACATTGACACTATCCTTCTTCAACGAGTTCTTTTTAACGATATCATTTAATATACGAAGTCCCTTATTTGAGAAATAAGCTGTACCAATATACACTTCATTAACTTTTTCTATACAGACCAATTCTTCTTCTAAATCTATCTTATTGGCATTTTGGCTCCAATAATACACTGTTTCTCACCATCCTCTTACATTTCCTTTCAGCATTTGTCATAGTTGTCTATTATTACATCTGGTATTATCCATATTATAACAATTATATAATACATACCTGTTTCGTGCAATTGTATAAAAAAGCCGCTAATCTAGGATTATTAATCCACAACCAGCGGCCATAATACATTTTATATTCCTACATCAATCTCTACCCCAATGGATAGGTTACAATTAATTAGACAATAAATATTCGGTCATGATATGATATATAAAAATAGGAGAAGGAGAAATTATCATGGCTGGAAAAATAAAG
>NZ_AZQP01000085.1 GCF_000601455.1 Fervidicella metallireducens AeB
GCAATCACGGTTTTATTGATGGGAATAAAAGAATTGGTGTAGCAATAATGATTTTATTATGTAAAACTAACAACATAGAATTGAACTATACTCAAGAAGAATTAATAAACTTAGGATTGGGTATAGCTGAAGGAAAGTTTAACGAAAACAATATATATGAATGGATAATGAGACATAAAAGATAAGGCTGAAAAGCCTTATTATTTTTAACGGTGCAAACCCAAAATATACATATATGAATATATATGTCGCATAACAAAGCATGGCAGTTCGTGCTGGTTAAGGTCAAGCTTTGGGGTAAGCTAGCACACATTTCAATAGCTAAGCCAAGCTTGGTTAAGCTATTGAAACGTCTGCAATGCGTAAACGTTATACGCAATTATCAGATAATGAAGGTATTAACTACGCAAAAAGATTATAGGAGGTCAAGGTAGAGCCTTATAACATTTTTAATTTTTTCTTTGCATACATCATTATCAATGTAACCACATTTTCCAGTAAGTCTATCTTTTGATATTGATCTAACTTGATGGGCCATTACTATTGAAGACTGAGGTAAATGTGAATCTTCAGGAGTAAGCATCACTTCAATTGGATATATTTTTCTTCCTGGTTTGAGTGAGGTGATACACAATACTGTAACTATAGGGAGGGCTTGGTTTACAGCTTCTTCAGATACAACTAATACAGGCCTTATTCCAGCTTGTTCAGAACCTTTAACAGGATTTAAATCTGCCCAGAATATATTCCATTGATAATCCATTATTTATCAGTCTCCTTTATAGCTTCAAAATCAGTATAAGAAAAGTCATTCATTACATCTTGAATATCTGACATGAATAATGGGTCTTGTGCAGCAGCTTGCATTTCTTTATAAAGTTTTTGTTTTTCTACACTTTTAACATATAACTCAATAGCTTCTTTGACTGCTGAATTAACTGAAGAAACATAGCCATCATTTGAATAATTTTTTAATCTATCAAGTAATTCTATAGGTAAAGAAAACGTATAATTTTTAACTACTTGGGGCATAAGATTTCAACTCCTTTGAAGAATATATTGTATACTTATATTGTATGCAATAAAAGAAAAATTATCAATATAGGAGTTATGTTTACGCATAAAAATTAACTGATATCTGATGACTACTTATAACAATGAATGGCCATTCGTGCTGGAGAGGGGCAAGCTTTCGTAGTAATTTACAACACACTATTTCGCCACTTAACAAGGCTGAATGGCGTCTCAAATACAAAACGTTAGTTGCAATTTCTAAGAAAGTTTTGTTATAATAGTAAAATGTTATGGTGAAGAAATTAAAATAGAAAATATGGATTGAATAAAAAAATCCAAAATTAAGAGGAGTTTAGATAATGGTTCAATCAATTATACATATAGCTTTAGTTATAAAAGATTATGATGAGGCAATAGAATTTTATACGAAGAAGCTCAATTTTACATTAATTGAAGACACATATCAGCCTGAACAAGATAAGCGCTGGGTAGTAATATCACCACCTGGTTCAGTCGGAACTACCATATTACTTGCAAGGGCATCTAAACCTGAACAAGAGGAATTTATAGGTAATCAGTCAGGTGGTAGAGTTTTTCTATTTTTAAGCACTGATGACTTTTGGAGAGATTATAATGAAATGATTTCAAAGGGTATAGAATTTGTGAGAGAGCCAAAAGAACAATCTTATGGAATTGTTGCTGTATTTAAGGATTTGTATGGGAATCTGTGGGATTTAGTAGAACTGAAAGAAGGTCATCCAATTCTGAATCGAATTAAGTAGATGATTTAATAAATTTACATCATTCTTTTAATGAGCAATATATAAAGAAAAACTATTTACATGAGAATTGGGAAGTTTGATAAATCAAAATAACGTGAAGATGGAACTGCAACTAACAAAGCATTCAAGCCGCCTTAACCCCTAGACCAAGTTTGGCTAAGGGGTTAAGGCGGCTTGAATGCTTAGACGTTAAAAGACATAATAAACTGCGACAATATAGTGCCGTTACAAAAAAGTTTAAGGAATAGATGTGATAGATAAAATTGATTTTGGTAATAGAAATATTATTTCATATCACAAAGGGCTAAGCTGTACAGGAGAAGATGCTTCAAGAACTTTTAAGATAGCTCTTTTATTTTAAAGCGTGATGTTTATGGAGTTGAGAGTAAACCTGTTGTGCGATCTGATAATGGACCACAGTTCAAAAGTGAAGTTTTTGAAACATCATGTGAAAGTCTTGAGGTCGAGTATGAAAGAATACCTTATAAAACCCCTAATATGAATGCCTATAAAGAGTCGTATCATAGAATTTTAGGAGATGGATGTTTAGGCATTAATGAATTTGAAAGCTTTGCAGAGGCTCGATGTCAAGGGCAGACCGTGTATAAAGATGAAAATCTGCGTGATTCTATAAAAACTCACAAAATTTCACGATAATGTACAAAATTAGGGGGGGCAGTCCCATACATAAATAATGTTCCAAAAAAAAATAAATATTTTGATGGGGGAGAAGTTAATGTATTCAAATGCTATTTCCATAGGGATTTCTAACTTTATACTCTTTTTGGTTGTTTTACTAATAAGAAAGATAGTACATAAAGAAGGGATAAAAGATTTTTTGATTCATGTTGATAAAAGAGGACTGAAATTACTTTTAGAAGGAATTATCATTGGCATAATTGGATTCTTGATTTATACGCTGATTGTTTATTTATTTGGTGAAGGCACATATAGTTATGAAAGTAGTACTTTGAAAAAATCCTTATTATTGTTTTTGATTTATGGTATTGGATTTTTGGCTGTAGCTTTATTTGAAGAATCATTATTTAGAGGATATATATTACAAAAATTACTCAAAAAATTTAGTATGACAAAATCTATAATCATATCTGCGGCAATTTTCGGAAGCATACATTTTTTTGAGTATTCATCAAGCTATTATTTTTGGATAGGACTTATAAATGCAAGTATCATAGGTATATTACTTTCAGTTATAACAATTAAAACAGAATCATTAATGATGGCAGTAGGATTTCATTTAACTTGGAACCTTACACAAAGAATTTTGTTTCTAAATAGTTTGTTTAAGTATAATGTATCTATTAATTTTAAAATAAGAGAAGGTTTACTATCAGGAACATATTTTGTCCCAGAAGCAGGCTTAGCAGTAAGTTCAGTTTTATTAATAATTAGCCTTTATATATTTTTAAGGTTTAGACATAAAGAAAAGAAGGTTATTAAAATGGAATGATGTGTTATTTATGTAAAAAATATAAAAAATATATATAAATTATTTGTTATTCATGTATAATTAATAATAGAACAAAGGGAGAGGTGATTTTGGTTGAAAAGACCACTTGGCATTTCAGTTATTGGATATTTTTATATTTTTGGAGCAATTGTTTTATTTTTAACTTTAGGAACACATCAAGATATCGGATTTAATGAAAGGTTTGGAATTCCTTTTTTGCCTGAATTAGTAGTAAGGATATCTGTTGCATTATTTTCATTAATAATGGCTTATGGATATTTAAAATTGAGAAAATGGGGTTATTGGACCATGATTTTGTATTCTATAATTTTCTTGTTTATTAGTATAAAGCAGGTAACTCTTTATCAGAATCAACCGTTTATAGGGAATATTATATTTTCTCTTTTGGTAATTATTTATACTCTTATAAAACGTCATAACTTTATCATTACGGTATAAACGATTTTTAAAATCAGAGATTGGGGAGTGAGGTAAAAATGGGATTTTGGATTTTTATGTTTATTTGTGTTTTGTTGATTCCATTAACAACGGTTGGGTTAGGAAAGCTCTTTATAAAAAATCCACCAAAAGAAATCAATAAGGTTTTTGGATATAGAACGTCTATGTCCATGAAAAATAAGTATACTTGGGAATTTGCCCACAAATATTGTGGGGAATTATGGGTAAAACTTGGTTTAATTATGATTGTTCCAACAGTGATAGTAATGTTGTTTCTGCTTGGCAAAGATGCAGATGTTGTAGGAATGTATGGTGGAATCCTTTGTATTATACAAGCTGTTTTCTTATTATTTTCTATCTTTCCTACAGAGAAAGCATTAAGGAAAAATTTTGATGTTTTTGGTAACAGAAAAAGATAGAAGAATAAATAATATGTACATATGATGGATAATTATGATATTATTAAAAATGTTTAATTGTCTAAGTAAACTTTCTTTTTATATTTATAATACCAATTCTTTTAAAAAGGAAAATAGATTTGG
>NZ_AZQP01000086.1 GCF_000601455.1 Fervidicella metallireducens AeB
GTAACTTGTAACTTTACCTGATGGCTCTGTTACGGTTTCAAGTCTATTTAACTTATCATAGGTATAGATTGTTGTTCCCTTTTTGTCTACCTTTGAAGTCTGGTTATGTGCTCCGTCATAGGTATAGCTATAGCTTTCAAATACTGTTCCGTCTGATTTTTTGTTTACTAATGTCTTAAGAAGATTGTCCTTATAGTAAGTAAATTCCTCCCTTGAGCCATCCTGATATTGCACTGATTTCTTGTTTCCATTATCAAAATACTCATAGGTTGTCGTTCTTCCCTCTGCTGTTACCTTCTTTAATCTTCCTACCTTGTCATATATATTTAGTGATATATTCCCCTTCGGGTCTGTTACCTTTTCTGCTATTTCTCCAATGTCTACACCTGATATTATATCATATTGATATACACTTTTTCCAATATCAGGAATATATTTTTCTATTATTCTGTTTAATTCATCATATCTTCTAGTCGTTACTCCCGTAATGAAATATGGGACACAGAAATATGGGACACATACTTACTGTAATCACCTAGAGAAATATATTTTTTTAAATATTTTCATATTTCTCATTAAATAAAGCTTTGTAATTTCCTTATTTAATATAACTTTATTCATTTTTTTGCTAAATTACACTATGCTTGTCCAATCTTTATCTTTATGAAAGCATTTATCTCTTTAACTTTTTAAAATAAAATTATTTAATTAGCTTTTTAAAAATTAAGCATACTGTTCCATAAATTCATATGTAATGTTTTTATATTTCTCATCATCCAAAAGTTTCACCCCAAGGCTGCTAAGTTTTGAAACCCTGCTTTGAGTTATGTTTCCAAGGACGCGACAGATTTCACTGCATTTTAAGTTGCAAAAACTTCTCATTAAAAGTACAGCCAGTGCCTTTGCTTCAACTATTTCTCTGCAATGTTTTGTATGTAGCTTTATTTTTTCAATTCCAAGTTTTGATGCAATAAATTCTAAAATCTCTTTAGTTTTAATGTTTCTCACTAAAATTTTTCTTTCACTTCTGTATTCTGTTCCTTCATTTAAAAATTCAACTTCTTCTTTAAAAACCTTATCAGAACATTTATATACTAATTTCATATAGCTTTCCCTGGCTTTTTTAGAATTTTTGCTGAACATTCCCATAATAAAACCATCATCAACTAGTTCATAGGGGTCATGTCTTAAGCCTAGGTATATTGAAAGACTTGAAAACTCGTATTTCTCTGGGCAGTCTTCATATCCCTTTATATCACAAGGGTTGTTGTGAACATATGCCGATAAGGCATAGAGATATATTTCACTTTTTACCATTTTGCTTTTAAATCTGTCCTGAAATAGATGTCCATGTCTTTTATGTCTGTGGTTAAAATATTGGGCATAGGAGAAGTTTATGCTGTGCATAATCCTTGAAATATCAGCTCCGTTGGCATCTATTATCAGATGTAGATGGTTATCCATAAGGCAGTAGCCATATACTCTGAATTCATAGATTTTTTGATATTTTTTAACTAAGGATAAATAGTTAAGCTTATCCTCGTTATCTTTAAACAAATCAACTTCACTTATACTCCTTGCCATTACATGAAAAATGGCGTCTTCCTTCTTTTGCCTTGCGATCCTTGGCATAAGAAAACATCTCCCTTCAAAGTTTAGTTCCTAATTAGTATTTCCTTTGATGGGAGATGTTATTCATTAATTCTGAACAATACTTATATGTCCCACATTATTTTATTTCTGTATTTTCTCAGCCAATAGCATAGCTGCTTAATATTTAAATTATTCTCTTTACAAAATGCAGCCTGAGTTAAACCACTTGCTTTATATGCCTTAATTCTTTCAAGCCATTGTGCTCTTAATTCTTCTTTTGACATAACATATCAGCTCCTTATCTTTTTATGAGCTGATTATCTCAAATTTTTTATCATTTAGCTATGTGTTAAGTATTTTACGCTTACATTATTATTAAAATAAATAGTCGCCCCCCATAAGCAACCTTATCATTAGTTTTATTTATAGTAATACATATAATAAATACAGTAATAATAAAATACTTTAAAGATATAAGGTATAAGATATTAATTCTTATATTTAATTTACTTGAAAATATAGATACCTAATAATATTACATACCATTGATTTTATTTAGACATTTATATTACTTGTATTTAGGACTTGAATGGATACTAATATCTTTAGATATCGTTTTATATTTTGTTTATACTATTTTGTTTAAAACATTGTCATTAATGGCTCTTGTGGGCAGGCGCATTTAATCTTTTTAAAATTATAGGATAGACTTTTAATAGTATTCCTCCTATTTGTTATTAATGATAATTTATTTAATCCTAATTTAGTAAATTAAAAGAAAGCTAACTGTACATTAGTGCAGTTAGCTTAATATTTATATACTATTATATTTCAAGAACTGTTACTAACTATTAACTACCTATCAGTATATTTATAAAGTAATTATTGCTCCAATAATAATAAATATTATAATCAAAGCTAAAATTATCGACATAAATACTGCCAACTTGGCTCTTCCAATTTGCTCTTCATCACCACTTTTTAGCATTAGAATAATCCTCATTACAATAAAATAAACACCTGGAATTAAACTACAAGCTAATAAATATAACTGAATCTTTATATCCCAAACAAAGAACATATTAACCACTAAAACTAGGATAAATAGAGCAATAAACATAAAGCCAGAAATATATACATAGCTCTGAGTAGTGTTATTTTTATTTTTTCTATCTTTTATATACTCTATTACAAAAATAATAGTTAATACTAATACTATCAGAAAAGTTAAGTACCGTGGTAAGGTCTTACCCATCATTACAAGAAATATAAATATAACTATATTTATATATGGACATATTGTACTCCACTTTACATTTTTACTCTTCATTATTTACCCTCTTTCTACTTTAATGTTTCTTTTGGCCTAAAAATACATCGTTAACCATACTAGCACCTACACCAATAGCCAAAGCAAGTATAGCACCTGCAACAACTACTGGAGTTGCAGCTCCTACAGTAGCTGCGCCTATTATAACACCTGCTATTGTTGCAGCTACTGTAACACCTGTTCGTAGGACTGGGTGTTTGTAATTCTTAAAATTGTCCACAATTTCCGGTACCGCTAATAAAGCACTAACAACCCCCACTTTCCCTACTGTTTTTAATGATTTGACTCCTATTCTAGGTACAATTGTTTCTGTAGTAACTCCTTTTCCAAACTTAGAAATAACTGCTCTTCTTGCATTTCTATTAGGTAGATTCTTTGTTATTTTACCTAGAGTGGTGTATTCCGGAACTTTATCAATAATATGTTCACCAACTTTATCCAAAGTAGCATTACGTGCATTAGATAATAATGCTTTTTTCCCTGAATTTAAAGCTTTACTATTTATGCCATTTTCTTTAGTTTTTACGCTAATTGCCCCTTTAGTTGTTACATTAACCTCATTCGTCTCCTTCTTCTTATTCACCTCAGCAGGTTTTTTCTTTGTATTCTTCTTATTACCACTATCCTTAGGTTTTGTAGAACTTCCACTCTTACTTGTCGTATTAGGCTTTGCTGCTTTATGTTTTGTGTACATGTTCTTCTTAGTCTCATTTTTCTTAGCCCTTTTTTCATCTGCGTATACTGCTCCAACTGCTTCCCTATGCCCATCGGGATCAGTGTACATGATAGGTTCATTATGACAGTAAGTATATAGATTCAAACTAAGTGGGTCTTTCCTATCCCCTCTATAACTATCCTCAGACAAGAACCTGGCAATCTTTGGATCATAATACCTGGACTTTAGGTAATACTGTTTTGTCTCTTTATCATACTCATAACCGGCATACCTATATGGATTCTGTACTGTGCCAGATTCCTCTAGTATGTTTCCAAAGGCATCATAATAATATGATGCTGCAATTGCTCCTGATGGGTCTATCAGGGTTGTTACATCTGCATGGCCGTTGTAGAGATAATTATAGATTTGTCCTGAGGCTTTTCTTTGAATCAGATTGGTTCCATATATGTTTCTGGCAAGCTCTTCTCCTGATTCATTTACCTCAAGGGTTATTTTATCCCCTTCATATAGGAATCTTGTTTTAACTCCGTTTACGTCCTTTTCTACTCTTCTGCCTTCGGCATTGTACTTCA
>NZ_AZQP01000087.1 GCF_000601455.1 Fervidicella metallireducens AeB
GAATATTTTATTGCATTTTCCACTATATTGTATATTGCCCTTAAAATATTCTCCTTGTTCCCCTCCATCAAAATACTGGAACCTTCATATCTTATTGCTACTTTTTTAATTTTGGATATAGGGGTAAGTTTTTTAATTATTTCTTTAAATATACTGTCAACATCGAAAATCTCGACTTTGATTCCATAACTGCCCTCTAGCTTTGTGAGCTCCAACAGATTACTTACTATGTCTGTTAGTCTATCTACTTCCATATCAATGTCATTAAGAAATTCTAATGCAATTTCTTTGTTGTCAATTGCACCACCTATTAATGATTGAACTAGAACCTTAATACTGGTTAAAGGCGATTTTAATTCATGTGAAGCATCTGCAACAAACTGTCTTCTCTCTCTATCCATAAGATTGATTTTTTCATTCATCTTATTAAATGCGCTGCATAAACGTCCTAACTCATCATTACTTTTAACTTCAACTCTCTGATTAATATCTCCTTCAGCCATTGATTCAGTAGCTCCTATTACCCGTTCTATGGCCCTGTTATCATTGTAGCTATCATATAGCTGAATACTCCAAGTAAGGTTAATATTAATGCAGATATAAACACTAGTTTTTTTATTATTTTAAAAATATCTTCATATATGTCGTCAATTGGATTAGAAAATATTACGCCTCCATAGATTTCATTTCCTTTGATAATAGGTATGGAAAAATGCATTATTTTATTTTCCCTGACTAAGTGTTTACTTGTTGTTTCAATTCCCTTTAGAACCTTTTCAATATCCTTTATATTGATAATCTTTTGACCAACTATTGTATTACTTGAATCATTTGTTACTACTGCATCTCTATCGAATACTATAATCCTTGAATTTGATTGCACGCTTAAAGTTTTAACAGTAGTATCAACAAGGGGCACATCCCCCATCCCCGATTCAATTACAACATCTGCAATTGTTCTAGAGTAAGACGAAAGCTTGTTTTTTCTCTCTTCAAGTTTGTTTTCTTCAAGTGCAAAAAACAACAATAGATTAATTAGAAGTAAAGATGCTGTAACTATAAAATAATAAGAGATTATTACCTTAAGTTTCAGTGTTTTTCTGTATGCTTTATCCTTTATAATAGTAACCAACTCCCCATTTAGTTAGGACATATTGTGGGTTGCCTGGGTCTGTCTCTATTTTTTCTCTTAATCTCCTTATATGAACATCAACAGTTCTGGAGTCACCATAGTAATCGTAGCCCCATATTATTTCAAGAAGCGTTTCCCTGCTATAAATTTTACCAGGATTAGTTACTAATAAAAATAATATATCAAATTCCTTAGATGTTAAATCTACTGGTTTACCTTGAACATTAACCTTTCTTGATGGCACATCTATCATAATATCTCCTGTCTTTATTATATCCCCTTTATTTGCTACAAGATCATAGGTTCTTCTTAATAAAGCCTTAACCCTGGCTTTTAACTCCAGTATATTAAATGGTTTTGTCATATAGTCATCTGCGCCATACTCAAATCCTAGAACCTTATCTTCATCATCACCCTTAGCGGTTAACATTATTACAGGTACGGATGATCTTTCTCTGATTTTCTTTAACAGGGTAAATCCATCTATCCTAGGAAGCATAATATCTAAAACTATAAGATTATATATATTATCATCTAATTTTTTAAGTGCTTCTTCTCCATCAAAGGCTACATCAACTCCGTAACCATCTAATTCAAGGTTATATTTTACTCCTTTAACAATGTTTTCTTCATCATCTACAATAAGTATTCTATAATCCATATTCATCACTCCAATTCCATCATTTGTCTGTTTATAACAATATTATATCTTTTATCTGAAAAATTCAATATATTAATACTTTACATTAATAAAATAAATTCTTAATTCTCTGAATCAGCAAGTTGTAATATCTCTAATCCTTCGTTGCACTTGATGTAATAATTATGATGATTCAGTATTAAAAATTTCACTTCCTCCTCTTCATCCATTAAGTAACCTAATGCCAGCTCTGGATGGTTATAAAATGCATTTACAAATTTTATTCCATTCAATTTATATAAATATTTTGGAAATAATTTATTTAAAATTACCATAATAGATTTTGTAATTAAATTAAGGCCGCTGTTTATTTTACCAATATCGTGTAATAATGCAGCTTTCATTAACATATCACTATAGGCTTCTCTCTTAACACTTTCTTCTAAAACCCTTCTGGCAACTCTTATACTATGAGCCTGTTCATACTCAGGTAGCATAAAAAACAAATCTTTTTCTTTTATATCTAAGAAATTATCAATAAAGGAAATATCCTCGCTGGTAAGTTTAGCTGTTATACCATGAAAGAATTGTTTAACTCTATATAACATAATCCCTTTTGCCTCCATTGTATCACATGTACAAATATATTCTAAGTTAAATTTTATCTTTTGGGAACTATATTGTTTAATACATTTATTTCATATAATTTCATAAACTAATTTATCATACGTTAAGAAAAGGTGATTTAGATGGGTAAGAAGAATATCTTTCTGCATGACAGTTTTTATTTTTCTAAACATACAATTCGATCTGAAAGCAACTATTATGGGGTAAAAAAGGAATCTCTTGAAGTTAATAAATGGATTTATGAAATTATAGGTCAATTACAAGAAATGTTAAGCTCTAACGTTGTTATAAAAGGTGGTGCTGCATCCCAGCTCTACCTACCAATTGAATTTCAACGGTGCACAGCAGATATTGATTTTGCATGTATTATAGATAAAGAAGACATTGTTAATTCCCTTGAATATTTAAAATATAAGTTTACTAAATGCAATTGTTTTTTTGATTACAAAGAATATATTCCAAAGCATGTTAAAGACTCTTTTCATTCTATAGAAATGTCAACGTTCCTTTTGGATTTACCATTCATATTTAATAAAGGAAGGAAAAAAGATTTAAAAATAGATTTTGTTTATCATTCAAATTCTCAAGATATCTCTTGTTTCATGAATAAGTGTAATGTTTTAGGTTTAACACTGGATTATACTCCTATTTGTGTTCCTAAAAATATTTTGATTGCAGAGAAACTTTTAACCTTTGCCTCAAACTCAATAGGCCTTGAAAAACATAGAATTGATGGATATTATAAAAATACTTACGATGTTTATAATTTATTGAATGTAGAAACCTCTGCCGATTTCTTTGTTGATATTGCAGAAAATTTAAGTAAAGTTGTTGATAAAGAGTGTAAAACTAAAAGAATATCCACATTATCAACACAAATTATTCTAGATGATATTAGTGATACTTTATTTAATTTTTTTACTTGGGATTTGTTTGTTAAAGATCCATATTGCCATGTAAAAGTAAAAAAGTTTATTGATTCAAACATACAACAGCATATTAGAACCTATATGGATATTGATACATGGGCTATAATGTTCATGTATATTTACACATATATATCTTCTATAAAAGCATACATAAAAACTAAACAAATATTATATTTTGATTTAATAAATGATTACATAGATGAAATAACCTTTATAGAATCGCTATCAAAAGGCGAAAGAGAATTATATCGGAAAAAATTTATTATGAAAATATCTGAATGGAATAGTAAAGTAATTGTAAAAAATATAATGAACATTAACAGGATGTGTTTTTTAACAATGTTAATTGAAAAAAATCTTATTTGAAACGTTAAAAAAGACAAGGAATATTCCTTGTCTTTTTATTATGGCGACCCAGAAGGGGCTCGAACCCTCGACCTCCGGCGTGACAGGCCGGCACTCTAACCAACTGAGCTACTGGGCCACATAATCTGGCAGCTACCTACTCTCCCGTGGGGCTTCCCCCAAAGTACCATCGGCGTACTCGAGCTTAACTGTCCTGTTCGGTATGGGAAGGAGTGTGTCCTCGAGGCTATCGCCACCAGATTATTAAAAGTTTATGCAAAAATTTAATGGAGCCGGCTATAGGACTTGAACCTACAACCTACTGATTACAAGTCAGTTGCTCTGCCAATTGAGCTAAGCCGGCATAT
>NZ_AZQP01000088.1 GCF_000601455.1 Fervidicella metallireducens AeB
CCAAAATTTTAGAGGAGGTATAAAAATGAGAAGAATAATTTACAGATGGTTTTGGTCATGGGATTATGAAAAAGAAGAAAAATGGCTGAATGAAATGTCGTTAAAGGGGTTTCAACTGGTTTCAGTGAACTTATGCAGGTATGTTTTTGAAGAAAGAAGTGATGTTCAATATATATATAGACTTGAATTTCTTAAGGATTTACCTTCTAATGTGGAAAGCAGAGCATATATAGGTTTCCTTGAGGACACAGGAGTTGAATATATAGGTTCATTTGGTCGTTGGGTATATTTTAGAAAGAATGCCGCTTATGGTGAATTTAAAATTTACTCAGATATCGATTCAAAAATTAGGCATTATAAACGATTAAATAATTTATTCTTAGCAATTTTACCGGCCAATTTGTGTCCTGCAATAATTAATTTTTATTCTTACTTTAATTCTTCAAGAACATCAGTAAATTTACAAGCTGGATGTGTATCATTTCTAGTATCAGCTTTGATTGGGGTAGGGATTTTTAAAGTATCTAGGAAAATCAAGATGCTTAAAAAAGAAAGAATAATAACGGAATAAATATCTCATTAGTCACTAGGGACAAATACTTATTGTCAAGGATTTTACTTGATTTATTCTGTCATTGTGGATGCTAGGGACATTTAGTTACTGCTGGGAACCACCTTTTTATTTTACTTATGCTTAACATAAATTAAAATAAAATTTAATCTTTCAGGAATAGAATTAAATTGAAATTATAATTAGAAGGTGGTTAAATGGTGGCAGATAAAAGGGCTGAGCTTATTGAAATACTTGAAAAAAGAAATATTCGTACAGTATTTCAGCCTATATTCGATGTTAAAAACGCAAAAATAATAGGCTATGAGGCTCTTTCAAGGGGGCCTTCAGGTTCTATTCTTGAAAGACCTGACGAATTATTTGACGCTGCCAGAGAACATAATATGCTATGGGAGATTGAGCTTCTATGCAGAAGTCTTGCAATTGAGAGAGCAAGTCAAAGGGGTCTTGATAAATTTTTATTTTTAAATGTTGATCCAAGGATAATAAGGGACGAGAAATTTAAAGAGGGTTTCACAAATAAGTTTGTAAAATCCTTCAATATTGAGCCCCAAAAAATAATATTTGAAATCACAGAGAAAACAGCAATTGAAGATTATAAGGCATTTAAAGAAGTTCTAGACCATTATGTAAGACAGGGGTATAAGATTGCAATAGATGATACCGGAGCTGGATATTCTGGTATGAGGCTTATAACTGAAACCAAACCTCAGTTTATAAAGCTTGATATGGGACTAATAAGGGATATAGATAAGGATAGCTTTAAACAAGCTATTTGTAGGAATCTCTTAACATTAAGTAAAATTACAAATATGAAACTTATTGCAGAGGGTGTTGAGACAATTAATGAAGTAAATACTTTAATAAACATAGGAGTTGAATACCTTCAGGGGTATTTCCTTGCAAGACCTAGTGAAGCTTTTCAGGAAATTTCAGAGGATGTAATTGTTCATATTAGAGATATATTAAATGATAAATTAAAGGAAAAACTTTACACATCAAAGACCTATCCTGTTGGGAAAATTGTTAGAATTGATGAACCTATCACCATTAATTATAAGGGAAGCCAGCTTAAAAATTACTTTGAAAACAGCAAGGCTCAGGGGGTTGCGGTTGTAAAGGATAAAATCCCCGTTGGCTTATTATGAAGAATAAATTTAATTCAATGCTTGCAACCCCCTATGGAAATGCAATATATTTAGGTAGAAATATAGATATAGTAATGGATCATAATCCTCTTATAGTAGATTATGACACTCCTATTGCAGAGGTTTCCACTCTTGCCATGGCAAGGCAGGAGGAAAACCTTTATGATTATGTTATTGTAACTAAAGGATTAGAATACTATGGGATAGTTACTGTAAAAAGACTTCTTGAGTCAGCGACTGAATTAGAGCTTAAATATGCAAGACATCTTAATCCTTTAACAGGGCTTCCAGGGAACGTGGTAATAGAAGAGAAACTTAATAATATAATTAGCAGGTGTGATGAAGCAGGAGTTTTTTATATAGATCTTGATAATTTTAAAGCTTATAACGATATCTATGGTTTTGAAAGCGGTGATAAAATAATAAAGCTTGTTGCACAGATTGCCTATGATGTTGTTGATAAACATGCTCAATGTTCATCTTTTATTGGACATATTGGAGGGGATGACTTTATAATAATAACCGATAATTGCAGCTGCATTGAGGTTATTTGTGAGGAAATAATAGAAAAATTTGACAACTATATTACTTCCTTCTATAACATAGAGGATCTAAACAAAGGATATATTATTTCATCAGATAGAGAGGGTAACGTAAAAAATTTCAGCTTAATGTCAATATCTATTGCAGTTATTAAGGGATACATATGTGAGCTTAAAACTCCATTTTCAATTGCTCAAAGGGCTGCCCAAATAAAGAAAAAATGCAAAATGGAAAATATCAGTAATTATATAATTGAGACTGTTTAGTATTAGGGACACATACTTACTGTTATGGAGTATACTTGCTTTTTCTGGCATTTAAAATATAAAAATCTATTAAATTTATTAAATTTTATAAATATAAATTTCTATAAATCCATCTTTTTTAGTTAATGGAAAGTGCTATTAGAATGCTTGTCCACTTATTGTAATTAACAATAAGTGCAGTATTTTTGGCTTTTTAAAATTACTTTAAATTATTTTTTCAGCAAGCATACTCCTTCATAAACTCATATGTAATGTCTTTGTATTTCACATCATCTAGAAGCTTTACGCCAAGGCTGCTAAGCTTTGAAACCCTGCTTTGGGTTATGTTGCCAAGGACGCGGCAAATTTCACTGCATTTTAAGTTGCAAAGGCTCCTCATTAATAGTACAGCCAGTGCCTTTGCTTCAACTATTTCTCTGCAGTGTTTTGTATGGAGCTTTATTTTTTCAATTCCAAGTTTTGATGCGATAAATTCTAATATTTCTTTAGTTTTAATGTTTCTGACTAAAATCTTTCTTTCGCTTCTGTATTCTGTTCCTTCGTTTAAAAATTCTACTTCTTCTTTAAAAACCTTATCAGAGCATTTATATACTAATTTCATATAGCTTTCTCTTGCTTTATTAGGATTTTTGCTGAACATACCCATAATAAAGCCATCATCAACTAGTTCATAGGGGTCGTGTCTAAGTCCTAGATATATTGAAAGACTTGAAAATTCATATTTCTCTGGGCAGTTTTCATATCCCTTTATATCACATGGGTTGTTGTGAACATATGCCGATAAGGCATAGAGATATATTTT
>NZ_AZQP01000089.1 GCF_000601455.1 Fervidicella metallireducens AeB
ATGTATGGTGTTATCACCTTAATAAATTTTTATATTAAACGGTTATACACCGTAATGTAAACTCATCCCGGTGTTTCATATAGGAAATTACTGGAGCCCATGACCGGGATTGAACCGGTGACCTCCACCTTACCAAGGTGACGCTCTGCCGACTGAGCTACATGGGCGCAACGGGATAAACCCGTATATACTATCGATTATTTATTGTACACTCTTAGAAAAAATATGTCAATGACAATTTTTGTAATCTATTCCTCTTCTTTTATGTATTTCTCAAGTTTTCTTTTTACCCTCTGAAGAGCGTTATCAATAGACTTAGCATGTCTATCTAAATCGCAGGCTATTTCCTGATATGACTTGCCATCCAGATAGCATGTCAGAACTTCCATTTCTAAATCACTTAAAATCTCTGACATTTTCCTCTCTATCTTGTTTTTTTCTTCCCTGCTGATAATCAATTCCTCAGGATCTGAAACATGTATTGTTGATAAAACATCCATTAATGTTCTGTCTGATTCCTCATCATAGATTGGTTTGTTAAGCGATATATAACTATTCAAAGGAATATGTTTTTGCCTTGTGGCTGTTTTTATTGCTGTAATTATCTGTCTCGTTATGCATAATTCAGCAAAGGCCCTGAAGGAGGAAAGCTTGTCGGATTTGAAATCCCTTATTGCTTTATAAAGGCCAATCATGCCCTCCTGATATATATCATCCTTATCAGCACCTATCAAAAAATATGATTTTGCTTTAGCCTTGACATAATTTCGATATTTATTTATCAAATATTCCTCCGCAAAGACGTTGCCTCCTCTAGCTAAAGCCACCACTTCTTCATCTAACATTTCTTCAAATGAAATCATTCTGCTATTTGCATCTGCATTCCCCATCAAACCAATCCCCCCAGTTACATTCTAGGTCAATTACAAATTAAATTATATATCCTTAATTCTCGTAAAGTCAAGTATTTTCAAAGGTTTCGACGCATTTTCTCAAGTTTTTCCAAAATTTCCTTATTTACGTGCTCACTTAAAGTAGTTATCTGTTCCGAATATGTAATCTTTGTCTTTTCTTTGATTTTTGTTTTAGTTAAACTTATCTCATTTAATAACTCTGCAGGTGTAATTCTTATCCCACCCATCTGAAGTACTATTCTTTGTTCAAGGTAATCAGATGTAGCAACATAAACCTCATTTTTTCTTGATAATTCTGCTACATTTCTCTCTATATAGCAGTCTGCGGTTTCCTGCTCTTTTGTAAACACTACATCTATCTCACCTTGCTTAATGTGCTTAACGGAACTACCCTTTACCATATGAGCATCAAAAACAACAATTATTTTTATACCCTTATATGCGGCAAACTCACGAAGCATATCCACAAGCTTATCTCTGGCATCCTCAAGATTTTCATCCTTCAAAACTTTTAATTCTTTCCATGAATTAATTATGTTATACCCATCAACGAATAAATACTTAGTTTTACTCACTTTTTAACATTCCTCTGTTTAACAATTTCATACATAATTATACCTGCTGCAACCGATGCATTCAAAGAATTAACTTCACCCTTCATCGGTATGCTAACAACCATATCACAATTTTCTTTGACAAGCCTAGAAATACCTTTACCTTCACTGCCTATAACCAATGCCGTTGCACCTGTTAAATTAGTTTCATAACATACACTTCCATCCATGTCAGTACCAATAACCCATATACCATTTTCTTTCAATTCTTTAATTGTTTGATTTAAATTCGTTACCTTAACTATTTTTGTATGTTCTACTGCACCAGCAGATGCTTTAGATACCGTAGCAGTAACTAGGCTGATCTTCTCTTAGGAATAATAACTCCATGGGCACCACAGACATTTGCTGTTCTTACGATAGAGCCAAAATTATGGGGATCCTCAATCTCATCTAAAATAATTATAAATGGATCCTCACTCTTTTCTTTTGCATAATCTAAAATTTCCTGTACAGAAGAATATTGATATGGAGTTGTCAGTGCAATAACCCCTTGATGATTTCCTGTGGTAGACATATCATCCAGTTTTTTTCTGTCAACTTCACTAATAACCACCTTTTTGTCCTTAGCTAAAGACATTATAACCTTTATAGACCCTTCTTGCATTCCCTTGGCTATATATATTTTTTCTATTGTTCTATCAGACCTTAACAGTTCTATAACAGGATTTCTTCCCTCAACTACATTTTCCCTTTCATCGAAATTTTTCTCCATATCGTTTTTGTTTTGTACTAGCTTTTCCTTTGTGCTATAAAACTTATCTTTTCGGTTATTGTTTTCTCTTCCCTTGCCCATTCTTTTTTTATCCATTAAAACTCCATCCTTTCAATATTGACTACTAAATACCCTTATATTTTTCCCTTACTTCCTGAATTTTACCACAACTCATTCCTCCTTCAGGACATGAGCCTGAAATACATCCTGGGCCACAATTTTTAAATACAGTTGGAGCAACTTCCTTTAACTGTTTCAGCATTTCATCTGCTAAGTTTTTAATTTCCCATTGAGCCCTGTTGCAACATCTATGTCTTAAAAAATTAAATAAAGTTCTTGCATTCATTGTAAATACAATTTTTGTTTCACATGCATTAGGGAATACATATCTTGCATCCTCAATTGCCATTTTTTCAGCAACTCTCTTTGCTTTATTTTCTTCCATACCACCCTCTACGAGCTTTTTAATGTGTTTCTCCATCAAAATTTCAACTAAAGTGTTATATGTATTCTGATCTTCTTCCATGGCCTTTATAAAAAGCTCCTTTGCTTCTGGTATCATTTCAATTGAAGGAGGAACTATATATTGAAATTGTTCTAATTTTACATATCTTTGACTCTGCTGTGAATAAGATGCTATTCTATGTCTTACCAGCTGATGAGTAAGTGTCCTTGAAACCCCTTCTACTGCAAAGGTAAAATTTACATGCTCTATTGGTGATTCATGCCCTAAATCAATCAGCATATTCAAGAATTTCTGTGTGTTTTCCTCATTTAAATTTTCCATTATTTCATCAATGCCAACCCTGCTGTAACAAAGCTTAGCAGCAGAGGCAATTATCTTCTCTGGTTCTGGTGTGTGTGCTATTAGCTTAACCTTCAATTTCGTTTCCATGCAGATCCACCTTTCCAATGTTCTTTAAAGCATATTATAACATATAACTAAATCA
>NZ_AZQP01000090.1 GCF_000601455.1 Fervidicella metallireducens AeB
GAGTAAGACCATAGAGGGCGTGGGTCAGAGTACAACAAAACTATATAGAGTGATGAGTGAAAGTGAATATAATTCACTGGTAAAGAACGGACAATTTATCCAGTATGATAAAGCGATGGAATCGAAATGGTTTGCAACTAATGCTAAAGATGCCTCTGAGTGGGGAAAGAAGTTCTATCCTAACGGGAATTACAAGATGGTGGAAATTGAAGTTCCTAAAGATTCTTTGAGTCAGATGTATCACGTTGATAAGCTAGATGGTATTGGACAGGCGTATAACGCTGAACGTGATTTCATTAATAGTGTCATTAAGTCCATTAGGGAGGTGACACGATAATGAAAAAAGTAGTTAAGGCCCAAATTACATGGATCGCACATGAAAATGGAGGAAGAAAGAATCCGCCCGTACCAGGAACACGATATTGCCCCATTGTAGTATTTGATGCTATGGATAAAAACAAGAACGAATTCTGGAGTGCCTATTTTATATGCACTGAAGTTGATGCCAGGATGAATAGTATTGTGGATTTTACATTTTTAGTTGACGACGCACCAATAAGCTATTTAGTAAAAGGAAATAAGTTTGAGCTTTTTGAGGGCAATAAAAAAGTTGCATTTGGGATTATTATTGAATAGATTTTCTATTAAAAGCCATAGGAGCCAGCAATGACCACTATGAAATCCTTGACAATTGCGATGTTTAACAAAGTGTGACTCCGGTTGCAACCCCAATGCCGAATGGTGTTAGTATAGTTTTATAGATACAATAACTCGAATAAATTAAAATAAAATGAAAGAGAGGATGTGTCTACAAAATGGCAAGAAATCAAAGAAAATATTCTGAAGAATTTAAAAATACAATAGTGGAGTTATATAATTCAGGAAAAAGTTTATCAGAGCTAAGTAGCGAATATGGCATTTCAAAGTCTACTATTAACGGTTGGATAAAAAACTCAAGGCCTGTTGTTATCTATTAAGCCCCGGAATGATGTTGGACAACCTACGAACAAGATAATATAATAAAATTATCAGGAGGGGTTGTAATGAAACGTAATATTTATTCACAGGATTTAAAGGAGCAAGTATTAAAGGAAGTAAAAGAAACAGGGAACGTAGCTTTAGTTGCCAGAAAACATAATATAGCAAGAACAACTGTTGATAGCTGGATTAAACAAGCAAAATCAGGTAAACCTTTAACAGATAGTAAACCTATTTCAAATGTTAATTTAAATAAAGCTTACGATAATGAGATTAAAGAAGTCAAGAGTGAGAATGATCAGCTTAAAAAACTTCTTGGGGAAAAAGACCTTGAAATTGCAATTCTTAAAGACCTTTTAAAAAAAACGAACCCTCAATTAAAGATAAAGTAGAGATAGCACGCAATTACATAAATAAAGGGTATAGTGCTGTATTAGTATTAAGGATAGTTGGATTAAGCAAATCAACTTATTATTACAACATATCTAATATGTTCAAGGTAAAGAAGAAACCTGTGGGCAAGTCTATACCAGGTTACTCTTTTGATAATAATGGAAAGAAAATCTGCGATGAGCAGATAAAAGAATGGATAATTGAAAGTATTGAAGACGATGCAGAGCATTATGGATACAGGAAAATACGACATCATTTAATGAGAAAATACAATTTTATAATAAATCATAAAAAGGTTTATAGACTCTGTAAGGAACTTGGAATATTAAAGCCACAAAGGCAGCCCAAACCAAAGGAAAAGAAGAACATTGCTATAAATCATGAAATACGCAGTTCTAACAAGCTTTGGGAGATGGATATTAAATACGGATATATACATGGTGAATATAGGTTTTTCTTTGTATTAAGCATAATAGATATACTTGACAGGTGCATTGTGGATTATTATATAGGGCTTAAATGCGAAGTAAAAGATGCTGCAGCACTTGTAAGACATGCGTTGATGAAAAGAGGTCTATTTGTTGCGCCCCAAAAACCCATAATAAGGACAGATAATGGACCACAGTTTAAAAGTGAATTATTCCATAATATGTGCGAAGAAATAGGCATTGTGCATGAAAGAACGCCTAACAGGACTCCAAATAAAAACGCTCATATAGAGTCCTTCCACAGAATTTTAGAATCAGAATGTATAGGTATTTATGAATTCAAAAACTATACAGCAGCTTATCAAGCAGTATCAGAATTTATGGAGAGATATAACAAAAGAAGAATCCACTCCAGCCTAAAATATAAGACACCTGAAGAGTTTTACAATCTATTTAATGGACAAGAACTGAACTGGATGGTGGAGAAAGTTTAGGAAACTGACATTTTTCCTGCTTAGTTACACTTGATACTATTTTAAAATCACAGTAAAGGCCAGCTCTGTTGTTCATTTAAGCCTTTACGGGAACTTTAAAATAGTATATAGTCTTGGAAGCAGGAAAAAAATTACAACATAAATAGTGCTAGGTTTATTCATATTTGTTGCATAATTAAACCGTTAAGCAATTTTAAGAATACGAGAGCATTAAAAAGGATATGTCCAATATGGAGGGGTTAATCCGCTACCAAACAGTAGGACATTGGATATTTTATATGACCCTATTGGAAGATTGAATAGCAAAACTTTAAACACAGGCAGCTTTAATTATAATACTACATTTAGCTATATAGATTCCAAAACAGATACCAGTTATACAACAAATATGCTTGCATCAATTAATAACAATGGTAAGAGCATCAATTACACATATGATGCTAATGGAAACATTGAAACAATAACGCAAGATGGAAAAATAATAAAGTATTATTACAATGAGCTAAATGAACTTACAAGGGAAGATAACCAAATACTTAATAAAACAATTGTATATGTATATGATATGGGTAGTAATATAAAAACCAAAACAGAATATCCATATACAACAGGAACACT
>NZ_AZQP01000091.1 GCF_000601455.1 Fervidicella metallireducens AeB
AAAGCTTCGGATAGTGAAATACTTATCCGAAGCTTTTTTATGGTGGGCCCATAAAGGTGCCAGGCATATAAGTTTATATGACTGTTATTTTTGAAGTGAATATCTACAAGTAAAAAAAATATTAAAGGAAAAATTATTCGTTATTTTTACATAAAGTATAATAGCCATTTTCTCTTGTTAATATCTTTTCTGAAACCATATCTCTTCTAATGGTGCAGAAATCATCATGAATATCAGCGATGATAAGATTAACTTCTTTTTCTGAATAAGTTTTTCCGTATTCAAAATTTTTGGCTATTTCTTCAAGTACAATTTTTTTCTTTTTAAGCTGAACGGGAATAGATTTTAGCTTTCCATATTTGAAGAATGATGATATAACATTATTCCTATAGTTTTCTTCCCTTTTCTCTTGAACGTTAGTATCTACATCATCAACCTTTATCAAATCGTGGAGAGTTGATTTTAGTATATCTGGATTTAGATGATAAACGATGTAATACTGTTCCTTCACAGAATAAACAAGCCCAGCCTCTTCAAGCTTTTTTAAGTGGAAGGAAACCGTTGAAGCTGATAAATCAAGTCTTTCAGCAAGAAGCTCTACGTACATTGGTTCCTGTAGAAGATTACTAATAATTCTAAGTCGTGACTTATCGGATAAGCATTTAAATATAGTTATAGAGCGTTCGAACAAAACTATCACTTCCTATGTTATAATTTAATACTTCTTATAAAATAAAATAAACATATCTTTTATTTCATTTGCAGTATTTATTTTTATTTCTTCAATTAATTGTTCCTTGTACATATTATGTTCCTTTGCTTTAGCATGGTTAGCTATCCACTGTGATGGTATCTTATCAAAGAATGACATATATGCAAGGTATAAGTTTTTATAATTCTCGTCTTCTGAGTTCTCAATTTTTGAATTTGGTTTACCGTATACTTTGTTATAGCTAGCATTAAACATTTTATGAAAAATATCCATAACATTAGTTTTAATTTTTTCAAGCATAGCTTCATCATTAGAATCATCATTTTTTAGAAACTCAGCATGTGAATTGGTTTCAGTGATGCGATTATTTAAAGCCTTTATAAATTCTTCTCTAAGTATTTGATGTTTTTCCATATAACCACCCCTAAATATATCTATAATTTAATTATATAAATCAAAACAAAAAAGTCAATTTAATTCGATGATTATAAAAATGTATTGACAAGAATTAATTTGAAGTGTATTATTTTATTTAGATGGTCATAGAAATAAAAAACGACCTGATGAAATTATGAGAGTCAAAATGAAAACGGGGGGATTACAATGAATTTTGTAGAGTTAATACCAAATATCGTTAAAGGAATTGATGTTAAAAAGGGATCAGTTGTTTTAATTCAATTTTGGGGAGAAAATGGAGATTTAAATGTATTAGACAAGTTTGCAATTGAAATAGCTAAGAAGGGTGGGGTACCCCTTAAATGGCAATATTCAAGGGAATTCTTTAAAAACTATTTTTCAGAGGTTGCAGATGAAAATCTAGATTTTCCAGATAAATATTTCGAAATATTTAATGTGGCAGATATGGTTATAGATTTATGTATGTATATACCACCTTCTCCACATAAGGATTTTCCTAGAGAGAAGATTCCATTTTATCGTAACTATATGATGAAGCTATTTGGCAGTATAAGGGATAAGGAATGCTTTATTCAAATTAAAGTGCCAACAATAGAAAACGCAGAGGCAGCAGGCATTGAATTCAATTTATATGAGGAAGCAGTATTAGAGGCAATGGGTATAGATTATGATAATCTAAAGGAAAGCTGTAGTTGTCTTATAGAGAAACTATATGGTAAAAATATTGTAGAGATTTATACAGGTGAAAATAGTAAATTGACATTTGAATTAGGAAACAGAGAATGGCATAAAGATGATGGAAATGGAGATATACCATGTGGTGAAATATACATAGCACCTATTGAAGAAAGTGCTCAGGGAGAAATAATAATTCCGAATATATATTTACAAGGCAAGGTATACGAAAATGTAATTATGAAATTCATAGATGGTAAATTGGCTGACTGTAGTGAAGCTGAAGTATTGGAGCATATAAAATCATATCCAGGAGACTGTGATGTAATTGGAGAGTTCGGAGTTGGTTTAAATGAAAATGTAAGAAAGCTTATAGGATACACTGCACTTGATGAAAAGTGTATAGGAACAGCACATATTGCAGTAGGTATGAATGATATGTTTGGAGGAAAAAACAGTACACCACTACATATGGATTTTGTATTCACTCCAAGTAAAATATTGATTGATAATACTGTAATAATGGAAAACTCAAATATAGTAATTAAATAATAGATTGTTTAAACGGGGGGATAAAAATGTTATTTATATTTTTAGGTACAAGCTGCTCAGGAAAATCATCAGCAGCAGAAGAATTAAAAAAGCTTACAAATGCAAGTATATACTCAGGTAAGGATTATTTACGTCTTGCAAAAAATGAGAAAGAGGCTTGGAATTTATTTAAAACAAAGCTTATAGAGGCTAAGGGAAAAGGTTTAAATGAAGAGTCAATTATATATGTTGTAAGTGATAAAAATGTTTTACCAAACATTAATGACATAGACGGAGCTGTAAAAATTAGATTCATGGCAGATCTAGAAACATTAAAGACTAGATTTGCTAAAAGAACAGGAGGAAAGCTAGCGCCTCCAATAGAAAAAATGCTAGAGCGTCAAATGACAGAGTGGGATGGGGTAAATGGAGATATATCCTTTGATACCTCAGAAGGCATATCATCAAATGATATTGCTGCCAAGATTTTAGAATACTGCTCGTAAAAAATACCAGGTATGTAGTAAAATACGTACCTGGTATTTTT
>NZ_AZQP01000092.1 GCF_000601455.1 Fervidicella metallireducens AeB
GAATGGGGGAACCCACTTAGCTGACGCTAAGTATCCTGAAGTGAATAAATAGCTTTAGGAAGGTAAACCCGGGGAACTGAAACATCTAAGTACCCGGAGGAAGAGAAAGAATAATCGATTTCCTAAGTAGCGGCGAGCGAAAGGGAAAGAGCCCAAACCTTACCCTAACGGGTGAGGGGTTGCGGATAGGTCACAAAAGCCTAATATCTTAATTGAAGAGGTCTGGAAAGGCCCGCCATAGAAGGTAATAGCCCTGTAAGTGAAAAGAGAAAAAGGAAAGACCTAATCCAGAGTACCACGGGACACGTGAAACCCTGTGGGAAGCAGGGAGGACCACCTCCCAAGGCTAAATACTACCTAGTGACCGATAGTGGAGCAGTACCGTGAGGGAAAGGTGAAAAGAACCCCGGGAGGGGAGTGAAATAGAACCTGAAACCGTGTGCCTACAAGCAGTCGAAGCTCATTAACGAGTGACGGCGTGCTTTTTGTAGAACGAGCCAGCGAGTTACGGTATGCAGCGAGGTTAAGTTATTAAGTAACGGAGCCGAAGGGAAACCGAGTCTGAATAGGGCGATTTAGTTGCATGCTGTAGACCCGAAACCGGGTGACCTATCCATGGACAGGGTGAAGTTGAGGTAAAACTCAATGGAGGCCCGAACCCGTTGGTGTTGAAAAACCATGGGATGAGCTGTGGATAGCGGAGAAATTCCAATCGAACTCGGAGATAGCTGGTTCTCCCCGAAATAGCTTTAGGGCTAGCCTCGGAAAATTGAGTAGTGGAGGTAGAGCACTGAATGGGCTAGGGGCCGTCTAGGTTACCGAACCCTATCAAACTCCGAATGCCATATACTTGTATTCCGGGAGTCAGACTACGAGTGATAAGATCCGTGGTCAAAAGGGAAACAGCCCAGACCATCAGCTAAGGTCCCAAAGTGTATGTTAAGTGGAAAAGGATGTGGGATTTCACAGACAACCAGGATGTTGGCTTAGAAGCAGCCATTCATTCAAAGAGTGCGTAATAGCTCACTGGTCGAGAGGTCCTGCGCCGAAGATGTCCGGGGCTCAAACATACCACCGAAGCTATGGCAATACGTAAGTATTGGGTAGGGGAGCTTCCTATGTGGGCAGAAGTCATACCGTAAGGAGTGGTGGACTGCATAGGAGTGAGAATGCTGGCATAAGTAGCGAGAAATAGGTGAGAATCCTATTCGTCGAAAACCTAAGGTTTCCTGGGGAAGGCTCGTCCGCCCAGGGTTAGTCGGGACCTAAGCCGAGGCCGAAAGGCGTAGGTGATGGACAATCGGTTGATATTCCGATACCACCTTTAACCGTTTGAGAGAAGGGGTGACGCAGGAGGATAAGCTGAGCGCGTGAATGGTTGAGCGCGTCTAAGATTCAAGTCAGACTCTTTAGGCAAATCCGGAGAGTTAATGATAAGGATTGATGGGGAGTCCTAAGGGACGAAGCGGCTGATTTCACACTGCCAAGAAAAGCCTCTATCGAGGGAGAAGGTGCCCGTACCGCAAACCGACACAGGTAGGTGAGGAGAGAATCCTAAGACGAGCGAGAGAACCCTTGTTAAGGAACTCGGCAAATTGACCCCGTAACTTCGGGAAAAGGGGTGCTCACGAAAGTGAGCCGCAGAGAATAGGCCCAGGCGACTGTTTAGCAAAAACACAGGTCTCTGCTAAATCGTAAGATGATGTATAGGGCTGACGCCTGCCCGGTGCTGGAAGGTTAAGGGGAAGTGTTAGCGAAAGCGAAGCTCTGAACTTAAGCCCCAGTAAACGGCGGCCGTAACTATAACGGTCCTAAGGTAGCGAAATTCCTTGTCGGGTAAGTTCCGACCCGCACGAATGGCGTAACGATCTGGCACTGTCTCAACAAGGGACTCGGCGAAATTGTAGTACCGGTGAAGATGCCGGTTACCCGCGATTGGACGGAAAGACCCCGTAGAGCTTTACTGCAGCTTAGCATTGAGTTTCGGTATTGTCTGTACAGGATAGGTGGGAGACTGAGAAGCATGGGCGTCAGCTTGTGTGGAGTCAACCTTGGGATACCACCCTGATAATATTGAAGTTCTAACCGGAGGCCATGAAGCTGGTCACGGGACATTGTTAGGCGGGCAGTTTGACTGGGGCGGTCGCCTCCCAAAAAGTAACGGAGGCGCTCAAAGGTTCCCTCAGTGCGGTTGGAAATCGCGCGGAGAGTGCAAAGGCAGAAGGGAGCCTAACTGTGAGACTGACAAGTCGAGCAGTGACGAAAGTCGGACTTAGTGATCCGGTGGTTCCGAGTGGAAGGGCCATCGCTCAACGGATAAAAGCTACCTCGGGGATAACAGGCTGATCTCCCCCAAGAGTCCACATCGACGGGGAGGTTTGGCACCTCGATGTCGGCTCGTCGCATCCTGGGGCTGAAGTAGGTCCCAAGGGTTGGGCTGTTCGCCCATTAAAGCGGCACGCGAGCTGGGTTCAGAACGTCGTGAGACAGTTCGGTCCCTATCCGTCGCGGGCGTAGGAAATTTGAGAGGAGCTGTCCTTAGTACGAGAGGACCGGGATGGACGAACCTCTGGTGCACCAGTTGTCCTGCCAAGGGCACAGCTGGGTAGCTATGTTCGGAAGGGATAAGCGCTGAAGGCATCTAAGCGCGAAGCCCACCTCAAGATGAGATTTCCCACCGAAAGGGTAAGACCCCTGAAAGAACATCAGGTTGATAGGTCAGAGGTGTAAGCGTCGTGAGGCGTTCAGCTGACTGATACTAATAGGTCGAGGGCTT
>NZ_AZQP01000093.1 GCF_000601455.1 Fervidicella metallireducens AeB
GTTTCAAGGGTCTTGAGAGAAGAACTATCTGTATTGACTTTATTACTGTTAGTTTTAGATGTTTTATTTGTTTCCTTGCTCTGTCTTATCCATCTGTAGACTAATTCCTTAGAAATCCCATGTTGTCTTGTAATCAGGGCGGCATTGCCTGTTTCTATTGCTGCTTTAACTATTGATTCTTTGAATTCTTGAGTATATTTTTTTCTTGATTGTGTCATTATGATTCCTCTCGACAGTTATATCTTATCATATTAAGATACAATGTCCAAATTCTTTAGGGGGCTAAATAGGTCTATGCTAATATTTTCCTATAAAGCTTGCTGTATTCTCCCTCTTTCTCTAATAACTGAAGATGTGTTCCAGATTCTTCAATCCTTCCATTATTAAGAACAACTATCTTGTTTGATCCTTTTACAGTGCTTAATTTATGGCTTATAACAAATATTGTTGAGTATTCTTTAAGCTTATTTATAGATTCTTGAATAAGCTCCTCACTTTCTGAATCAATAAAGGAGGTTGGTTCATCAAGTATTACAATTTGAGGTCTTTGCAAAAATATTCTAGCCAATGCTATTCTTTGTAATTGACCCCCCGATAGGTTTCTCCCTTTGCTTCCTATTTGAGTCCAATAACCATCTTCAAGTTCTGATATGAATTCATGAGCATTTGCTAATTTAGCCGCTTCAATAATTTCCTCTTCGGTAGCATCACTTTTTCCTAGTAATATATTTTCTCTTATTGAACCACTAAATAAAAAGCTATTTTGTAAAACAATTCCTACACTCTTTCTATAAGTATCTACATCTATATCTTTAATATTTACATCATCTAACAAAATTTCTCCACTTGAAGGATCGAAAAATCTTGCTATTAATAAGCACAAGGTTGTTTTACCTGCCCCACTTCTTCCTATTATTGAGCATATCGTATTCTTTTTAACTGTTAGGTTAATATCTTTTAACACTTCTTTTCCATCATCATAGCTAAAGTTCAAATCTTTTATAGTGATTTCATCAACAATTTTATGCATCACCTTTATACAATCATTACTTTGAATAATACTATTCTCCAACTTCATAACATCACTTATTCGTTTGGTACTAGATAGTGCATCTTGAAGCCCTGTTATAACACTTACAATTGAATTTATTGGAGAATTTATTATATTTGCAACTAATAAAAAGGATATAAGCTCACCCATTGTAATTATCCCATTTATCACGAAATTTCCACCAATCCAGATAGATCCAAAACCTATACATGACATAATTACACTAGATATCTCCGTAAACAATAGGTTCAGGTTTGCTTCTTTTATTTGCTTGTCCAAAACTTTTTCATTATTCTTATCAAATTTATCAATTTCGCTTTTTTCATTATTACAACCTTTTAATAGGTGAAATGAACTTATTACTTCTATTGTTCGGTTTAGGGTCGCTTCTGTGACAACCTTTCTCTCATATGTTATAGCTCTTATCCTTTTTGTAAAGTATATAATTATTGGTACCTGTATTAAATTCATGACCCCGACAAAAATGGTCATTACAGAACTAATTGTAAACATATAAATAAAAATTATTATTAATAAAATAACATTAAATAACCCTCCAAACATAATTTGACCAAATGACTGTTTCAATAAATCTGAATCATTAAAAATTCTAAAGTTTATTTCTCCGACACTCATTTTTTTAGTAACTAATAAATCTAGTTTTACGATATGTTTGAATATCTTTTTCTTTATATCTAAACCCAAACTTAAGAATATTCTATTTAGTGAATAACTATAAATAAAATGTACGATAGAATTCACTATGGTAAAAGTAAAAATAAAGATAATCACTTTATTTAATACTGAGAAATTTCTGCTGGTTAAAACACTATCTATTAATACGCGGGTTATTAATGGGTTCAATAATATAAAGAACATAGATACTAGAGATAACACACTTGCTGCTATAATTCTATTTCTATATTTAGAAACATTTTCTTTTAAAAATTTTATGTAATCCTTCATAAATACACCAACCCATATTTTTTTACTGAGGTCTCTAGCTCCATCCTCTGAATCTGTGTCGACCTAAAAGTTTCTCTTTAAATGTACGAGAGGTAACCTCATTATACCGCGGTTACCTTAGATTTATCTTCCTGATTGATTTTATTAATAATCTCACTTAAATCTCTACAGCTATAGATTTCCTTAGCAATTTCCTGGATTTTTTTATTAGACCATAGAGAATTTAATCCAGAATCCCAATATTCTCTTAATGACTTTACTTTTACATTCCCTACTGAAATAGGAATGCAATAAGATGGAAATATGTTTCCATCACTTTGTATCTCTATTACTGTATTCGCTTTATTTTCTCTGTAATAATAGATATGACTTATAGGATCGTTAAATCCAATTTGAAACCCTATTCCCTTTCTTTTATATTTATTTATAGTTTTAACAACTTGTCTATAATCTTTTGAGGTTGGAGCTCTCAATTCATTCTTTACTGCCGCTGCTCCGATTTCCAGTAATGGTCTTATATTAAGCGCACTAATTTGCATATCCTCCAATTTTTCAATTATCGGCTCCACGTCATTTACATTCCATTTATTTAGAGTATAGGATACAGATGTTGTAACTCCAGCATAGCACAGATTTCTTATTCCCTTTAACGCTAAATTAAAACATCCTTTTACTTGTCTTAGTTTTTCGTGGGTATCCTCATTACATCCATCTAAGC
>NZ_AZQP01000094.1 GCF_000601455.1 Fervidicella metallireducens AeB
CCTTTGTTTCTTTGGCAGCTTGTCTAATAACTGTTTAACATATAAATAGTCATCTGATGTGCTTCCTTCATAAATTTCTATAGAATTAATATCCTGATATGTATTTTCTTTCACAATTTTATCTTTTTTTGCTGATAAATGCATAAACTCATGCCTTATTGATTGTTCTATATATTTCTTTATACAATTCTCATTTTTCATTTCACTATTCTTTTCTATAGGAATTTTATATATGGTTTCAATAAATCTAACTATTAAATCACTTTCAGCATCACTATCTCTTATTTTTCTAGCATATTTTTTTATTAAAGGATTAAATCTTTCTAAAAGTTCTACCAATGCCTCATCATTTTTTTGTTGCGATTTTTTTACAAGATTATATATGTCCATTCCAATTTATCCTCCGTAATACATATTTTTACATATTAAAAAGGAATCAATTGAATAAAGTCAACCATGGTTTTAAATTATTTTACGATTATGTTTATTTTTATTTAATTTTTACAATTTTTCACCATATATCATAAATACACTAAACTTTACTTTGTGCGAAATCTTTTATTAAGTTATATACCATTAATTCTACTTGTACCTCGGTATATCAAATTTTAATGCAGCGTTTCTAAAATTATCATACATTTTCTTGATACTCTTAGTTTGGTTTATGGCCCAACTGATATCTGATGCATATTGATGTGTACCAGGTGCTTGAGGGTTCCATCTCATTTTGTATAAAGTGTTTTGCTTGTATAATGGATTATTAATGTATTGTTTCGAAATCCATTTTGCGCCTTCCTCAATTGCTTTTTCTGGTGTAGTCCAACCCATTCTATAGGCAAATTCGGAACCGTAGGTAATCGGATCCCTATCAAGAGCATTAATTCCATACATGTTATATACTTTGATACCTTTTATAAGTACTCCAATTGCTAGCTTACTTGTCCCATTACCTGTTTCAAGTGCTGAATGGGCTGCTAGATATACTTCACTAATCTTATACTTTTTCGAAGCTCTTAGATAAATATCTCCTTTGGCTTCCAATACTCCCTTACCTTTTAAGAAATTGTTTAATTCTTCTTTTGTTACATCAGCTGATTCAGATAAATCTAAAAACTGATACTTAAAGACGCCAGAATTATAGTTTTCAGGTGTTAAATATTTTAGTATCATATCCTGAGTCGCACTTGCCCATTTACCTTTTACCAATATTTTTGCGCTGGTCTTCATTTGTTTTCTTAAAGCCTGTTCTAAACTAACACCATATTGTGTTATCCTTTCATTACAATTTTTTAGTACTTTACTCTCCATTTTAACTTCTCCTTTGCTATAATTTTGAGATTATACAGTTATTTCTTCATACTCCCCCTTGTATATCTCTACTTAATAAAAAGGAAATAGCCTCATTTTTATCAACCATAAAAAATACCAATTACTTAAAAAAATAATTTTTTTCTATAAGTGATTGGTATCAAAGATTATAATATATCTAAATCGGTAACCGCATTATCTCTAATTATTGTGTAAGCGTAAAATACTTCACACATAGCTAAATGATAAAAAATTTGAGATAATCAGCTCATAAAAAGATAAGGAGCTGATATGTTATGTCAAAAGAAGAATTAAGAGCACAATGGCTTGAAAGAATTAAGGCATATAAAGCAAGTGGTTTAACTCAGGCTGCATCAGGTATGTCCTTGCTGTAATGGAAAACTTCATGAAATGATCACAGAAGTAAGGCAGGAGATTCATGTAATTCCAGCTCAGGTTAAACTTGTTAAGCATGTACGTTATGTTTATGCCTGCCGTAGCTGTGAGAAGAAAGGTATAGAGACACCTGAAATATGGGACATATACTTACTGTAATTACATAGTCAAATATATTTTTTAAATATTTTCATATTTCTCATTAAATAAAGCTTTGTAATTTCCTTATTTAATATAACTTTATTCACTTTTTTGCTAAATTACACTATGCTTGTCCAATCTTTATGCTTTATGAAAACATTTATCCCTTTAACTTTTTAAAATAAAATTATTTAATTGGCTTTTTAAAAATTAAGCATACTGCTCCATGAATTCATATGTAATGTTTTTATATTCCTCCTTATCTAAAAGCTTAACCCCAAGGTTGCTGAGCTTTGACACCCTGCTTTGAGTTATGTTTCCAAGGACGCGACAGATTTCACTACATTTTAAGTTGCAAAGGCTTCTCATTAAAAGTACAGCCAGTGCCTTTGCTTCAACTATTTCTCTGCAATGTTTTGTATGTAGCTTTATTTTTTCAATTCCCATCTTTGATGCTATAAATTCTAATATTTCTTTGGTTTTAATGTTTCTTATTAATATCTTTCTTTCACTTCTGTATTCTGTTCCTTCATTTAAAAATTCAACTTCTTCTTTAAAAACCTTATCAGAACATTTATATACTAATTTCATATAGCTTTCTCTGGCTTTTTTAGAATTTTTGCTGAACATTCCCATAATAAAACCATCATCAACTAGTTCATAGGGGTCATGTCTTAAGCCTAGGTATATTGAAAGACTTGAAAACTCGTATTTCTCTGGGCAATTTTCATAACCCTTTATATCACAAGGGTTGTTATGAACATATGCTGATAAGGCATAGAGATATATTTCACTTTTTACCATTTTGCTTTTAAATCTGTCCTGAAATAGATGTCCATGTCTTTTATGTCTGTGGTTAAAATATTGG
>NZ_AZQP01000095.1 GCF_000601455.1 Fervidicella metallireducens AeB
AGAGGGGTGATAATATGGCAATTACTACATATACCTTTAAGGAGATATGTGATAAAACAGGTTATAAATCTTCTGTAATAAGATATTATGAAAAGGAGTTTAATTTATCAATCCCAAGGGATGTAAATGGAAGAAGATATTTTACTCAAAAGGATTTAGATAAATTGTTATATATTAAAAGACTGCAGGATGAAGGATTTTCAAATAGTCAGATTAAAAAGCACATTCAGGAGGGTATTTATTGTACTAGTGAAATTGCAGTTTCAGCAGATACAGTTCATAATAATAGTTCTTCTTATGATTGTTCCAGTGATTTTGGAATTTCAAAATTGGAAGAAAAATTAACTAGTATTGAAAAAAGTATTGAGCAGTTAAATGAAGCTATATTTTCAAAAGAGAGGGACTTAATAATCAGCGAAAATATGAAACTGAAAATGGAACTTAAGCAAAAGTCATATGAGTTGTTTGAAATAAAAGAAAAATTGAGATATGAGAAGGAAAAGAAAAGAGGATTCTTTTCAAAACTTTTTAATAGAAAATAGGATAGGGTGTCATAATGTTTTTAATAGTAACAGCAAAACTAAAAAATATCATTTTAATCAAAAAAACCATAAACAGCAAGGAAAAGGCCAAACATTATTTTTATAGTGATTTTACAGAAAGTGTTTTACCCTTTATTCTAAATAAACAGTGTTATTTCATATATAAGAAAAATAAATTTATTGGTATAATTTTCATTAACCATGTTTTGAAGAAATTTTATTTTGTTCCTGCTAAGGATAAAAATATATCCTTTACTAAGCTATTATTTTTATTGAAGTCTAAATTTAATTTGCCAGAATATAGTTTGAATTTATTGTATAAAGACATCGAACCAGAGAAACCATGTAAATATTTTAATGCTAAAATATTAAATGATGTAAAATTAATGTATATCAGTACTAACAAATTTCAAAAAATTAATGTTGATAAGGATATTAAATGTTTTGAAAAGCTTGATTTTCGTAATTTAAAAATAAATGAAGAAGAACAAATAAGAGTAGATTTACAAAATGAAATCTTCAGTGATGTGGAAGGGAGAAGGGAACTGACAATAAAGGAGGTTTTCGCTGAAGAAAAAGAAGAAAGTTTTCTTTGTGATAAATGTTTTTTATTAGAATTTGAAAAGGAAGCCATTGGATATGCTCAAATTATTAAATTAAATAATGCATATTATCTAGTTAATTTTGGTATTAAGACTAATTATCGTAAAAATGGATATGGAAAAATTTTTTTATATAAAATACTAGAACAATGCAGTAAATCAGGGATAGATGATTTGTTTCTAACTGTTGAAAATTCAAATTACAAAGCAATTAAATTATATAGAAAAATAGGATTTATTGAATTAAATAATTTTTTATCAATAAAAATATAAAGATAGTGTTTAACACTATCTTTATATTTTGAATAATTGTAACATATAAAATATTCTGATAATTAAGATTAAACAGTCTTGCTTATATAAGCTTTTAGACCCTCCTTTAATATCTTCATTGCTTTTCTTAAATTTTCACAATTTAAACAGTATGATATTCTAACTTCATCTTTTCCTAATGTTTCAGTTGCATAAAAACCATTAGCAGGAGCTAGCATTACAGTTTCATTATCAATTGAGTATTCTGTCAGAAGCCACTTTACAAAGTCCTCTGCATCATCAAGTGGTAATTTTGCTATTACATAAAATGCTCCTGAAGGTTTTTCACAAATTACATTTGGCATTTCTTTTAAAGCTTCATAAACAACATTTCTTCTATTTTCATATTCTGCCTTTACTTCATTAAAATAGGACTCAGGAGTAGCAATTAATTTTGCTGCAGCCATCTGTTCAATAGTAGGAACACATAATCTTGATTGACATAATTTAATAATGTTTTGCATAAGTTCCTTGTTTTTACTAGCTAATAAACCAATTCTTGCACCACATGCACTATATCTCTTTGAGATACTATCTATTAATATGACTCTATCTTTAATTTCTTCTAAATGCATGAAGCTTGTATATTGTAAATCATCATAAACAAATTCTCTATAGACCTCATCTGCAATAATAAATAGATCATTTTCAATTGCTATTTGTGCAATTAATTTTAGCTCCTCAATAGTATATACAACACCAGTTGGATTTCCAGGATTAGATAATAAAATAGCCTTAGTTTTATTGTTGATATTTTTTATTATCTCTTCCTTTTCAGGTAAGTGGAATCCATTCTCTGCCTTTGTTAAGAAAGGTATTACTTCAACTCCTGCAACTTGAGAGAAGCCATTATAATTTGTGTAAAAAGGTTCTGGGATAAGTACATTATCTCCATAGTCTGCAATTGCCATAAGAGCAAACATTATAGCTTCACTACCGCCATTTGTGACAATAATTTCGTCCTTATTAAGATGTATATTCCATTTTTTATAGTAATTAATAAAACTATCAATCAGTTCAGGAATACCTTGAGAACCAGTGTATTTTAAAACTGGATCCTTAAAATCATTAATAGCTTCAAAAAATAAATCTGGTGTGTGTATGTCTGGTTGTCCAATATTCAAGTGATAAACTTTTTTTCCATTTTTCTTAACATTGTCTGCTAAAGGAGCAAGCTTTCTAATTGGAGATGCTTGCATATTAAGTATTCTGGTTGATAAATT
>NZ_AZQP01000096.1 GCF_000601455.1 Fervidicella metallireducens AeB
TGTAGACGTCAAGTAGATTTTTACAGATTCCGATAAATAACTTTTTACACATAATTATTTCCTTAAATGTAATTGATTTACTGTGAATTCCCAAAGATACTCTGCCTATGCTTTATTCTATAACTGTCATCATTAAAGAAATTCACTACTTCACATTTATGAACTATCCTATCAAGTATAGCAGTTGTTATTGCAGCATCACCTAAAAGTTCTCCCCATTCCTCTGGTCCTTTGTTCGATGTAATTATTATTGATGTCTGACCATACAACTTATTTATTAGCTGGAAAAACAGGTTTGCTTCCTGCTTTTCCATAGCCATGAACATTAAATCATCAATTATAAACAAATCACAATCTATTATCTTCTTCACCTTATTTCTAGAGGAAGAAGATATCTCCTGTGTCTTTAATAGATGAATTAAATCTGCTATTGTTGAGAACCTTACCTTATATCCATTGTTTATTGCTTCAATGCCTATTCCTATGGACAAGTGAGTTTTTCCTACGCCCGGAGGGCCAAGAAAAACTATGTTATATCCTTGCTCTAGCCATACAAGTTCCTTAAGCTGGTTTAACTGCCTTTGGCTCAAGGATTTTTGCTCCGCAAGATTAAACTCCGAAAGGGTTTTATATTCGGGAAAAAAGGCCTGTTTAAGTCTTTTTTCTAGTTTTCTAGTTTCTCGACCTTTTATCTCCTCCCGAAGAGCTTCTTCTAGGAACTTTTCACAGGTTAGAGAATTTTCCAATGCTTTCTCTATGATATCGCCTATATTCTCCGCAGTATGATACATCTTTAGTGTTCGAAGCATAGATTCCAATACTTTTATATTATGAGACAATTTATTAACCTCCATTACTTCCGTTCATTATATCAGCATATTCACTGATAGATCTTACTTTGACTTTTCCTGTTATTTTGCTTGTTGCCGATTCAGTAATGCCTTTTATTTCAACAGGAGCATTTTCTGATTCAACATTTATTTTTGAATAATGATTTACGGCATCTCTAAAATCTACAGCACTGAAAAGATGATTTTTCACACAATAATCCAGAGCCTTACTAATGGAACTATTACTTGCAGATTGTATAACAGAATCTATTAGCATCAACTGATCTCTTATATATCTGGGTTTTTCATTGTGTATACCTTCAAGTAATACTTTTGCCTTGTCTTGATCAGTAAATTTCTTGATTATATTTTCTATCATAGTCTTTATCTTTTGAGATTTATCACGTCTATGATGATTATTGGCAACTAGATTTCCCTTGGACTGAGGTATCTCATGACGTGCTATTTCAATTTCTGTATCAAGGTCATAGATAACTATATATTGGTCTTCAATCTTTGTGACTCCTACATTAGTATGTGGTCCTTTATATGTTCCTCTCGGAACGGTATATCTATTTCCTTGTATGGGCACAGTATTGTCTTTCCTTACCTGATAAGTTATACTGATTATGTGTGTTTTTGAAATTATTTTCTCAAGTACCGGCTGTAAGTATTTCTTCTCTTCTAAGAATACTTCGCCCGGTATTTTTCTTGTGGTAGAATGTATCTTCCCGTTCCCCCTTCTCTTAAGCCATTTAAAACAATCTTCATTCCATTTATCAATATTGTAGAAAATTCTATTGCTCGCAAAGTTCTCCTTGACGTAGTCAACAACCTTTTCAATCTTTCCTTTACTTTCAGGATCTGCCTTACGGCACATTCGTATCTTAAATTTTCTTTTTTGCAGATATGCAGCAAACTCTTTAGTGTAAATCAGGTCTCCATGATTCTCACTAACTAATATCAGATGATCTTGGTCATATACTGCTTCCGCAGGATGACCTCCCCAATATTCAAAGGCATTTTCATGAATTTTTATGATATCGCTAGTCTTAAAGGGCCTTGCTTGCCATTCACAATATTTGAATCTTGAGTGAGATAAAACAAAGCACATAACATAGATAGATATTTCTTTCCCATCTGGCTTAAAACCTTCTTCTCTCCAAAATCCACCTGCATTTGTTTTCCCATAGGTGGGTCATCAGAAGCTTCATATTGTCTCGTAGAGCTGTCCTTTAAGATATCATATTCTTTTCGTATAAACCTTACATAGTTCCTCATTGTAGATTCATTAAAATCAATCTTCTCATATTTTTCTTCTAGCCAGTCAAATACCTGTGCTGCTGTCATTTGAGGATACTGCTTCAACCACCCAATGATATCCTCCTCGTACTTCTGTGCTTTTTTTGTCCTATGTTTTCGCTTGTTCATCTCTTGAGCAAATTCTTCAGGTTCCATATTTACATATTTTATTACTGTAGGCCTGCTTATACCTAGTAGCTTAGAAATCTTGGAGTTGCTGAACCCCCTTGATTTTAGGTGCTTAATGTCTATATACATTTTCCAACCTTCTTCAGTATTCAATTTCATGTCCTCCCCTCTGTATGAATCAATTCTATTATACAGAAGGGACATTTTAAATCATACCTTTGGCTATATCGGATGTGATTATGTAACTTCAATGGCAGCCAGCTCCACTGAAGTTTGATGTGTAAAACCCTATGTTAACAACATACATATATGGTAAAATTAGAGGTGAGACTGTCAAATCTTATTTATCGGAACCTGTCAACTTTAGTTTATCATCTACA
>NZ_AZQP01000097.1 GCF_000601455.1 Fervidicella metallireducens AeB
GTAAGCGTCAAAACGGGACCACATTTACAAAAAAAAGCCGCCTTTTAATGCGACCTTTTACTTCAGCTTGGCTTTGCATTTATCCGGTATTTCCTTTGACCATGGAAGCAGTTTGTTTAGTTCTTCCTCTTTTGTAATATCAACATTTGGCATAGTTTCAAATAAATATTTCAAATACTCAAATGGAATTAATTTGTTTTCCTTCGCAGTTTCAATTATGCTATAAGTAATCGCACTTGCCCTTGCTCCTTGCGGTGTGTTTGAAAATAACCAATTTTTTCGACCTATTACAAAAGGCTTTATTGCTCTTTCAGCACGGTTGTTGCTTAATTCAAGCCTTCCATCTTTCAATATATTCATTAATTTTTCCTTTTGATTAAATGAATAATTTATTGCTTTGCCATAGCTTGATTTTGGAAGTGCTATTGCATGTTCTTTTTCAATCCATGCGAAATAAACCTCCAGCATTGGTTTAAGCCTGCTGAGGCGTTCTTCATATCGCTCTTCATAGGATTTTTTAGATAGTTTTTCCTCAAGTTCAAACATGCCGTCTATATACTTTACCCCTTGATAAGCGGAAGTATACATGTAACTTTCCTTATCTTCTACTGCTCTCAAGGTATCTGTAAAATATCTTCTTGCATGAGCAAAGCAGGATACAAGTGTTACTTCCATTGCTGGTCCTGACTTTGATTCTTTTAATAGTTTATCGTATCCATCATAGGCATCAGTGTGTAGATACCCTTTAAAGCCTTTTAAAAAGGCCTTAGCGTTATCTCCTGCCCTTGATGGCTGATACTCATATAGGACGATTGGCTCATGCCCATTGCCTGTTCGATACATCCACATGTAGGATTTTGTGGTTGCTTCTCGCCCTGGCTCATTTAATACTTCAAGCTCTGTTTCATCTGCATGCAATACATCATGATTTACAAGCATCCTTTGAAGATATTTATACATTGGGCTTAACCAATTTTGAGCAGCACTGATAATCCAATTAGACATGTTCTGTCTATTAATTGGTAATCCATAACGTTTGTATTCTTGTTCTTGTCTATATAGTGGTATTGCATCTACATATTTTTTAGTCATTATATCTGCTATCAATGATGGGGAAGCAATACTTCCTTTGATTACTGGTTTAGGTGTAGGAGCTGTAATCATTGGAACAGTAATTCCTTCTCTTTCGCAATTACGACATGAATATATCATTGAGTGAGTTTCTTTTACAATGATTTGAGCTGGTATTACTTCAAGTTCCCTTCGGATTTCAGGGCGCACCTCATGAAGGGTATTGCCACACTCAGGGCATACCTGTTCCTCTTTAGATAGCTTGTATTCCACAACCTGCTTGGGAAGTCTTAAAAAATCTTTATCTCGCTTGCCCTTTTGCTTTTTAGGCTTTGATTTGGGTTCTTCTATATCTACATCATCAAGCTTAGGTTCAATATTTATAGGTTGGCGTTCAGCTTCAGCCTCATTAAATATTGGAAGTGATATTTGACCATCTATATTCTGTTCACTTGACTTGCCAAAGAGTTTTTGTTTGCTAAGCCTATATTGTTCTTGATACCATTTTAATTGTAGCTCAGCTTGCTCCTTTTCAAGACTGAGTTTTACATAGGCTTCCTCTAACTCTTTTCGGCTATATTCTGCTAAATTAATCGATTTTAAATCTATCTTACTCATATTAATATTATACACTTTTTTGTTGAAAACAGCAAGGGAAAAAGCTGTTAAAACGTAGTATTTTCAATGGTTTTATGAACTTTCGATATAACTTTAAAACCATCCACAGCTGTTTTTAAAACTGCCTTCATTATCCACAAATTTATATGATTTTTCGCTCTTTTACTTCACTATGACCACCCTTTTGGTGTATATCAAGACCATCTAAAAGCCACCGAAGCTCTCGTTCTGTAACATGCATAACTTTTTCATTGGAACTATTTGGCCATTTAAATCGTCCTTTTTCTAAACGCCTGTAATAAAGCCAGAAACCATTACGTTCCCAATAAAGTATTTTAATCTTATCACGTTTTGAGTTACAGAATACAAATATTGCATCTGAAAATGGGTCTAATCTGAAATTCATTTGAACCATGATGGCAAGTCCATCAATTGATTTACGCATGTCAGTTTTGCCGACAGCTAAATAGACATTCTGAAATTGCTTTAAATTCAGCATAATGAACTTAGCGTTTTAGCAACTGCAGAGAAAAGTTCTACGTTAAATCCTTCTGAAACTACTACTTCTGCATTGCCTATTTTTACAGTTATGCTGTTAGATATACTAACAGGGGTTTCTTTCAGTTGGACCCATTGTATTTCTTCATTATTAAACGTTTTTCTTTTTTTCAGTTGCCACCTTAATTGAGAAAGCTTTATCCCATTTTCTTTACACCATTTTGGAGCTGAAAGTCCGCTTTCCTGAAAATTTTGAATCAATTCATCCCAGTTTAGATTATTTTGTCTTTGTCTGATTTCTTGCACTAATAGCACCTCCTGATGCTATTATGCCATAATTATTTTCGCCTTTGTAGGTGGGGAGAATTTGACGCTTAC
>NZ_AZQP01000098.1 GCF_000601455.1 Fervidicella metallireducens AeB
CAAAATGCACATCAACGGATGTGCATTTTTATTTTTTGGCGATTTAATAAATACATAGTAAAACAAGTTTTGATTAGATAAAATTAAATTAAATTTAATGATATAATTATAAAGGATATATCTTAATCATAAGCTATTAAATGAATTAAACTTAACTACAAATAAAAATTATATTATTGTCTGGAGGGAAAGTTGTGAAAATAGGTTTTTTTGATTCTGGAATAGGTGGTATTACAGTTTTACATGAGGCTTTGAGGGTTTTACCTCTTGAAAAGTATATATATTACGCGGATACAAAGAATGTACCTTACGGAACAAAAACTAAAGATCAAATTAAAGAATATGTCTTTAAAGCAATAGAATTTATAGTACAACAAGAAGTCGACGCAGTGGTTATTGCATGCAATACAGCTACTAGTGCAGCCGTTGAGGATGTGAGAAAAGCTTTTAATATTCCTATTATAGGTATGGAACCTGCAGTTAAGCCTGCTGTGGAAAGGAATATAAATAGAGATAAAAGGGTTTTAGTAACAGCCACGGAATTTACCTTAAAGGAGGAAAAACTGAAAAACCTTATAGAAAAAGTAGACAACGATAATATAATAGATTTACTCCCCCTTCCAGGACTTGTTGAATTTGCAGAAAGGTTTGAGTTTAGGGAGGAGGTTGTTTTACCATATTTAGTAGAACAATTATCAAAGTTTAACTTAGATAATTATGGAACTATTGTATTAGGATGCACACACTTTCCGTTATTTAAAGATGTGTTCAGGAAAATTATTCCTACAAGAATGGATATGATTGATGGTAGCAGTGGAACAGTTAAAAATCTAAAGAAAATATTAGAAAATAAAGGATGTGCTAGTGAAGGGTCTAGGGAAATTATATTTTATCAATCTGGAATAAAGATAGTGGATGAAACAACATTATTAAAATACAATAAATTACTGAAGCGTTTGGACGAAATAAGTGAGATATAGAGTAAAAATAATATTTCTAATAAGGGTGTAATGTTAAAATCATGTACACCCTTATCTTTTTAGGAAATATTAATACAAAATTTGGCTTAGAAGCAGCCATTCATTCAGAGAGTGCGTAATAGCTCACTGGTCGAGAGGTCCTGCGCCGAAGATGTCCGGGGCTCAAACATACCACCGAAGCTATGGATTGCAGAGGTCAGATGTGAGATGTCAGAGGTCAGAAACTGATAATCGGAGGTTAGTGAAAAAATGATAAATGGATTTAAGGATCTTAGAATATACCAAAAGGGATATGACTTAAATCTAAAGATACATTCTGAATTGATTGATTAGGAGTAGAGGATAAAAAACCTTTATTCCTATTTTCGTGCATATAGAAAACCAATACTCAAATAACAATAAATTACATTTAATGTTTAAAATCATTATCAATTGATAATAGATAATTTCATTTATTTAAGTTGATTTATTGATGTTATATGCATAAAATAAATAGTAAATTAAATTATCAATTGAAAAGGAAGGGATATTTTGAACAGAAATGAAGTGGGAACACGTGTATCATTAATAACCATAGTAATAAACACGTTTTTATGCATATTTAAAATTATGGCAGGTATTTTAGGAAAAAGTGGTGCAATGCTTGCTGATGGGGTTCATACACTGTCAGATATTTTAGCAACTTTTGTAGTTATTTTAGGGTTAAAAATATCATCAAGGAATGAGGATGAACATCATCCTTATGGGCATGAGAAGTTTGAACCAGTATTTGCAAAGATAATAAGTATAATATTAATTATAACAGGGATATTTATCGGTTATGAAGGAATGAAAAAATTAATTTCTGGGGAAATCGTAACACCGGGTAGAATAGCATTGCTTGCTGCGGTTTTATCTATAGTAATCAAAGAAGCTATGTATTGGTATACTATTATCGTTGCAAAAAAGATAAAAAGTTTGTCTATGGAAGCTGATGCGTGGCATCACAGATCTGATGCTTTTTCTTCTATTGGTACATTCATAGGTATATTTGCTGCAAGAAGAGGATATACGTTTTTTGACCCTCTTGCAGGACTTATTGTAAGCTTTTTTATTATAAAAGTTGGAATTGACTTTTATATTCGAGCAACAAAAGAACTTGTAGATGAGGCTGCGGATCCAGATACTTGTAAAAAAATAAAAGAAATAGCTTTAAGTATTGATGGTGTGAAAGGTATACAAACTTTAAAAACAAGGACATTCGGTCACAGAATTTATGTTGATATTGAAATATTAGTAGATGAGAGATTAACAGTTAAAGATGGTCATAATATAGCAGAAGAAGTGCACGATACGTTAGAAAAGAAAATAGATAATATAAAGCATTGTATGATTCATGTAGAGCCTGCATTGATTGAGTTGTATCAACAGGACCAGGAGTGTTGATATATAAAAAATAGCCAAACATAAAGAAAAGTGTAGAGATATTTATTGTAAATCGATATTTCTACACTTTTTTTATCTAAAATGTATTTTGGATATGATAACATATAAAAGTCGTCGCAATGAGACAAAAATAAAAAAT
>NZ_AZQP01000099.1 GCF_000601455.1 Fervidicella metallireducens AeB
TTCAATTATTGTACTGGGGTATTTTTAGAATAACATAAACATCATAATCATCCATCTGCAAGCCTCCAGCCATCAAGTCAGGATATTGAGGTTACAAAAAGGATTACCCTGGCTTTGAAAACCATATCGGTTTCGGTTATTGACCATATTATTGTAGCTGAGAATCGTTTCACAAGCTTTGCGGAAAAAGGTTTATTACAGGCATGAAATACTGTTACTGGCTTCATGAGTCAACTTAAAACCTGAATATATATATTATATACTCAGAAGCTGTCAAACACTATGCATGATAGTGGTTTCAGGGTTAACCGGAACATAGATGCCGAGGAACATAGAAGGAACATAATATTTCTCATATTATCAAGACAAAATTACCGTATTCAGGGATTTGTCTTTTTTTACCTTTGTGAGTAAAATTCCTTAACCGCTTTTTATTATAATATTATACTTATTTCCACTTTTATAAAAGTGCTAAAATGCCTTAAAATAGCCTGTTGAACCAAACAATTATGTAAAAAACTTAAAACGGAGGTAAGAACCATGTTTGAAAACTATGATGAAGTTTTAACCCCTAATCAGCTTATTGAACTCTTAGGCGTAAACAAGAATATCATTTACAAACTGCTAAATTCAGTGGAATTGAAGTCATTTAAAATTGGAAAGCAACACCGGATTACCCGTCAAAGCTTAATTGAATACATTCTAAAAAAACAACAAGAATCCCCATCATAACCAAGAATGTTTCATATCGGAACTTTAACCAACGCTATTGCTATAGTAAAAATTTAGCCTGCTGAAATACTGCCATACAGATAAACTACAGGTTTAAGTTCAATGAGAATTTTTTCACATCCTATATCGTTACTAAAGACAATATGTAAAATTTCCTTGCTGCTTGTCTTCTCAATCTTAAGTTCTTCAATGCTTTCAAATTTTAAATGAACTAATAGTCTTTTGTTCAAGTACCATTTGAAATCTATTATTCCTTCTGCTGGCGAAATAATAAAATGAACTATGTCATTACCTCTGGTTAATACAAATTCAAGGGTATTGTAAAACCAAGGAATATGTTTATCCTCTTTATATGCATATTTAGGCTCTGATTCAAATAAGGAAATTAATTCCCATAGTTCCGGTATCTTCATACAATCCACCTTTCATAAAAAGACAAAGTGAGGAAAGGAGTTAATGTTAACTCCTTTCCTTAAAATTTAAATAATTTAATGGTTCTTCATTATCATATAGTTTTCGAGCAAATTCTTTATACTTTTCTGATATAGCACTGAAACGCTTATGCTATTAAATAATTTTGCTAACAGCTTTAGTGCTGGACTACTGGCTTTTAGCGGTTAATGTCCATCAAAATTAGTTTTGCAATTTCCTTACACTCATCTTTAGTTTTTGAAAACTCACCTCGGAATGATTTACTAAACACTGTGTATATACCATCTGCAATGAGTTCTAAATCATTTGATGATGTTTTCAACAATTCACCTATCTCTGATATTTCCGAATGATATTCATCGTCCGGAGCATGTGACAATAAATCTATAGGATCCCATTTATCAATAATCTTTTTAATTGACATTTACTTTTCACCCCTATTGCCCAAAAAGTTTCTTAACTACTTCTTGCATATTAGAATCAAAATATTGGCTTCCATATGCTGTAATTACCTATCCAACCTTATTTACAACTACTGCTCCCTCTTTTGTAATATACAGGAATTTATCACCAGCTTGTTGTAATACTTGACCTGATTTCATCCATGTTTCAACCATTTTTTGAGTTACTCCACGTTCTGTCATCCTTTGTAGTCCATGAGTTGTTGTATTAACCCAATCTACGACAATTTTTGGATTATTAACCAAAGTTCCGAGTTTGCCAAATTGAGTTCCTAACGCAACACCTGTTCCACTTGCGGCTGCTGCCCCTACCATACCGGTGTAAGCTGCTTGAGCTAATGCTCCTGCCCCTGCACCAACTAAAGCTCCTGCGGCTGCACCACCTGCAACATAACGCCAATCAACTTTACCATTCTTCTTATAAGATATTACTGCTCCTACAACTCCGCCAACAACTGCACCGCCAATTGCTCCTACTACCCACCAAGCAATATCACCATCAGGGTCATAACAGTTTACAGGATTATTCATACAGTAAGCAAACATATTATGTGAGAGAAGCTCACCTGTAAAACCAACCATACTATCCGCATTCAGCCATCGTCCCCATTCCGGAACATAGTATCTGCTTTGACAATAATACATTCCTGTCTCGGTATCATAGCGGTATCCACGATACCGATATGGGTTTTTAATCCCTACAGTCGAAGCAAGAGAACCAGTAATGCTTACCAACTTACCCCATGTATCATAAGTATATGATACTACCTGTGTTCCGGTACTGTCAAACAATCCTATTATATCACTTTGCCCATTCCTGATGTAGTAGTACTCCGTTCCATTAAGATTCATACTTATCAATACACCTTTAGCATCATAAGTATAA
>NZ_AZQP01000100.1 GCF_000601455.1 Fervidicella metallireducens AeB
GTATTTGTCAAGCGAAAAATCCCCCAAATTTCAGTTGAAAAATCCTCCACTTAAGTCAAAAAAATTATTGCTCTTTGAGCCACTCTTCAGTCTCTTTATACCTATATGAATTACCATTCATATTAACAATAAAAGCTTTATGTGTAAGCCTGTCAATCATAGCTGCGGTCATAACAGGATCATGAAATATTTCATCCCATCGTTCAAAAGACAGGTTAGTTGTAATAATAGTAGATTTTCTACCAGCGCTAAGTGACAAATTTGTAAAAAGAAGCTCCGAGCCTTCCTTATCAAAAGAAATATATCCAAGTTCATCAGCTATAACTAAATCATACTTTTCAAACTTATTCTCGAATGCCCTTAAAACCTTTTGAGATCGGCTTTCCTTAAGTTGATTGACCAATATAGGTACTGTGGTATATAGTACTTTGTAGCCTGAAAGACATGCTTTTATTCCAAGCCCTATACCGAGATGTGTTTTACCAGTACCGGGATTACCAGCCAATATTACATTCTGACCACTTTTAATAAATTCTAATGATTTCAGAGTGTTATACTTCTTTTGAGCATCGCTTGGAAGATCACTAATGCTTAAATCTTCCAGATATTTTTTATACGGAAAATTGGCATATTTAATTCTATTATCCTTGGCTCTTTCTTGCCTTAAATCATTCTCCTTCATGAGTAAATTAAGCAAGAATTCCTCATATCCGATATCTTTTTGTATGGCCTCGTTAATCTCCTCCTCATAATATTTTCTAATACCTGGGAGCTTTAAAAGCTTCGTATATTCTGTAATATTTTTATGGATTTCTTTTTTATTCTTCAAATTTATGTTCATATAACTGCAACCTCCTTAATAAATTCTTCATCACCCATAGGAATCAAGTTCTTGAATTTATTTAGCATATCCTTTGATTTTTCAGTGATTCCAGAAGTATCATTTTCCACATAATTCATAGGGGAGCTATCATTATTTCTATTTACAATAGCTTTAATTTTTTCCGTGGAAATATCTAAAGGACTTATTTGCTTTAAGGTTTCAATTGCAGCAATTACTTCTTCTATACTTTTTTCACTAATCAAGAAAAGAAGCTCTACAAATTCCTTTTCTCTTTTGATATAATAACTATTGTAAATGTGTTGAAGTCTTGGATCGCTTGTTGCATTGCAGTGCTAGAAGCAAGTGCGCCAGGCTTCTTTTTTAATGTTTTAATGAAATGTTCAAGTTTTATACTCCATTCACAGAACCCGTATCTTCTATTATGTTCTGCAATTTTGATTTCATTGCAATAACATATTATTTTTGATGAATATATTTTTACTAATACTACTTTTCCAACAAATCTATCAGGAACAGAGTATCTACATGTGTCTACGGAAATGGTAGAATATTTATCTACTCTATGTTCTTCTATTCTTGCAGCATCAAACATAGGTATTCCGGGAAGCATATATTCCTTCTCAATATTAAGTATATCTAATGCTGTTTTATTGTCATTTTGCTTCTGTGGCTTAAGATTAAGCTTGTTGCAGGTGTTTTGTAAATATTCATTGGCTTCTTCGATTGAATTAAACCTATCTTTAAAAGCAAATGCCTTGCGTCTTACATATTCAACACTTCGTTCAACATGGCCTTTTTCATTACCAGCCCGGGCATTACAAAATCTGAATCTAAACCCGTAATAAATTGATAATTGCAAAAGTGCTTCAGTCGGTTCCTTTTCAGTAGGTCCAACAAATTTTTTAACCGCTACCTTCATGTTATCATATACAACCGTTCTGTATACCTTTCCAATGTGATCAAAGAAATAGGCATGTGATTCTTTAAAACAAGCAGTATCTTGTTTTGTAAATAGTCTTGAATATCTATAGTTTCCTTTAGCACTGGTGAATACTGCCATTTGCAAAGTCTTTAATTCACCGTTTATGTATAGCTTGGCTTCACCCCAGTCAAATTCACATACATCACCATATTCATATTCTGCTTTTATATATGCCTCAGCTCCTTCACTTAACAAATCTCTTATTGTATTACAAACTGTAGTATAGCTTATATCATAGCCTTCTTCTACTAATGCCTCATGAATGTCTATTTTTTTCTTTTGCTGTTTTGCTTGCCCACAAGAGCGTTTCTTCTCATTTTCACTTAAGTAAAATTTAATCCTTTCAATGATTTCATCTGTTAATTTAATTTTTGTTCTATTTGATGAATCATATTTTGGTGGTGATACAATGTCATCCATTAATAACCTGCTATTATCAATATTATCTGGATTCTTCAGAAGAGCGTTCCTACTTTCATTGTACTTATTAATATATTTTCTAATCGTTTTTCTATCTATTTTATACTCCCTTTCTATTTGCCTCTGTGATTTTCCATCAAGAAATGCTGCTATTATTATCTCTTGTTTTTGGTTCAGTGTAATCATCCCCTCATTACCTCCTCTTATGTAATTACATAAGAAGAGTATATTTTAAATGTGGGGGATTT
>NZ_AZQP01000101.1 GCF_000601455.1 Fervidicella metallireducens AeB
GCCGGATAAATAAGGGCCTTTAGCTCAGTTGGTTAGAGCAACCGGCTCATAACCGGTTGGTCCGGGGTTCGAGTCCCTGAAGGCCCACCAATTTAATACGGGGATATAGCTCAGCTGGGAGAGCACCTGCCTTGCACGCAGGGGGTCAAGGGTTCGAATCCCTTTATCTCCACCATAAAATCCAGTGACGATAGCCTCGAGGACACACTCCTTCCCATACCGAACAGGACAGTTAAGCTCGAGCACGCCGATGGTACTTTGGGGGAAGCCCCATGGGAGAGTAGGTAGTTGCTGGATTTTTTATTTTGATACCAGAACATGATAATAATAAAAAACTAAGGCTATCACATTAGCAACTTAAAGATGTTAATGTGATAGCCTTAGTTTTTTCATATTCATAAAGGTGTACATATCTATGGAAAATTTTAAGAAACATTGTAATTATGCTAGTTTTCACATATTAAACATGTCTAAATTGAAAAATAAAGGTAGGGAAAAATAACAGCCAGGAGCATACTGTTTTTTATTCTCCTGGCTGATTTTCATATTCTTTTATGATCTTATCTAATGTCGGTCTGGATACTTTTAGTTGCCTCGCTAATTGAGTTTTGTTTATTCGCCTATTCTTATATTCGTCATAATAGCTTTCAAAATCTTCTATTAGTATAGGCTTTCTCCCTTTATATTTGCCTGCTTTTTTTGCAATTGCAATACCTTCTCTTTGGCGTTCTAATGTATTTGTTCTTTCAAATTCATTAATAGCTCCTATAATCGTTAAAATTAGTTTTCCTGTAGGAGTAGATGTATCCAGATTTTCCTTTTTACTAACCAAATGTATGCCTTTTTTTGTTAGACTCTCTACAGTATCCAATAAGTCTTTGGTATTTCTTGCTAAACGACTGAAATCTAAAATATAAATTGTATCGCCTTCTCTGGAAAACTCCAACATTTTTTTGAATTCTGGTCTATTAGTATCTTTTGCACTTATTTTTTCTATAAAAACCTTTTCTAAATTATAATCTTTTAAGCCTTCTATCTGTCTTGCTTCATTTTGGTCAATAGATGAAACACGAATATATCCAATTCTCATTATTTTACCTCTCCACTAAGTCATAATTTAATCATGATGTATAACATCTTTTTTATCTATCTACTACAATTATACCATTTTGTAAAAATAAATTCTATAATATAGTTTACACTTTGTAAAATAATTTTAAAATACACTCTATATTTACAATATATACAAAAAATAAGATATACCATAGTGTAAATTTTAAGTATACCTTATTTTTACATATACTATAATCTATTTTAGTGGTATCACCAACATTTACGACAAAAACCACTTTAAGAATTACATCCGTTGATAATACTATTGTTATGGATATAAATTTAGAAATATTTCAAAAACATATTAAATTCTGTGATACATTTTTATGTTCTATAAGTAGCTTGATTTACATCCTCATTTTATAAAATCATAAAGAGTACAATTGCTCTCTCCTAGTTAACTTTTCATATTTCCTAAAAAAGCATCTACTTTATGTTTCACTAATTTAAATTCTATTTATTCAATGCCAGTTCCCTAATCGATAATTTTTTTTATTGTAATATTATATTATTGTAGGCTTTTGTATCCCTATCATAATCCTAAGTTCAATTTATATTATTTCGCTATTTATTTGAGGTTCATTAGATTAATTATAATAAAGAGGATATCTAAATAATATCCTCTTTATTCTTAACTATTATTAATCTTCTCAAGTATATTGTGTAAATAAGTCATATGGCTGCCATTGTTATATGGTTTCCACTATTGTTCATTTTGTTCATTTAAAAAATCAATTATTTCCTCTAATATTAATCCATATTGATTCGGCTCTGAGTTATCATCTAGGCCTAATGTGCAAAACTGATTAGAAATATAATCTACACAATCATCTAGAAGTTCTTCTTTTTTTTGTTTCGATATAAATTCTTGTACCGATAAAACTTTATCTCTATTAATAGATACAAGATATTCATTTATTATCTTAATATATTCATTTTCATTCTTTCTACTCATATTTACCTCCTATATTTTGAACTTTTGGCCCAAGTAGTAATTATTTTCCCAGCCTTATTCAGTACAACAACCCCTTCTTTACCTACTAATTTAATACTTCCATTTTCAACATTTATTGTAACTTTTTTAGGATTTCTTAATATATTAAGTATTGCTGAAGGCTTAACTCCTACATTGTTTCTACTAATAGCTTGATTTATTCCATGTCTTGTATATCCTGTTACTTTACCTGCAATATACTTTTCTGAACGTGTACACTTGTTATGCACAAGCACACTACTATCACTTACATAGTACGTATGCCAGTCCTTAACCTCAAAGTTATAAACCTTAACAGGTCTTTCTAGCATCTCATGCTGTACCATCTCTACAATTACAATTTTGCCTGATCTTAAAAGTAGTTTATCCCCAGCACGAAGCTTTATTG
>NZ_AZQP01000102.1 GCF_000601455.1 Fervidicella metallireducens AeB
AAAGAGCTAATCTTTCAATAATCCGGTGGCGATAGCCTCGAGGACACACTCCTTCCCATACCGAACAGGACAGTTAAGCTCGAGTACGCCGATGGTACTTTGGGGGAAGCCCCATGGGAGAGTAGGTAGTTGCCGGATGATAATTTTTTATATAACCACTGGGTGACCAGTTTTATATATAAAATTAACAGTCTGATTAGGCGGCGTAGCTCAGTTGGCCAGAGCATTCGGTTCATACCCGAAGTGTCAGGGGTTCGACTCCCTTCGCCGCCACCACATAAATTTATTGGCCCCTTGGTCAAGCGGTCAAGACACCACCTTTCACGGTGGTAACAGGGGTTCGATTCCCCTAGGGGTCACCATGTGCGGGTGTAGCTCAATGGTAGAGTTCCAGCCTTCCAAGCTGGCTACGTGGGTTCGATTCCCATCACCCGCTCCATAAGCCTTCAGAATCTCTGAAGGCTTTTTGTTTTACACGCTTAAGATAACATTAAAGAAGAAAGGGTATACATAAAATCCTATGTACGCCCTTTCTTATTTATATTATCGAATTTGCAACACATTCACAGGTCAATTGATAAACAACATCTTTTCTTTCAACGATGATTCTAATTTTTTCCTTAACCTCTTTATTGTCCATAATTTTTAATAGTAATTCTTTAGTGGGATTAATACATACGGGATATTTCACTAATTGAAACATACTAAAATCTCCAGAAGTATCTCCATAAGCATAACTATTATTAAGATCTAAGTTATATTTACAAGCAAATTCTTCAATAGCTTCCTTTTTGCTTGCACTATCCCACATGGGGATAACTTTGCCAGTATAAATATCTTCATCGTTTCTGATATAAATAGAACCTTTATAGTCATCAAATCCATGTTTTAAGGACATTTCACGTACAAGTTCAAAGGGACTTCCTGATATTGTGAGGACTTTATGACCTTGTTCTTTATGCCATTTAATCATATCTCTAGTAAATGTATATACTCTATCACCTTTTTGAGAAATAACCTGTTTTGCAATAAATTCAACTTGAGTTTTATGCAGACCTTTAATAGCTTCTAAATATATTCCAGCCATTTTTAAAAGGTAATTATCATAGTTGCCCTGTCTCTTATCCCATTTTTCATATTCAGGCTTAACTTCTTTATACCATCTCTCATTGCTGATTATCTCATATTTAATAAGTTTTTTAAAAATTTCTGTAATAAGACCTTCTCTATAAAGTGTTCCATCAATATCGAAAAAAGCTGCTATGTTTTTCATGTAATCACCTCTGTCGTTAGTTTATAATATAATACTTCCTTTTTAAAGTTATTGCTACATATTTTGTTAGAGTTAATAAAAAAGTAAAAGTTTATTAACATCGATAATAAAGAGCACAGATCTGTTATAAATATAGTTATTTATAGAAAAAGTAATAAATATACTTGTAAATTAGTTTTATAGTAATTTATAGAAGTAATACTAGGATTGATGATATAATGTAATTAAAAATAGATAAAAGTGTATTTTTTATTAAAGAAAGGATTAGTCATTATGATCAGTAAATGGTTAAGAAAATGGGCTTATGTAATCATATGGATGGCAATAATATTTTTTTTCTCGTGTCAAAACGGAGAAGCATCAAGTAATAATAATAAGTTCATCGAACAAATATTACTATATTTTAGAATTGATTTAAATTCTATATTTAATGGAAATGGAAGCTATTTAATAAGAAAGGTGGCACATTTTACAGAGTACTTTATTCTATATTATTTTGTTTTCAATGCCTTAAATAAGGATGTTAGTTTTAGGAAAAATTTAATTATATCATTGATATTTACATTTTTATATGCATGCTCAGATGAATTTCATCAGAGCTTTACGCCAGGCAGATATCCATCCTTTAAGGATGTAATGATTGATACAGGGGGAGGAACCTTTTGTATGGTAATAAAGTATGTCAGACATACGATAAGTTTAAATAAAAAAAAGATTTATATCAATAGTTAATTTTACAAGAGAATTTTACAATCTGTTAAGAGAAGTAAATTCTCTTTTTTATTAGAATTGTTACTATATCTAAGGCTTCAACGAAGTGGATAGTGTCAACATGTCCGTGAGTATCAATAGTATTATTTTTAAGTAATAGAGAGTATTTTCAAGTAATAATAAGATAATTTTTATTTATAGATTTATTCGTCATGTATATATACAATTCGACATGATATTATATATAAGTCGCTATGAGATGGCGACGGAAAAGATAAAAAATTAGTTGACATAAGTCGCTAATCATGATAATATAATTAAGC
>NZ_AZQP01000103.1 GCF_000601455.1 Fervidicella metallireducens AeB
GAGTAAAACTGGTGAAAGTTTAACAAGTTTGTACAGAGCGGTGGGTCCCGACGAATTTTATGATGTAATGAAAACGGGTGAATTTAACGTAATTCCCAATGGACTTCAAGCTAAACAATTTGGGTTAAGTTTTGAGGAAACATTAAAATTTGCAGATAAATACTCGGATATTGGAGCCATAATTGAGGTTAAAGTACCTACAAGTGTGTTAAATAAAATCGGTGATTTTACTCAAGTCGATAAGTTTATATTCAAAAGTGGTACTGTAACTATACATGCTGATAAGTTAGGTGAGTTTAATAAAATAATACAGGAGCTTATTCATAAGTATTAATAACAGAGGAGGATATTATGCTAATAGTTAGAGCAGATATTAAATTTAATAGACCCGAAGGCAATACTGTTGAAAGTGATGGAATATCTACACAATATCCTTTAAGGCCAGCCTTTAAATTTGGTGACGGATTACTATTCTCAGGAACAATAATAAGTAACATTCCTTGTGATAAATTCCTTTACCAAGAATCATATCATGTAAACATTGAGTTCCCTACCATAGAAGGCGAAGCCTATGAAGAAATTAAACCTTTGATTAATGAAGGTATGATTTTAGACATTCAAAATGCCTCTCGTATTATTGGTACAGCTAAAGTGCTTGATTTTACCTATAAAAAATAAAAATAGTGGTGTTTCAAGGTCACACAGTTTCGGCTGGTGTGGCCTTTTTCTTTTTACTTATGCTTGACAAAACGTAATACAATGTGATACAATCAAAACTGCAAGAAATACAGGAGGTGCAATAATGTCTACAGAAAAGGATAGTATGCTTCGGGTAAGACTTACACAAAGGCAGTCGGATGAATTGGATGCCATCATTGATGAGCTTCAAGCACAAATGCCGGAGGCAAGCGTTACCACATCAAGCATAGCAAGATATGCTCTGGAAAAGTATGTGAATGACCATATTGCCAAGCGCGATGGAACCAAGATTTTTATTGAGGTTAGCACAGCCGGTGCCACAGATGAGGATATAAAGAATCTCTACGACCTCATTTCCAAGCTGTTTGACGAAACAAAGGAGAATTATTCACCAACGGTTCATTACATGGTTGGAGAGATTTTAGAGCCTGTAATGATGAAAATGGCAAGACTCATGAAGCTAAAAAAGCCGGAGGTGAAGGCAAGTGAGTAAGAAAAAGTACATTGTCCGCTGCCCACACTGAAATCACAGAGTATTTGATGCCGATTATGCTGATGTTGAAATCAAATGCCGGTGTGCAGAAAGGTTTTTGAAGTGAAGCTGGAGAAAAAGGCGGGGTAAAAAGTGAATAAATCTGGCACAGAGCCGCAAAGGGAGCACAAGACTCACCTATAGAGCCTGGCAGATAGTCTTAAAAACTATTTATCAGGCTCTATTTATATTCGGTGAGACAGGAGGTGAGAATTTGAAAATGACAATGATGGATGCGGCATTAAAATATGCAGAAGCCAATATCCCGGTTATACCTCTGCACTGGATTTGTGAGGATGGCTCCTGCTCCTGCAAGGCAAGGAGTGATTGCGACAGCAAGGGAAAGCATCCGTTATATACCGGCTGGTACAAGAATTCCACTACTGATGTTGAGCAAATAAGGAAATGGTGGACGAAAACCCCCAATGCCAATATAGGCATTCCTACAGGCGAGAAGTCCGGCTGGCTGGTTCTTGATGTGGACGATGGCGGTGATGAGACCCTATCTGCACTTGAAGCAACACATGGAAAACTTCCGGATACGGTTACTGCTGTTACAGGAAGTGGAGGTCGGCACTATGTCTTTAAATACCCTAAAGGCCGGAGCATTCCCAATAAGACCAAGTTTGCACCGGGACTTGATACGCGTTCAACAGGTGGTCTGATTGTCGTAGCTCCAAGCATTCATGTAAGCGGTAATCGGTATGAATGGATAAAGAATCATTCTCCCTTTGACAGAACCCCGGCAGAAGCTCCGGAGTGGCTGTTAAAGCTTATGGAAAGGGAGGAAGTATTGCTTACACCCTTTGAAGGTAGCAGTATTACAGCCTCGACTTGGGACAGATAAGATTTATCATATTTACGTTGCAAATAATAATCTCATAAACATGAACC
>NZ_AZQP01000104.1 GCF_000601455.1 Fervidicella metallireducens AeB
CATTCTAACTTTAATTATATAACTTATTCGATAAATCCTTTAATGAGTGGAGAGGGATATATAGAAATATATGGATATAATTCAAGAACAGATACCCAATATAATGAAACAGTTTATACAAATAGATTATTAAGATTAGATCTCAATGGCAATTTAATAAGTGAGTTAAACTTAAAACCTAAAATAGGAAGTTCTACATGGTTTGCTTCAAAGGGAATGAATAGTGGAAATATCGAAAGAAGGTGTTATTTAAGTAATTTAAATTATAGAACAAAAAATAGAATATATTTATATTATTCTGGAACGCAAGGAGGGACAGGCTTTTATCAAGTAATTACTCCTGAAGGCAATCTTGTGGAAGCTTATAGAGAATATTTTACCTTTGAAGATTATTCTGATTCAACGGCCTATCCAATAATTGGGACTGACAAGTCCATTTCAATGTATCGATATTCTTACAATGATTATGTATATTTTGGCATCTATCATCTATCACTATCAAAACCCTGCGGAGCACATACAAAGCTTGCCCAGCCAGTTGAAAAAACGGATGCAAATACAATGAAGGTCCAATATACATTTGAGATAGACTTAATAGATTTTGCCTTTGATTATTATTAAGAGAGGATGATTAAGATGAAAAACAACACAATACAAATAGTTTTTGCTACCATTGGCGGTTACTTAGGTTATTTTTTAGGAGGATTTGATGGGTTTATGTATGCACTTATAACCTTCGTGGTTATAGATTATATAACAGGCATTATGGTAGCAGTTCTTGAGAGGAAACTTTCAAGTGAGGTTGGGTTTAGAGGGATATTTAAAAAGATTCTTATTTTTATCATGGTTGGAATAGGGAATATAATTGATGTTAATGTAATTAAAAGCGGTAGTGCAGTTCGCACCGCCGTTATTTTTTTCTACATTTCAAATGAAGGAATAAGTATCATTGAAAATTCAGCAAAGATTGGACTCCCTGTCCCAGAGAAACTAAAAGAACTTTTAAAACAAATAAATGAAGGGGGAGAAAAGTAATGGCAATGGTATGTTTAGACTATGGACATGGTGGAGTAGATAGTGGAGCAGTATATAAAGGAAGATGTGAAAAGGATGATAATTTAGAACTTGGTTTAAAGGTTGCAGAAGAATTAAGAAGGCACGGGGTTATTGTAGGTGAAACAAGAACTTCTGATACAACTTCAAGTTTAAAGGATAGAACATTGTTTGCTAATAAAGGCAATTTTGACTACTTTATTTCCTTTCACAGAAACGCCTATATGCCTGAGAAAACAAATGGGGTTGAAACGTATGTATATATAATAGGTAGAGAAAAATCAAAAGAATTGGCAAAAAAGATTCAAACCTCCCTTGTAGGCTTAGGTTTTGCAGATAGAGGAGTAAAGTCAGCAAATTTTTATGTTTTAAGGACAACAAAGATGTCAGCAGTATTAGTTGAGGTTGGCTTTATTGATAACAGTGAGGATAACAAATTATTTGACAGTAAAAAAGATGAAATAGCAAAGGGAATTGCAAAGGCTATATTAGAACAGTTAAATATTAAATATGTAGAAACTTCTAAAATACTATACAGAGTAATGGCAGGTTCATACACAATAAAAGATAATGCTGAAAAGCAGGTTAAAAGATTAAAAGAATTAGGTATAGATGCAGTTATTGTTGAGTCTAAATAATTTTGAAGCTCTTTATGGGCTTCTTTTTTTATGCTTAAAAGGGGGAATTTTTGTGACTAAAGAGCAGTTTGAAAGAGAGAAAAACTACAGGATATCAATTGCTATCGCAAAATCAATGCTTTCTAAAAATATAATTGATGAAGATGATTTTGAAAAAATAAAGAAGATGTTTATTGATAAATACAGACCTGCCATAGAAACACTAACATATAATTAACTTGCTTTGTATCAACATAAGAGCTAACATGTGTAGCTGAAAGACACATGGTGTAATGTCAAGAGGTAATTAAAAAATATTTAGCTGTATTTTTCATTGTGTATGGGTAAAAAAGGCAACACTAACCTAAGCCTCAAATATATAGCTTTTTAGACAAGCTATTTGAGGTTTCTTAGAAAAAACTTTTAATTAGGTTTGTCTTTCAGACC
>NZ_AZQP01000105.1 GCF_000601455.1 Fervidicella metallireducens AeB
AATACTCCCGACAATGCTCCACTAGCCGCACCTAAAGCTGCTCCTTTAAAGGCTCTTACAGCAAAACATGCAAGTGCAGTACCTGAGCCTGCTGTTGCAATAGTTAAAATACCAAAACCTGCTATAACTCCAGCACCTATAGCAACCTTAGCCCATCTTGATAGATATCCACTTGGGTCATCCATATTTACAACATTATTCATACAATAAGCAAATGCATTATGTGAAAGAAGTTCACCTGCTACACCTGTTATTGAGTCAGAGTTAATAAACCTTCCTAAATCTGGATTATAATAACGTGAGTTTAAATAAAGCTTAAAAGCCTGCTTCCTATATCACATAATAAAGTTGAAAGAGGATATTAAAACTAATATCCCCTTTCATATTAACTATCATTGTTCATTCCAACGTGTTTCACAAATAAGTTATATAGTTGCTACTACCGTTTTGCGAAAATCTAATAACTTAATACTTAAGATCCTGACACCTGTATATAATACACTAAGAACAAACAATCCTTATATGTCCCTCTGTTATTATTTATTGCGCAAACAAGTCATATATCATATGTCTTATGGCTGCCATTTAAGTCTATAACTATTATAAAATTTCTATATTTATCTTTGAGGAAATTTCTAAAACAAAATCTCTATATTTCAAAGATTCATTTTGTAAATATAGTTGTTTAAGTATTTTCTCTGATTCAATTTGTTTACCTATCATTTTTTGTAGTATAGCAATGCATATAGGATTTTCATCATATTTTGATTGTGTTATTCCTTCAAGTAATGCATTTATATCGGTAATTTCTTTCAATCTCGGTAATATGAATTCTTGAATATGCATTTCAACTATAGATTTAAGTCCGTTATACTCAGAGATTGTCCTTAATCTATACCACTTTTCATCTTCGTTAAGCAATTTTGAAATACTTCTTCTATAAATACCCTGATATTCTTTTGGAAACATGGGTATTTTTTCCTCAATTAATATTTTATATAGTGCAGGAACAAAAATAGCCGTATTAAACGTGAACTCTACATCATCTATAGTATTCCAACTACTTGATTGTACCCCAAAGCACCACCCTATATCTCCTAAGTCCTTATAAAAATTATTAGAAGATTTTTTGAAACCTGCAGCCTTCATAATGGGTGATATATTCTCTTTTATCAATTGTTTTAAATAATCTTGCATTCTAATCTCATCCATATTTATACCCATCCTACCAGCAAAGTATTTATAGCAAATAACATCTTTATAATTAAATACTAAACTTAATTATCAGTATTTATTCTAATACTACTAACAATATTATTTATACATATCAATTCATCAGTTTTGTCAGGACTAATATAAGTTATTAATAAAAATTTAGTATCATATCCAACTGTCCATATTTCAATGTAATCTTCTTCGCAAAAACCTGAAGCATTCGCATAAGTATAATGATATTTTTCCATTACCTTAGGGTTTTCCATTCCACAAATAATATTATAATTTTCTATGAACTTTTTAAGTTGCACTATCACATATTCTCTCATTTTTACCTTCTCATCTATTGTATGAAAAGAGATTTGTAAAACACCTTGAGGATTTGTGGTTAAAAATATATTAATTATATTTTCCTCCTGTTCAACACACCAACCTTCAGGTATTTCCATTTCAAACCACCCTTTAACATCTAGTAAATAATCGTTCATATCCATACCTCCTTTACCACAAACATGTTAAAAATACGTTACTAGTACTCCTCTGTGCCCTGACCCCTTTACTTTATTGGCTTCCTCAATATATCCATCTAATTGCTTTAGCCCTTTTTTAATTGCTCTCTTATTATGAGGTTTTAATTCATATATAATTTTTTCTACTTCATCATATCCGTCCATTCTTTTCCCAGATGGTAATCTCACTTCTTTCATAAAGCTTTTATGCATGGCCTTACCTTTATTTATAGATGCTCTTACTTTCGGATTTTGCGAACCTTTTAGTGCACATTTATTATGCACAAGCACACTACTATCACTTACATAGTACGTATGCCAGTCTTT
>NZ_AZQP01000106.1 GCF_000601455.1 Fervidicella metallireducens AeB
ATTTCTGCCAAAGCCTCTGGTATCCTCAAGCCCGAATACGATCTCCTTTGTACCGCATATTCTTCTCACATCCTCAACGAATGCGGCAAATTTGGAGGGCCTGTTTTCAAAGCCGACCTCGCCAAGCTTATTCATCCAGCAGTCGATAACCACCGCATAATGCATGTCTTTGTGCATGTCGATCCCGACAAAGCAGGTATTCCTTTTTTGATAAATCCTTATCCTCTCCTTTTCATCTGTCTCCACCACTCACACCGGCAACCTCAATTTAAGAGCGTTAGATTTTAGTTAGGGACATTTCCTGTAAGGAAGTGTCCCTTGACCTTGATCCTCGCAAGGAAACGCCAACCTATCCGTTCATAGTGTGACAAATTACGTGATTTCAGGCATCACGAGCCTTGGTTCATTTTTTGTTGTGTGTGATGTTAACTCTGGTACGGAAGGATTGCAAGCAGATTGTTGAAATGCCTGCAAGATAAATCAGAAAGAAAAAAACAGAGAAGAAAAAACATTTTCGTTTAATCTTTCTCTGTCTGTATCTGCTTTTATGATGTGTTTTTTATGATGTGCTTTTGTCAAATCCTCCGGGAAGTTTACCCCCTTATACCCCCCTCTGCCGCAAATTTTACCATAGAACAGATCCCCTGTAAATCCATGGTTCACTATGAACCATGGGGAGTATAAGCCGGTACAAGCCTGTTTATGCGTATACCGTCGGCATTGACAATACCGGCCGCTCCTGCGGAGGCTGCATGTTGAATTTGCACATAAATACGCTCGCTACCCGGCAATTGAATGCTTAACACTGTAAGCCGCTGTATGCGGCTGTGTCGCGTTTGGCAGCCGCCATAAGGTGTTTGCCCATTCGGTAAAAATGAAACCGCATTCGGCAGCTTTCTGAGAAAACGTGTTTACCTTCAAAATGCAGCCCCAAAATGTGCCTTCATCTCACCGGGTGAACCATGGGGTCGAAAATGGTGCAGGTTAAAGCACCGGGGTCGCTGAGCTTCCCCGGCACGAATCACATCAGCGCAATGCGGGCTGAGTGGCATGCAGGTATCTGGGTCGGATTTTCGGCATTTGGGTCAGCTTCGGGGTCATGCAGCGAGGAAAATCACACTTACCGCAGAAAAAGGAAGTCCAAAGCGGGGTCACAACCGGAGTTAGACTATGTCAACACGTTTGAAAGCACAAAGAAAGGCCACATCAGCCGAAAACTGTGTGACCATCCTCTTAATAATTATAATTCTTTAAATAGTTGTATAATTTTCTCTAGAACTGTCTGGTCTGTAGAGTATTTGAACTTCATAAAATGATCTTCATGGCTTCCGCTATTTGACCATATACAGACATATGACCAAACTTATCCATATCAAAAGTAATATATGCATCTGAATCACTATCGTTTATCTCGCAGCATCCCTTTAACTCCTTATGCATCTTAGTTAATTTTTCAAATATTGAGAGAAGTGCTTCTTTCGATATACAAAAATTCGATGTTCCAGAAAAATCACCAGATTTTACTCTAATTCTAAATGTAAAGTAATCTTCAACCGTATACAGATGTTCTACTATTAGCTCCTTACCTTCTAAATTTATTATCATGTTATCCTGTAACATTATTTAGCCTCCATCTGAGTTATTTGAACTTAAAATCATCAAAAGCACCTGTTATCTCATTGTAGTTAAAATGAATTGTAATATTTTTACCATCAGATGTTGTAATCACACGTTGCATTTTAGTCCAACCATCTGTACCTAGCCACCTTGAATCAGTCATTCCATTCTTCAACGGTACTGTAGTAGCATTTTCCAAAGGATTAGACATTACCTCTTTCATTGCAAGTTGTTCATTCAAATTATTAGCAACTGTACGACCTGTAGAACCTCTCCCTAAAACATTTACAGAGTTACCCGTTCCCTTAATCCTTGTTGTTAACTTACCTATAAATCTAACTAACGATTCTCCTAATTTTTGATAGAATCTTGGAGACATTTCAGGAAATGGTAGATCAACT
>NZ_AZQP01000107.1 GCF_000601455.1 Fervidicella metallireducens AeB
CAAGCACCCGAAATTTCGGAACAGAAAAGGCCAAACTCAAAAATAATAGGGGAAGTTATAGAAAAAAGAGAAAAAAATATAAAGCACTTTCAAATGGAAGATGGAAGTTATGAAGCTCAGGTGTATCCCACAGCAGTTCACTTTAAGGAGAATGGAAAGTGGAAAGATATAGATAATATCCTCCAAAATGGGAATGATGAAGGATTAGATGTAATAGAAAATAAAGATAACAGCTATAAAATAAAAATAGCCAAGAACACTAACCCAAAGAGATTAATTAAAATTACAAAAGATAATTATCAAATATCATGGAATATAGATAATCCTGAAAAGGCAACAGCAGAAACTATAGCTCCAGATAATACCTATTTAGATAGCCTAAGCTATAATGAAAAGAAAAAAGTTTTAACAAATTTAACTTCAACAGTTAAGTTTTCAAATGTATATCCCAATGTTGATTTACAATATAATGTTAATCCACAGGATGTAAAGGAATATATAATACTTAACCGAAAGGTAGATAATTCTCAGTTTGTATTTAATATAAATGTAAATAACTTAACACCAAAGTTAATGGAAGATAAAACAATTGTATTCTATGACAGTAATGATTTATCAAAGGAAGTATTTAAAATTGATGCCCCATATATGTTTGATGCTAACAATGCGGAAAGCAGAGACATAGATATCACCCTAGAAAAGGTGGGGGAAGTATATAAGTTAACTTTAACGCCAAATGCTGAATGGATAAATAGTTCAGATAGAGTTTACCCTATAAAAATTGATCCCACGGTTTCAACTGATTTAGATAGAAATGATATTTATGACGTATGGGTATCAGAGGATACACCAACAACATGCCTTAATGCAAGTAAGGTTTTAAAGGTTGGAACTACCACTAATAAAAATAGAGTATATATTAGATTTGCATTACCCACATTAACGTCAAGTGACATGGTTATCGATGCTAAGCTAAATCTTCAAAATACAGTTGCGGCAGCAACAGCTTCACAAATTAATGCCTTTAAGGTAAATGCCTATTGGAATCCAGGAACATTAACATGGAATACACAGCCAACAGGTACTATAGCAACAATATCAGATTATCAAATAGTTTTAGATAAATCATCATATAATTGGAACATAACAGGAATTGTTAAGGGATGGTATTCAGGACAAAGTAATTATGGAATTCTTTTAAAACAGCAGAATGAAGCAAATCCATATTGTGAATTCTTCTCAGGTAATGTTGATGATACAATAAGCTATAGAAGACCAAAGATTACAATAAGCTATATTAACAATTCAGGACTTGAGGATTATTGGACTTATCATTCACAAAGTGTAGGAAGAGCTGGGACAAGCCATATAAATGACTACAATGGAAATCTGATATTCACCCATGCAGATATAAGTATGAATGGAAACAGAATGCCTATATCAATATCCCATGTATTTAACAGTAATGAGAAAGATCAAAATATTAATTACGGATATGGCTGGAGATTAAATCTAAATCAAAGGATAGTTCCTCAAACAATTGGTACAACACAATATTATATATATACAGATGAGGATGGAACAAAGCATTACCTTAAAATAGGTGCAACACAAGGTGTGTATGAGGATGAATCTGGAATTAATATAACAATGACAATAGATTCAGCATCAACACTGGAAAGATATAAGGTAAAGGATAAGGGTGGAAATCAATTAAGCTTTACTTCCACAGGATATTTATATTTAATTAAGGATGCCAATGGAAACACAAATACCCTTCAATACAGCGGTTCAGATTTAGTAAAGGTTACTGACAGCACAGGAAGATATGTAACACTTGAACGTGACCCAAGTACAAAATACTTAACAGCAATAGTTGACCCGGCAGGAAGAAGAACAAGCTTTGAATATACAAATAATAGATTAACAAAGATAACCTATTCAGATGGAAAATATTCAACATATAATTACGATGCCAATGGAAACATAACTTCGGTAATTAATTTTGACGAA
>NZ_AZQP01000108.1 GCF_000601455.1 Fervidicella metallireducens AeB
CGGGTCTTTGACAGTTGCAAAACAAAAAAAGTGCTTTAAAGCCTTGATATAGGCTTATTTTTTTGTCAAATTTTAAATTTTTATAGTGCACAATGTGTAACAATGTGTTATAATATAGATATAAATCTATGAAAAGATGTGAAAAAATGAGATTACAAATTGTTAAATCAAAAAATGCAGCATCCTTATACGTAGTTAAATCTGTTTATGAAAAAGGCAAGCGTACTTCAAAAGTAGTTGAGAAGCTTGGCACTTATGATGAACTTTTGGAAAAGCTAAACGGACAAGACCCTATAGAATGGGGGAAGAGGTACGTCGAAGAGTTAAATAGAAAAGAAAAAGAAGAGAAAAGAGAAATATTAGTGAAATACTCACCTGTTAAACAAATTGCCAAGGACCAACAGCATACTTTTAATGGTGGTTACTTGTTCTTACAAAAAATATATAACGAGCTTGGGCTGCAAAGTATCTGTAAAAATATTTCGGATAAGCATAAATTTAATTTTAATCTAAATTCAATACTATCAAGATTAATTTATGCACGAATTATTTATCCATCATCTAAGCTTGCCACATACGAATTATCAAAAAAATTTATTGAGCAGCCTGATTTTGAGCTTCAGCATATTTATAGAGCTTTAGAAGTAATTTCAGAAGAAACAGATTTTATTCAGTCGGAATTATATAAGAACAGTCTTAAAGTTTGCAATCGTAATAAAGGAGTTCTATACTATGACTGCACCAACTATTTCTTTGAAATTGAACAGGAAGAAGGATTAAAACAGTATGGAGTATCAAAAGAACATAGACCTAATCCAATTGTTCAAATGGGACTTTTCATGGATGGTGATGGCATCCCCCTTGCATTTTGTATAAACAAAGGTAATACTAATGAACAAGTAACTTTAAAACCTTTAGAACAAAAGATTATATCTGAATATGGTCTTTCAAAATTTATCGTTTGTACAGATGCCGGGCTTGCATCTACAGCTAATAGAAAATTTAATAACATACAGAATCGAGCTTTTATTACTACACAATCTATTAAAAAATTAAAATTACATTTAAAAGAATGGGCATTAGATCCGAAAGGATGGCATCTTAGCGATTCAGACAAAGAATATAATTTGAACGAAATTAATGAAGAAACAGATGTTAATAAAATTTTTTATAAGGAACGCTGGATAAAAGAAGATGGGCTTGAACAAAAACTTATTGTGACATTTTCTTTGAAATATAGAAACTATCAAAGAACTATAAGAGGTAACCAAATAGAAAGAGCTAAAGATGTCATTGATACAAATCCTACAAAATTAAAGAAATGTAACGCTAATGATTACAAACGCTTTATTTCAAAGATTCACTGTACACCTGACGGTGAAGTAGCTGAAAAAGAATTATACAGCATTAACGCTGATTTAATAGCACAAGAAGCAATGTATGATGGTTTTTATGCAGTATGTACAAATATAAGTGATGATGCTGCCGCAATTATAAAAATTAATAGGAAACGTTGGGAAATAGAAGAATCCTTCCGTATTATGAAATCGGAATTTAAAGCAAGACCAGTATATTTAAGGAGAGATGATAGAATAAAAGCGCATTTTACAACTTGTTTCATTTCCCTGATGATATATAGGCTATTAGAAAAAAAACTTTCAGAAAAATATACGTGTAGCGATATTATATCAGGACTTAGAGAAATGAATTTTTATGAGATTAAGAATGAGGGCTATATTCCAATCTATACAAGAACTGATTTTACAGATGATTTACATGACAAATTTGGCTTTAGAACGGATTTTCAAATAATTAATATGAAACAAATGAAAAAAATTTTTAAAGACACGAAAAAATAAAAAACATTGTTCACTTTTTTGAAAAATATAAAAGCCTGAGAGCCCTTGATAATCAAAGGTTCTGCAGGCTTTTTGTCTCTCGCAACTGTCAAAGATGAG
>NZ_AZQP01000109.1 GCF_000601455.1 Fervidicella metallireducens AeB
TTGCTTACTAAGCTATGGGTAACTACTGCAATCTTCATCTCAGTTTCTTTATATAACTCTTCTTTATCGAAGGTTATATATGCCCTATTTAATGCACTTTCAATTAAATTTATGTCCCTAACTCCATCACTTCCACCAGTTTTTGCTACAATCTTTTTATGAAATAATAAAACATTATCTAAATCAATGCTTTTCATTATTTACTTAACTCCTTTAGGGCTTCTTCATTTTGGAAAATGATACTATCCATTAAATTTTCCATTTCTTTTTGTTGTTTTTGTTTTAAAAACTCTACAAAATCTATTACTTCTCTTTTCTGTAGTTCTGGAAGTGATTCGAAATCCTTCACTAATTTTTCTGCTAGTGTCATACATATCACCTCTCATATATGATAATTATTTATTATATTATACACTATTTTATCTGAAAACCTCCACTAGATTCTTTAATATGTCGCATAACGTTTCGCATGGCCGACACCACAATAACTTAGCCAGACTTGGCTTAGTTATTGTGGTGTGTGCTGGCTTACCCCAGAGCTTGACCCTCTCCAGCACGAATGGCCATGCAATGTTATGTGCAGTAGTTGCTATCCCCTAAGGAATACCCTAGCTTCTCTAACTCTCTTACCGACTGTTCTAATCCTTTTATTGTTTTAGTTTCAATTACACATGCAGACCCTGTATTTTTTGCTATATTTAATTTATCTTCTATATTAATATTTCCACTAAACAATGATAGATGATTATCTTTGCCTTTTGCATCATGAATATGCATATGTTTAAGTTTATTTATATTGTCTATTATAAATTTTGTATCAATTTCACCACTTGAATAATCATGTCCAATGTCCCAAGTTAGTACAAATTTATCACTTATTAATAATTCTGACACTGCTTTTAATATAAAATCAAAGTTATATATTCCTGTATTTTCTATAGAAATTTTAATGTTACTGTCTCCTATCCATTCCTCAACAAGCATTCTAAAATTTAATATACTATTATAGAATTCATTAAAATACTTTTCATATAAATATATCTTATAATCTGGCATTTTAAAATAAACACCTAAATTCATATGTATATTAATAATTGGTGATTTTATTATTTTTGAAATTTCTATAACTTCTCTTATTGTATCTAAATGTACTCTTTTTATCTTTTCATGGTAACTTGCAATATCTATTTCTTCGGGAAGATGAAAAGTAAAATAAATTTTTTCTTTTCTTTGCATTTCGACTAATTTACGTATATCTATTTTTTCTATCTGATACTGTGGTAGATTCATATTCAATTCAATAAAATTCAGCCCTAATCTTTTACATAATTTAACGTTATCTTCAAGTGTATCGAGCTCTATTAATGTAGGCATACCAAATATAATTTTTTTCATTAATTTACTCTCCTATTAATTCTTATTGATGAAAAAACTTTTTCTTTTTACCTCAATGGAATACCCTGAAGTAACTATTGCATATAACGTTTGTTAAAATGACATTTATGTCGTTTTAATTTATGATGTAGGTTAATAGGCGACGGTAGTGTCGTCTATTAACCATTTGGTCTACGTAGTAGATCGCACTATTTTATCAAGTGGGCTCTGGATTTTTGAGATGCTTTTTTGTGTAACGTGGGTGTATATTTCTGTTGTTTTTGAGCTTGAGTGTCCTAGGAGTTCCTGAATGAATCTTAAGTCAGTACCACCTTCTAAAAGGTGGGTTGCAAATGAGTGTCTTAGTGCATGGACACTTACTTTTCTATTTATTCCGGCTTTTATACAAGCATCCTCAAATATTCTTTGGACTGTTCTCTCTGTTATGTGTGATGCATCTTTTCCACCTGTGAATAACCAAGTTTCAGGTTTGTAGAGCATAAAGTATTTTCTTAGCTGAGTTAATGCTATTTCTGAGAGAACTGTATACCTATCCTTTCTTCCCTTCCCTTGATTTG
>NZ_AZQP01000110.1 GCF_000601455.1 Fervidicella metallireducens AeB
TCTGCTCCGTTGGCATCTATTATTAAATGAAGATGGTTATCCATAAGGCAGTAGCCATATACTCTGAATTCATAGGTTTTTTGATATTTTTTAACTAAAGCTAAATAATTAAGCTTATCCGTATCGTCTTTAAATAAATCAACTTCGCTTATACTCCTTGCCATTACATGAAAAATGGCATCTTCTTCTTTCTGCCGTGCGATTCTTGGCATAAAAAACATCTCCCTTCAAAGTTTAGTTCCTAATTAGTATTTCCTTTGATGGGAGATGTTTTTCATTAATTCTGAACAATACTTATGTGTTCCACATTGTTTAATTCTTTGTTTTTCCTGCCATGATATTAACCCTTTCTCCTCATTTTTATTTATTATATCATGACCGAATATTTTCTGTACAATTAATTATAACCTATCCATTACATCATTTTATTCACTTTCTAACTATGGGCATCACTGTAATATTTACTATATAGTATAATAATAGTATTAAAAATATTACCGTACCTTTGATTATTAAATTCATATTAGATATATAAGTAAAGTAAAATGCAATGCAAACTATTATAATCAATAGTGCAGAATATATATATGGTAAACCAAATTTCTTTCCACAGTTTTTACACCTAGAATTACTTCTAATATTCAAACTTGCTTTTTGAAGCACATCAATTGTATATTCTTTACAATTAGGGCATTGATATTTTCTCATATTACCAGCTCCTTACTCTAAAAATATTTTATTTAAACCAATATCTAAGACCTTTCCAATTGCCATTCTTATAATATTCTGTATCAAGTACTATATCTGGTGTAGGATACCTATCATCATATGATTTCCAATTTGCTGGCACAGGTGCGTTAACACAATCATGATATTCACTTTTTATTTTAAAGTCTTTTGAGAAATATGTTGTAGAAGTATTAACATCCCCATCTTTTGAAAGAGAAATAGCCACTTCTATATCCCCAACTTTCACCTCTTGGTTTAATTGAGTTTTTACTCCTCCTATTACTGAAAAGAAAGCACCTACAGGTGGGTCTATCATTCCCGCAGCACCTAAAACTAAATCTGTAGAATCTGAAGCAGTTCCCATACCTATTAATCCTACTAAGTAACAATATGGTTTGGGGAGCAATATACTTCCTGCTGTTACTGCGCCATTAACAATAGTACCATCGTGTGCTAAAAAATTCCCTTTTGTTATTGTATGTGCATGTACATTTACTTTTGTAGAAATTTCAGAATTACTGTATTTATATTTACTTACATAATTCCCATTTTTATCTTTAGAGTCATACATTCCTTTATATTCTGGTTTACTTCTAATCACATCAATAGTTCTTAAAAGTGCTTTTGCTCCATCATTGTCATTCATAGCAACTCTAGTTACATACATTCTCTTAAGACCAACAATAATTGCTAGATCTTCTTTTGACAGTATATCCTTATCCTGCAACTCAGCTGATTTAGTTTCTTGACTAGATGTATTTTTCTTTACATTTCCTTTTTTTACTTCCTTAGATCCAATATTATTAGTAGCCTTCTTCTTATTTACCTCAGCAGGTTTTTTCTTTGTATCCTTCTTATTACCACTATCCTTAGGTTCTACAGAAATTCCACTCTTAGTTGTTGTATTTTGCTTTGAACCTTTTGAATTACTCGAGCCCTTCTTTTGATTATTTTTGTTATTTGCAGTCTTATCCCCTCTAGCCTGTTTTTGAGGTGCATGCCCGTCTAAATCCACATACATTATAGGTTCATTATGACAGTAAGTATATAAATTCAAACTAAGTGGGTCTTTCCTATCCCCTCTATAACTATCCTCAGACAAGAACCTGGCAATCTTGGGATCATAATACCTGGCCTTTAAGTAATACTGTTTTGTCTCTTTATCATATTCATAT
>NZ_AZQP01000111.1 GCF_000601455.1 Fervidicella metallireducens AeB
CTCCCTGCTTCTTTCCGAGGTGGGGAGTTTTTGACGCTTACTTAAAAACAACTATATTAATAACTACTTCTCATTTGTAGCATAGACTTCTAATTCTACTTTTATACATTCATCACAATTATTATTTTTATTTATTTCATATACTTTACACTTATATTTTACCCCTTCTTTTAAAAGCTTTGTCATACTTTCACTATAATATCGTGGTACATATCCTAAAATGTTATTTTTCATATCTAAAATTTTAATCGCATTCGGATCATATTCATTATATAGGTCTAATTCTAATTTAATCTCATCGCCTTTTTTTAGTCCAAATAATTTTTCACAATCATTGCCTTCACATCCTAAATAATGTCTAGTTCCGGCAATATAAAAAATTCTTTTAAACTCCTTTTCATCTAGTATGGGATCAATGAATTCCAAATTGTCAATTGGTAATCTTGCTCCACTTCTTTTAAGTAATTTATATTCATCATATTCTTGTAAACCATATTTTGATAATATTTTTTCAATTCCTCTTCTTTTTTTATCTGGTAATCTACTTGCAAATGTAGGAAACATCTTATCACTTCTATATACTTTATCTATTTCATCAAACGAAATTAATAATTCAAATCCCGCTTTCATTGCTTCATCAATTTCATGTCCATATGAAAATTCATAATAGCCATTTTTAGATAATTCTCCTATGATATAACGTCTCCCACTCTTTGGGTCTTTCCAAATCAAATAAATATAGTCTCTCTCATTTCTCTTAGACATCCTTAATCCCCCTTTCCTCTCAACTCAAAGATTTCAACCATTATCCTAACTTTCTCAACTAAATATTTTTTTATCAATTTTATTCTTTTATCACTTATTATCCCTACATAGTTTTCCAATAAAATATCTATGTTTTTCTCATTAACATTAGTATTAATTGTCTGAATAAAATCTATTACTTCATTATAATAATTATTTTTTATAAATTCAAGAACTTCTTTATGCTTTGGTTCCTTCCGTGTTTTTTTATCTATCCTTATTCTTGAAGTTGACTTATTTATAAGAATTGATTCAAACTTCATTTTATCATTTCCTAAATAACCATCTATTTTATCTTCATTTATATAACAACATAGTGATGAACCATTATCATAAAGTGGTGATAATTTAACATTTTTATCTTTTTGTATAATTGCCCAGTTACTATGGTGCCTATCGGTATTACCAATTAAATAATCAAAAATGGGTATTTTTAAGAATTCATATTGTAAATTATAGTCTTTTAAACTTTTCATTATCATATCTAATGAATAATATTCATCTTTAACATTATCATATAAACTATTTTCATCATAATTAGGAAAATATTTATTAATTAACTGTATACCTTCAATTAATATTTCATCATCTTTATTTATTTTATAACTTAATGAGCCTATTCTTGAATTAAATATACCTAAATCCACTTTCATACATTCAATCCCGATTAATATAGCTAACTCTGATGCAATTTTTTCTGACACATGTTCTGTTGTATTTGATGATTTTGTAAATTTAAAAAGTCCTACTTCTCCATTCTCTGGATTAACAAGCCATATTTTTTCACTTCGCCCACTACCTTCAGAAGCTCCTTCATATTCTATCCAATTGCTAAAATCTTTAATCATATAAACTCACCATTCCACTTTACAATCATAATTATTAGTTAGTTTTTGACTTAATTCAGTATATCATAGTGTTGATATTACCTACAACACCAAAATCCCCCTATTATCATAAACAGACCCTGCGTTTTGATTTCTTAATGCCCTATCAAGTGCCATAATCAAAGCTACAGCACCATCAATCTTTTCAGTTGATTTTTCTTTATCAGTAAGCGTAAAATACTTCACACATAGCTAAATGA
>NZ_AZQP01000112.1 GCF_000601455.1 Fervidicella metallireducens AeB
AAGATAGGACAGGCATTCTAATCGAATACCCGCCCCAACAATTGACAAAGAGCCTTTTTATTTTCCACAACACTTTTTATACTTTTTTCCACTACCACAAGGGCATAGATCATTTCTTCCAACTTTTTCTCCTATAATAACAGTTCTATTATTTTTAGTTTCATGTCCTAGTAATTTTTCTATATCAGAAATATCTTCAGTTTTATTAGGTTCAACTCCAATAATAACCTGCCAACCATTTTGATTGCAAATTTCTAAAATATAACTTGCCTTTTCTTGTGTTTTAACTCTTACAACTGCTGGTTTTTGTTTTGTTCCTAATTTAGCCATATATATACCTTATAATTTCCTTTCATCAACTTTAAGATTTTTCATTCGTGACACAGTCACTTCTGTAAATTATTTACCTAATATCTCTTCAATAATAGCCTTCATCTTTTTATTTTAAATCTTAATTTTAAATAATCCTAAGTGATTTTTAGCCATACCTCTTCATCATTAAATAGCAAAAAAAATTAATACATGAATTACAACCCCATTGGTGAATTTGATACCTAAGTACTAAACTTTTATTCTTTATTATCATGACTACTTAATCTTATATTTATAAAAAGTTCAAATACATTCGAACAGGTCATATTCATTTCCACAGTATATTAATTTTAGCCAATAACCACCCTGGTCATTTTTGACCGTGCCTTTTTATTACTAGATAGTAATGTATAATCTTTTATCCATAAATTACCTCCCATCGATAGTATTTGCTTTTATTCTATCAATGGGAGCATGGGATATCTAGGTACTTAATTTTTGACGTTTACTCTGCTAATTCCTATTTTTTATTTTTGAATATATTGGATAGCAAAAAAATAGTGCTAATAAGTAATATACTACGCAACAATGGATTTGCAGAAACTTTTACTATATCTAAAATTTTGCTTATTAAAATAATTCCACACACAAAAATCAATGATTTTAAAAACATTGTTGTTAAATTAATGTCAGTTTGAGATAGTAAAACTAACTTAAATAAGCTTATTCCAATAGAAAAGAAAATAACTGGCAAAATACGACTAAGCAATATGCTTTTATATACAAATGAAAGCTCATGTGTATATATACCTAAAACTAGAAAGAGTATTCCTATAATAACATTGTATATTTTGTTTTCTAAAAAAAATTTAATTAAATTATTCATAGTAGACTTTCTCCTTTAAATTAAGTAATAAAGAAGATATTAAATCTTCTTTATTACTATAGTATCTAGTTTTTATTTATATCTTTTAATTATATAGTACAGCGAAAGTTCTATGCCCTTTTTTCTAGCTAAATTTGTTAATTGAGTTATACTCACTCTTGCACTGAACTTATAATAATCAAATACATAAGAAATATATTGCCTCATTACTGGTAAAAAAGCACTTTGTGCCCAACCAAGACCTATTCCTATGACAGCTCCCCTAACCATTGACCAAGCTAATTCTTCTTTATTCCACTGACTAAATGGTAGATTTCTGTGAGTCCACCAGTAATCTACAAGTGAACCTGCCGCTCCCCATAAAGCTGCACCAACCCACCATGCAAGATGCCCACTTGGATCTACAAACATTACAGGATTGTTATTTGTGTAAGCATACTGATTTAAACTCTTTGGTTCATCTTCAAACCCATGGAAAGTATCCCTTGTTATAAACCTTCCAACATTTGCATCGTAATATCTTGCCATCAAGTAGTAAAGTCCTGTTGCTTCATCATATCTGTATCCTGCATATCTTAATTGGTTAGCTGATGCCATTGA
>NZ_AZQP01000113.1 GCF_000601455.1 Fervidicella metallireducens AeB
AATCAATTACTTTATGATTAACAGGATCAACTAATATACAGTGATATTTTGAGCCACCAGAATTACCTTTAAATTCATCAATAGATATAACTTCAGGCAAAGAATACGCAGTATAACTAACAGTATCAAAAATGCGTTTTACAGTATGGGCGGAAACATTGGCTTTTAAGGAAACATGCTTCATGCTATTAACATTAGATAGTTCGTTAATTATGAAGAAAGATAAGCGGTTTGTCATTCTATGATAGCGTGGAAGAAAATATAGTTTTTCATAAAAGCGCTTACCGCATTCTGAGCATACTAATCTCCTTTTTCTAAGAATGATAAAAGTTTTTTTAAACTGAATGGGTACATCTTTAATTCTTTGTTTTCTGTAATCATGAACTTTAGATGTAGTATAGCCACAAACTGGACAAACATGTGGTTTCTTTTTAGTTTCAACAAATATCTCAATAAAATCATCTCTATTAACAACGTTTTTTACAAAAACATCTTTTAAGTTTAGTAAATTGTTGATAAAATTATACTTAAGCACTTTATTGGATGCCTCCTTTCTAAAATTTTGTTGAGGTTAATTTTATTTTAGCAAAGTTGGCGTCTGAATAAAGTGCTTTTTTCTATTTAAATAAAAATGTTGAGGTTTACCACCCCAACATTTATTATAGAACCATATATTTATAATACCACAAAAACCGTTGAAAATAAAGGCTTTTCAACGTTTTGTGTGATGAAATTTTAAAAATAATTACTTGGTTTTATTGGCTTGAACTTAGAAACTGTTCTTACTTCATAGCCTTTTAAAAGCCAACGTAATTCTTCTATATTTACTTTCAATGCTTCTTCTGTCGTAGTAGAACATTTGAAGCGATTCGCTTCTAAACGGTGATAATATAGCCAAAAACCTTCGTCAAAGTGAAGAATTTTTAATTTATCCATTTGTTTATTACAAAAAACAAATAAGGCTTTTTCAAATGGATTTAGTTTTAATTGATTCTGTACTATCATAACTAACCCATCAATACTTTTTCTTAGATCTGTGTAGCCACAGGCAAGATAAACTGTTTCTATTTTATCTATATTTAACATTTTGAAACCAATTCCTTAATTATTGATGTAATTAGAGTAGTTTCACTAACGGGAATAGATACTATAGCATTTCCTATTGAAATTTTCACTTCTTTTGAAGGTATTATATTTTGATCTATATTATTTTCCTCAGTATTTAATGAAATGGCATGGAAAACAGGTGCGTTATTCTCAACTTCTGATTTCTCTAATCTTTTTTTATGATAATAAAATTGACTTTTAGTAAGTTTATTTTCTATACAAAAATCTTTAACAGTTATTGTGCCTTTACAGGCATCAAATTTATTAATATATTCTTCCCAAGTTGCATTATCTAATTTTCTAGACATAGTTACCCTCCCAATAATAATCTTATGAAATAAGTTTATCAGTGAGAAGATATGCTATCTAGGTACTTAATTTTTGACGCTTACTCATAAAAATTGAGGCTATCTATAAATTAGATAACCTCTTTTAATTTTTGTATAGTATTTAGTTTGTTTTTTTAATTAAAGTTAAAATAGTCATCTTTCATGAGTATCATTATATTTTTATTATTTATAGCACTCCACCTAACCTTTTAAACAAATCATACTATTTGTGGATACTTAGTTAAATTATTTTCTCTCTAATAATACTATACTGTTAAATTTTATAGAAAAGACG
>NZ_AZQP01000114.1 GCF_000601455.1 Fervidicella metallireducens AeB
CCTAAATTGCAAAAGTAAATTCTATCCCCTTCTACCTGAAGGGTAGAAGTTAAACTTACAAAATTAGAGGGTAGAACTTAATTCTACAAAATAATTATCTTAAATCAGTTAAAATAGATTTAGTAGCCAATGATGCCTTGTTTAAGATAGGAGATGTAATTATGTGTAATAATAAACATTTAACTTTATCTGATAGAATTAACATCGAGAAGTTTCTTAATGAGGCATATTCTTTTAAAGCAATCTCAAGAGAAATTGATCATCACTGTACCACTGTAGCCAAGGAAGTCAAAAGACATATTACAATTAGAAGAATAGGTTCTTATGGAAGATCTTTTAACAATTGTGTTTATCGCTCTAGCTGTAAACATTCTTATCTTTGTAATAATCCAACTTGTAGAAATGGTAATTGTAAGTTTTGCTCTAAATGTATATCTGTTTGCAAGGATTACAAAGAAGAACGTTGTCCTAATCTTTTGAAGCCACCTTATGTATGTAATGGTTGTAAACAACTTAATAACTGTCGTTTAGAGAAAGCTTTTTACTATGCTAATACTGCACATGAAGCCTATAAAACACTATATTCACAGTCTAGAACTGGTATTGCTATTGAAGAAGATGAAGTTAAACGTCTTGATTCCTTTATTAGTCCGCTAATCGCTAAAGGTCAATCTATTCACCATATCTGTACTACCAATAGAGATACAATTATGTGCAGCGAAAAGACTATATATAACTACATTTCATACAATTTATTTACAGCCAGAAACATTGATTTACCTAGGAAAGTACGCTATCGTAAAAGAAAAAAGTCTAACGACTTTTTCAAAGTAGACAAGTCTTGTCGCATTGGACGTACTTATGATGATTTCATTAAGTATATGGATGATAATCCAGATACACATGTTGTTGAAATGGATACTGTAGAAGGGGTTAAGGGCGGCAAGGTACTACTTACTTTACACTTTAGAGAGCTAGAATTTATGATGGCTTTTATTCGTGATGCAAATACATCACAATCTGTAATTAACATATTTGAAGATCTCTATTGGGAACTAAACCCAGATAACTTTAATAAACTCTTTCCAATAATTCTTACTGACAATGGTAGTGAGTTCTCAAATCCTTCTTCTATTGAATTTGACAAACTTGGTAATCGTAGGACAAGGATATTCTATTGTAATCCTTCTGCTCCACAACAAAAAGGTGCGGCTGAGAATAATCATGAAATGATTAGGAGAGTCATTCCTAAAGGTCATAGTCTTGATAAATTTACTCAGGCTGATATTACACTTATGATGAATCATATTAATTCTTACGCAAGAAAAAAGCTGAACAATCAGCCACCATACCAATTATTCAGCCTTCTCTATGGGAATAAAATCCTAGAGAAAATTGGTGCTATTTTGATTGCACCAAATGAAATAATATTAAAACCCGAACTATTAAAAAAATAAATCAAACAGAAAAGGCATCATTGCTATTTTAAAATACAGAAACATTTAGAGGGGTAGAATTTACCTTTGCAAAAAAAACGGTTATTTTCCACCTCTGGTCAGTGTACCCAAAAATCACACCAAATAGCCATTTTCATATAAATATTATACCAAATTATGCAATTTATTGTATATATTTTTATATATCAGTTAAATTTTATTTCCTGAGGTAGATTTTAATCTTACAAAGTAGAAGTTAGTTTTTCAATTCACC
>NZ_AZQP01000115.1 GCF_000601455.1 Fervidicella metallireducens AeB
GATAATGAAGAACAGCTTCAAAGCTTTGAGGCACAGATGGATTACTATACAAGACATATTAAATCAAACCCAGATTGGATATTTGTAAATGTTTATACAGATGAAGGCATATCAGCAACAAGCACTAAAAAGAGAGATGGATTTAATAGAATGATTGAAGATGCCTTAAGTGGCAAGATAGACCTTATAATCACAAAGTCAGTTAGTAGATTTGCAAGAAATACAGTAGATACATTAACAACAGTTAGAAAACTTAAAGAAAAAGGTGTAGAGGTATATTTTGAAAAGGAAAATATCTATACAATGGACAGCAAAGGAGAGCTACTAATTACAATAATGAGTTCATTGGCACAAGAAGAATCAAGGTCAATATCAGAAAATGTAACCTGGGGACAGAGAAAAAGGTTTGCAGATGGTAGGTTTAGCTTGCCATATAAAAATTTCTTAGGCTATACAAAGGGAGAAGATGGCTATCCTAAAATAGTTGAAGAAGAAGCAAAGATTGTAAGGCTGATATATAGGATGTTTTTAGAAGGGAAAACTGCTCTTAGCATAGCAAAGTATTTGACAGAAAACAAAGTTCCAACACCAGCAGGTAAAGGGGTATGGCACCAGAGCACAGTATTAAGTATTCTTAAAAATGAAAAATATAAAGGTGATGCAGTGCTGCAAAAGAAGTTTACAGTAGACTTTCTTACAAAGAAGATAAAGAGAAACGAAGGGGAGGTTCCACAGTATTATGTAGAAAACAGCCATCCTGCAATTATCTCACCTGAAGTATTTGATATGGTGCAGATGGAGATAAAAAATAGAAAAGAGGCAAAGGGGTATAAGACAGGGAAAAACTACTTTTCAGGGAAGATTATATGTGGTGATTGTGGAAGTTTCTATGGCAGAAAGGTCTGGCATTCCAATGATAAATATAGGAAGGTTATCTGGCAGTGCAATTCTAAGTATAAGAATGAGGAAAAGTGCAATACACCATTTATAAATGAAGAGGATTTAAAGAAGGCATTTGTAGAGGTATTTAATGGGGTTATAAATAATAAGAAAGAAATATTAAGAGGGTATGAGGAAGTGATAAAAGAAATTGTTAATACTAAAGATTTAGATGAAAAATTATTTGGACTTGAAAGACAAGCTAAAGAAATTATAGATGAAATAAACAGATGCATCCGTGATAACGCAACCAAAGCACAGGACCAAGATGAGTATATGGAAAGATACAATGCCTTAGTTGAAAGGTATGAGAGTGTTAGAAAGGAAATTGAAAGTATTGAAAATGAGAGGTTCGAAAGACTTGTAAAGAAGGATAGGATAGAGGAGTTTATGAAGGTTTTAAGGGATAGGGAGGGGTTACTTGATGAGTTTGATGGAGAGCTTTGGAATATGGTTATTGAGACGATTAAGGTTTATGAAGGTGGGAAGATGGTGTTTGTGTTTAAGGATGGGATGGAGGTGGAGGTAAAGGTGTAGGGTGATATTATAAGATAATTTTATTACGGTTTTTTATTTTATTAAAAAATTTTAACGAACATTTTATATTTAAGTAATTGCAAGTTATTGATATTATAGGTGAGATAGAAATGGAAATTTATACTAAAATAATGTGCAATTAATTGTATTACTTTAAGCTGATGCAGAATTATGTTGGAATAAAATGAAAATTTTTTATTGACAGAATTGGTAGAGGG
>NZ_AZQP01000116.1 GCF_000601455.1 Fervidicella metallireducens AeB
GGTTCTTGTCTGAGGATAGTTATAGAGGGGATAGGAAAGACCCACTTAGTTTGAATTTATATACTTACTGTCACAATGAACCGATTATGTACGTGGATCCAGATGGTCATAGGGAAGCAGTTGGAGCAGTTTATGCAGATGAAAAAATGGCTAAGAAAAATGAGACTAAGAAGAACATGTACACAAAACATAAACCTCCAAAAACAAGCTCAATTAAATCAAATAAACGAGTAGCAACAACAAAGCATGAGCGTAGCAAGGGATATTTAGTAGAGCATGAACGTAGTGTTGCAGCAAGAGAAAGGGCCAAGGCTAATGAAGTAAATAAGAAGAAGGCTACGAATGAGGTTGATACTAAAAAATCAAATCAACAGACTAAAAACAGCAAAAAAGAAAACATTAATACTAAAGATAAGAGCAAGGATAAAACTGGAGTAAGAACACAAATTCCATACTATAATGAAAGAAGTAGGAGTGTTCCAAGTATAGTTAAACCACATGATATGACTCCAGAAGCAAGAGCAGTGTTAGCGAAGGAAAGGGCAAAAATTGGACATGTAGCTAAAGAAGCTGGGTTAGGAACAGTACAAGCCGTAGGTGGTGCTTTTGAAATTTCTTTTGGTGTTACAATAGGTACAGCTTCTCAAGCAACACCTATTACACCTATTACAGCAATTCCAGGAGCTGTTGTAGGAACGTATGTTGCAGTTGATGGAGTCTCAAATTTTACGGGTGGAGTTTCAAGAATTAAAAATGCGGTTACTGGTTCAAATGCTGGGGATGAATGGAATTTCATGAAAGAAGCATACAAGATAGCCGATCCTGTGAATGGTGAAAGAAACTATAATATTTCACAAGGTGTAATAGGAGCGGCGTCATTAACAACTGGGGTAGTAACTACGGTAACATCAGTTAAGTTAGCTGGTGTAGAAAGTTCAAACTTAATAAAATATACAGGCAAGGGTATGACCTCTTTGTCAGTTATGACAGTTTCAAACACTATAGACGCATACAGTGTTGACAGCTCTAATAAGTCATTAAGCAAAAATAATAAAAAAGGAGGAAAGAAAAATGGTTCAAAATAGAGAAAGGAGAAAGCGTTATATTTATTATTTAATAGGTTACATGGTTGCATACTTTATTACTCTCTCTTATAATAGTTTTGACATTTTTAGCATTTCACCTGTTAACTTAATGTCATTAGTAATAGGCTTTGGACTAGGGACAGCCTTATATTATGGTCTAAAACCAGGGGGATTTTATAAATATTCATTAGAGATGTTAAAGCAGATACTTGCATGCATTTTCATTTTTATAATAGCTTTAACTGTATTAATGATATTACAAAATTCTTTTGGTTTGAATTCAAAGTTTTTTATAGGTGGTTAAGTAGATGTTATACTATAAAGGACAGATTCATAAGCTATAACCACTAAATAATAACATAGATGATTGCATAATTGATAGAATCAATTCTGTGGATAAAATCAAAAAAAATACTCTAAAATCAAAAAAATAATAGTAAAAAAGAGCATGACAAAAAACCTTCTAAAAAGGCATGGTTACTGGTTTGAGTCTAATATTAACCTGTGGATAATGTTGATTATGCGGCTACAGTGAGAAGACAGTAAAAGGGTTGGA
>NZ_AZQP01000117.1 GCF_000601455.1 Fervidicella metallireducens AeB
GAATTCCAGCTACACTTGTGATGTTATTTTCTTTAATAAATTCTTTTAGTTGTGCTTTTGATAAAAGTGACATTAAAAATCTCCTCCTTGTCCTTTTCTCTTAATTCTTGCCAAGAAGGAGATACTTAAATCACTTTACACAAAATTATTTACATACTCAAAAATAGTGCCATATTTATCTACACTGCTTATAATAACTGCTTTTCCTATTTCTTTACTTAAGTCGAGGCAAGCATTAAAAATACTATCTACATCTTCTTTAATAAGTATATCTGAATTTATTAAAAGAGATATAAAAGGACAATAGCAAAACTCTGGTAAAACAAAAATATCAAAATCTGATTTCTTTACAACCTCAATAGCTTTTTCAAAATCAACTTTGTTTTTAAGTTCATCTGTTTGAAGATATAATCCTATTTTTAGGCCACTGCGATAATTTCCCTTACAGTTTCTTTTTGTAAATGATTTTTTATTCAATAGTTCTCTTAACCTTTCTTCTGCACCTTCTGATTTGAAATCTATCTGGCCATGCATTATTCTCACTAATTTATATCCATGTTTACTAGATTCTATATCTCTTATACTATCATAAAAAGCCCTTACTGTATCTCTATTAACAGGATTTCTATCTTTTGCTTTTATTTCATCACAAGTTCTTATCCATAATTGTTTATCATAATACAATGTAACGTCAGGGTAAGCTAATAACGATATTTTTCTTGCTTCTGAAAAATGCTGCCTTTCATCATATTCAATAATTAATTTTTCGCTCTCACACACAAAATCGCACCTTAATTTAACATTCTTTTTCAAAAAATCTTTATCTCCACAGTATTTATATAAAGCTTTATATAAATTTTCATAATCTGTTTCAATCTTATCTGGCGTTTTCATCCATGAAAAATGTCTTTTCGCACACAATGTCTCCATTGAAAATTTTGTTTAACAAAAGTTGTAATGCATTTTTTTGTTCTATTACATCTTTTGTTGAAATTTTTATTGTTTCTTTTGAATCATTTTTCATATATGTAGCTTTATTTGAATCTACTATTTTATTTTCTTGCGTTAATTTTTTTGTTTTTATATCTTTCTTATCATCATTTTCTGATTTACCTGTATATAAAACCTCAAATCCTAATTTTTCAAAAAACCGTACTGTCTCTATACCACCAGTATAGTCATTTTTACTGATTTCTTTTCCAAATGCTACTTTGTAAGCAATACCACGTATATGTTTAGCAGGGAGCTTATTACCATTATATATAAGAAATGTATTCTTTGGTTGAGGAAAATATGAGTTTTCAGACAAGAAAATTTCTATTGCCTTTATTACATGTTCTCTTGTTACGTTTTTCCAATTAGTTTTTTTCATTTTTCTCTATTCCTTTCTATTATTTAATTATCTAAACTCTCAAATAATAAATTTATGTCAATATAATAGGCACAGAAACTCAATTTTTTTATGTTGATTATTTAGCCCTATCTTCACATTGCTTAAATATTAATTTATTCTTTATAAAAAACATTAACCAAAAGTCCTATTAACTTAGTTCTACATATCCACATATTTTCCTTCTTTTCCAAACACAACTTTATATATTTGTTTCCCCTCGCCTCCAAGTTGATTTGCACTACAAAA
>NZ_AZQP01000118.1 GCF_000601455.1 Fervidicella metallireducens AeB
CCCTGCTTTGGGTTATGTTTCCAAGGACGCGACAGATTTCACCGCATTTTAAGTTGCAAAGGCTTCTCATTAAAAGTACAGCCAGTGCCTTTGCTTCAACTATTTCTCTACAGTGTTTTGTATGGAGCTTTATTTTTTCAATTCCAAGTTTTGATGCGATAAATTCAAGTATTTCTTTGGTTTTAATGTTTCTTATTAAAATCTTTCTTTCGCTTCTGTATTCTGTTCCTTCATTTAAAAATTCTACTTCTTTTTTAAAAACCTTATCAGAGCATTTATATACTAATTTCATATAGCTTTCTCTTGCCTTTTTAGGATTTTTACTGAACATGCCCATAATAAAACCATCATCAACTAGTTCATAGGGGTCGTGTCTAAGTCCTAGATATATTGAAAGACTTGAAAATTCATATTTCTCTGGGCAGTTTTCATAACCCTTTATTTCACATGGGTTGTTGTGAACATATGCCGATAAGGCATAAAGGTATATTTCACTTTTTACCATTTTGCTTTTAAATCTGTCTTGAAATAGATGTCCATGTCTTTTATGTCTGTGATTGAAATATTGTGCATAGGAGAAGTTTATGCTGTGCATAATCCTTGATATATCTGCTCCGTTGGCGTCTATTATCAGATGTAAATGATTATCCATAAGGCAGTAGCCATATACTCTGAATTCATAGGTTTTTTGATATTTTTTGACTAAAGCTAAATAATTAAGCTTATCCGTATCATCTTTAAATAAATCAACTTCACTGATACTCCTTGCCATTACATGAAAAATGGCGTCTTCCTTCTTTTGCCTTGCAATCCTTGGCATAAGAAAACATCTCCCTTCAAAGTTTACCTTGTATTTAGTATTTCCTTTGAAGTGAGATGTTATTCATTGGTTCTGAACAACACTTATATGTCCCATGTTGTTGTTCAATTATACTGGCCTACGTTTTAATATGTTAATATCTACTTCATGTCTTCCTGTCATATCTTTTAATACTTCTATACTTTCTTTTATTTCCTTCACATCTTTCGAGACACTTTTCACTGATATTTCTATCAAACTTGCTTTTTCTTCTATTACTAAATCTGTATTTTTAAATGCTTCTTCATTTTGATCTTTATGTGAAGCTTGTACTTCTGTTATTATGTCTATCTTTTTTTCTATAGCTTCAATTCTAATGGAATTCTTTTTTATATCGTTTTTTACCCCATTTATTTCCGTTTCAAGCCTTGTTTGACCTTCTAATAACTTAATAAGCATATCTTTAATTTCATTATCCAAAATATCACCTCTAAATTGCTTTTATCTTAAATAGTTATATTTTATATGCATTCATTTAATAATCTAAGTTTATTATAATATTTATGGTATTAACATACAAGCTTAATAATATTCATAGTTGAGTTATCTTTTTTTATTAACACATCTAATAAATTTTTATTTAACATTTACCATTCTGACTTATATGCCGATTCACATGCATTCTGGCAGAATTTTTCACAAGGGTTGGTTTCTGTTGTTTTCTTTACTTTAATACTCTGTATTAGTCGATTCTGCTCATTATAAATGTAGTTTGTAACAATCGTTTGTATTCCGATTTGGGATATTTTTTCACTTATCCTGTT
>NZ_AZQP01000119.1 GCF_000601455.1 Fervidicella metallireducens AeB
TGATGTTAGTATATTAGTGTAGACACAAAAAGTAGAACGTCTTAAAATATAAAAAGGGATGGAAGTGTCTACAATGGCAAAAGGACAAAAATATTATACAGAAGAATTTAGAAAGACAATTGTAGAGCTCTATAATTCTGGTAAGAGTTTGGCAGAGCTTAGTAGCGAATATGGCATATCAAAATCAACAATCAATGGATGGCTTAAGAAAGCTAAACCAATAACTGTGGATAAAGATACAAGTATAACATCAGCAGAGTATCAGGCAATGTTAAAAAAGATGGCAAGGCTTGAGGAGGAAAATGAAATATTAAAAAAAGCCATGGCCATATTGGCAAAGAAGTAACCTCTATTTTCAAGTTTATCAATGAGCATAAAAAAGAGCATGATATCAAGTTAATGTGTGAAGTTTTAAAAGTTTCAAGAAGCTCTTTCTATAAGTACCTACACAAAACCGAAAGCAAAAGAAGCATAGAAAACAAGATGTATGTGGAAGAAATACTGAATATCTATAAAGAAAGTAACGGCCGTTATGGTGCTCCTAAAATACATAAAGTACTTCGTGAAGAAAGAGGATACGCTATAAGTCTTAAGAGAGTCCAAAGGATTATGAAAAAACTAAATATAAAATCTATAATTATCAAAAAATTGAGACCTCACTCTTCAAAAAGTAGAATAGAGGAAAGAGAAAACGTTTTGAAAAGAGATTTTTCAACAACTACAATAAATGAAAAATGGGTTACTGACATAACTTATATCCACACAAATAAAGATGGTTGGTGCTATCTCGCTTCAGTTTTGGATCTACATACAAAGAAGATTATTGGCTATGCTTTTTCAAAGACTATGGATACAGAACTAGCTATAAAGGCTGTAGAAAATGGTGTTAGTATAGTTTTATAGACACAATAACTCGAACATATTAAAATAAAATTAGAGAGAGGATGTGTCTATAAAATGGCAAGAAATCAAAGAAAATATTCCGAAGAATTTTAAAATACAATAGTGGAGTTGTATAATTCAGGAAAAAGTTTATCAGAGTTAAGCAGCGAATGATGTTAAGCTAATGTGTAAACTGCTTAAGGTTTCAAGAAGCTCTTATTACAAAAGTCTTAACAAAGTTGAAAGTAAAAGAAGTATTGAAAATAAAAGATTAAAAGAAGAAATTCTTAAAATATATAATGATAATAAAAAACGATATGGAGCTCCTAAGATCCATAAAATACTAATAAATCAGGGAGAATCCATAAGTTTAAAGAGAGTTCAAAGGTTTATGAATGATTTAGGGATAAAGTCAATAGTTTGTAAGAAGTACAAGCCCTATTCATCTAAAACAAAGGTTGAAGAAAAGGAAAACATATTAAAAAGAGATTTTTCCACAACTACAATAAATGAAAAATAGGTTACAGATATTACATATATCCATACTTTGCGAGATGGATGGTGCTACCTTGCTTCTGTAATGGACCTTCATAGTAGAAAAATCATAGGCTATGCCTTTGATAAGGTAATGGATACTAATCTAGCTATTAGAGCTGTAAAAAATGCCTATGAATTTCAGAAACCTAG
>NZ_AZQP01000120.1 GCF_000601455.1 Fervidicella metallireducens AeB
CTACAGCTATGACAGTTCTGATAATCTTATAAGCATGAATTTAAATGGTGTAGAATATTATTATATTCGAAATGGACAAGGAGATATTATAGGATTATTTGACAACACAGGAACACAAGTGGTAAGTTACTCTTATGATTCATGGGGAAAGCTTATCTCAACAACAGGAACACTAGCAAGTACAGTTGGGCAAAAGAATCCATATCGTTATCGTGGATATAGATTTGATACCGAGACAGGATTTTACTACTTACAAAGTCGTTATTACAATCCTGAGTGGGGCAGGTTTATTAATGAGGATGCTATAGTTGGGAATATGGGGGAATTGCTGTCGTACAATATGTTTGCATATTGTATGAATAATCCTATTAATTTGGTAGATAAAAATGGATATGGCCCTGAACTTGCACTGATTTATACTATTCCAGGTGTAGGTGAAGTTGCTGCTGGGATAACAATTATTGCAGTGGGGACATATGGGGCATATAAAGCAGGTGTTTGGGCAGGAAATCAAATTAAGAAGTTGAAGCAAAGTAAGGAAGATAAGAAAGCTAGGGAAGAGGGGATACCACGAGAAAATCATCAAGTAGTTCCAAATAAAAAAGGAGGGAGAAATCCAAGTATAGGTGAGCCAAATTCATCAAGTGATTATCTAAACCCAGATGGTAGTGTCAAACAAAGAAGATACTATGGACCAGACGGAAAACCAGAGGAGGATATAGATTATAACCATCCTAATTATGATGGAACACACAAATTTCCACATAGGCATATATGGGACTGGAGCAAAAACCCTCCAAGACAATCTGGTAAATAATCAAAATGATAGGAAGGAGAGATTAAATTGGAATATAGTTATGAAGAGTTTATGGAAGATGTAAAGATGGGGCATGAAATTGAATTTATTTATCATAAAGTTACATACTTTATAACACATGATAATAGAGGGTGGATACTAGCAAATATTAATGATAAAACTTCACAATGTTTTACTAATGTGGAGGATTTGTTAGAGAATGCAAGGATTGATTCAAAAAGCTTATCAAATGTTTGGACCCAGGTAGAGATTGATACTATCTACTAAGAAAAGAAGATGCAGTGTATTGATAATTCACTGTAAAACTATGTAAATTATACAATAGTAGTAGCTATAATAAGACGTATAGATTATTAAGCAAGACATTGGAGAGAGGATTAATGATGGTTTAGAAGAAAGGGACTGTCACACAACTAACAATTTGTTAGTTGTGTGACAGCCCCTTAGTTTTATTTATTATAAGTATAATTTTATATTGATTATAGTAAATAATTAGAATATTTATATGTATTTTTTCATTTTATTTCTTTAACCTGAATCTTCAATGAATTAGTTTTAATACCTGTGTTATGGTAATTGTTGCATCTGCTCCCTGACCAGTTGAAAGTTCTATTTCTATACCTTCATCTTCAAAGTACCCATTGTTTATTGCAGCATACATTGGTGCATAGAAAATGGAACGAACCACTTCATTTAATCGAATTTTTACTAATTTATCATCCTTTTGTTTACCACATCCGTAAAAGGCAA
>NZ_AZQP01000121.1 GCF_000601455.1 Fervidicella metallireducens AeB
TCTCTATATTACTACAGTAAGTATATGTCCCATATGGGGAAAAACAGGGACAATTGTTAACTGTCCCTGTTTTTTCTGTCCCTGTTTTTTATTCCTGAAACCATATACATTTCATCATTATCAATAACTGTTTGGACTAAAAAATACTTTGAAAAAAGCTTTGCAGTAACTTCTGCTGGTGGAAGTTTGTGGTCTTCTACTGCCTTATGAGACCTATGAATAGCATTAATCTGTTCCTTACTTTGTGAATGCGCAACAACAATCTTGCCCCCCAGCTTTAAAATGCTGAAAAGTTGCTTAAGAAGTTTTTCTTTATCAGTAAAGTGAGGATAAACAGAATATAGGAATATATAGTCGTATTGTCCTTGATGCTCAAGTACATCACCACATAGGAATTCGATTCTTTCATCTGTATATTTTTTCTTTGCCATTTCAATCATATTTTCAGATAAATCGATTGCTGTGATTTTCTCTGGATTATATTCCAACAAAAATTTAATCAAAACTCCAGTTCCTGTTCCAACATCTAAAATACTGGATTTTTGTTTAATGTCGGATAAATTTAATATCTGTCTTATTTTATCTTCATTGTGGTTGCACATCTCATCCCATTTATGAGCAACACTATTAAAAAATTCTTTATCGTTCAAAATTTTGCCCCCCTGTAATTGTAACTTTACTTAAAAATATAACAAGGAATGGAATTAAAATCAATTGAATTATAATTCCAGGTATTGGAGTAATAAAGGCTGAAGTCAGGAACATCTTTAATAAATATGGTTTTCCCATAGCAAAGGTAAACAGTATATAGTTTGCAATACCAGAGACTATTCTTCCAGCTAGCATTGCAATAATAAGTGATATATATGTCTTTGTTATTTTGTTTTCTGATTTTATTGTTTCAAATAAAAGTCCAGATATTAAACCATAGGTTCCAAGCTCAAATGCCATTGAAACTGCAGTTGGATAAATAGGAGGCATACCAGTAAATACTGAGCTTAAAAATGGTGTTAAAATTCCAACAAGAAAACCATATTTTTTGCCGGCTATAAAACCTGCAAGTAAAACTGGAATATGCATTGGTAAAAACACAGGTCCTCCTAGCTTAAATTGATGAAAAATAATTGGAAGTAAAATTCCTAAAGAAAGTAACAGCCCTGCCTTAACTAAATCATTTGTTTTTGTGTTCATAATATAAATCCCCTTTCTAAAAACAAAAAATAAAACCCGAGGCAATGTAAAACAAACAAAACCTTCGGGTTTCAAATTCGACGTTATTAAACTATGACTTATATAAAATTCTATAAAGCACCTTCGTGGTGCTCTCAATACACTACTTATTATATATATATTTATAAAATAAATCAATAGAATAGATAAAATTTAGAATTTCAAAAATCAATTGTTTTCTATAACTTTGTTTGACAATAATAAGTTATGAATTTTTTTATAAAGGATAACTGCAAATAATGTAAATACAGAAACTAAAGCAATGGAACCACCAGGAGCACAATTGATGTAATAGGATAAAATAAGTCCAGAGATT
>NZ_AZQP01000122.1 GCF_000601455.1 Fervidicella metallireducens AeB
AAGGACTGGCATACGTACTATGTAAGTGATAGTAGTGTGCTTGTGCATAATAAATGTACAGGTTCATATTCGATAAAGTTTAAGAGTGGTAAGACATATCATGGAAAAGGTCCTCTTAGTAGAGCGAAACAATCAGCACGAAGACTTAGCAGAAAACATGGTGATGATGCAGTAAAAATTAAATGGAAGCCAGCAGCTAATAATCAAGAAGCATTTATTGATGAATATAGACGTTTAAGATTTTTTGGTGGTCCTGAAGATATTATGAATTATAATATGAGACATAGTCCAGGCAGGAAATTATATTATTCAAGATATGGTCATTATTAATTACATTTTATATGGAAGGCAGATGTTCAAATGATAAAAGAAGGATTTAAGTTTTGTAGAACTTTTTATGAAATGAATGAATATAATACAATATTTATTGAAGAGAAAAGAATAAATGAATGTATTAACTATATTAATGATAATAATATAAAGTCTGTATGCTTTAGTCCAAGGTATTATATTAATGCTGATATTAACTTTTTACGAAGTTGTCCTAATGTAGATACAGTGCGTATTGAAAGTATGAACATAGATTATTCAGGTTTATATAACCTTAATAATTTAAAAGCTCTTCATTCAGACAATCTCTTTACTAAAGGATTTCGTTCGGAACTAAATCTTAAAGAGTTTAGCAAATTAGAGTTATTATCTATTGGAAATTGGAACAAAAATATAAAGGGATTAAATGAATGTCGAAGTTTAAAGTCGCTTAGATTATGGAAATATAAGCCTGAAAGTAGAGATTTACAGGAATTATCTCGCTTAAATGACTTAGAGGTATTAGTTTTAACACAATCAGTGCTAACATCATTAAAAGGTTGTGGTGAGTTGATGAAATTACAATGTTTACAACTATATTATATTAAGTCTTTAGAAAGAATTGATGAACTTGAAAGAATAAGTAATTCACTTAAAAATTTAAGAATTGAACATTGTAAAAATATAAAAAACCATGAGTATGTTACTTGTTTAAAAAATCTTGTGTTGCTAGATTTTTCAGAGTGTGGTGAAATTCCATCAATTAACTTTATTAAAGAAATGGGTAATCTTAAAACTTTTACATTTGTTGGTACGAATATTATTGATGGAGATTTATCACCTTGTATCGGACTTGGATATGTTGGCTTTTTAGATAAAAAACATTATTCACATAAATTTAATGATTTTAAGCAGGAATTCGATGATGGACTTCAACATGTTAACAATATGTATAAATGGTTATAAAGACGAATAAGGTAATGAATAAAAATTCCAACAAGAATGACAGACACATGACTTATGACTTATTAAAAAATATACTGGAATAAATAGGTTCTAAGCAAATAAGTTATAAGAGGCTAGATTATAATTAAAAGTACCAGTCGACTAAGCAATGATATTAGTTGACTGGTATTTTTGTAAATGATATTAATTATA
>NZ_AZQP01000124.1 GCF_000601455.1 Fervidicella metallireducens AeB
AGTGTAAATAAATCTGTGTATTTAGATGAGGAGCAACTCCTTCAAGGCAAGTTTTAGACTAAATTCAAAAAGATATTTTATTTACTTCACTACTAATTGTTACCATAAATTAGGTTTTTATGCATAATGTTGATTAATTTTGGTTAAAATTTTTATAATGAGTGGGTCTATGTCTATGCATAACAAACTCACGATTAGAGCATTGTTATAATTTTTGAAGCGAAAGGAGACCTGGGTCGACTGAAGCTTCAAAATTTTTTGTTTTTTGTAAATTATATTTAGTATTAGCTATATTCTTCCCGGATATATTATCATAAGCTGATTGATTACCATATCCCAGTTTCTATACCTTTGAGTCCACTTTTTATCTATATTTTTAACCGATAGATAAAGCATTTTTTCTAATGACAAATCTGTGGGGAATATAGTTTTTGTCTTAGTTACTTTTCTAAACTGCCTGTGTAGACTTTCTATTATGTTTGTAGTATACATGATTTTTCTTATTTCATCAGGGAATTTAAAGAAAGGTGATATTACATCCCAGTTGTTTTCCCAACTCTTAATTGCATATGGATATTGAGAGCCCCATTTCTGTTCTACTTCCTTAAGTTTTTCTTTAGCAACCTCCTCATTCAATGCGTTATATACATTTTTAAAGTCTTTTGTAAACTCTTTAAGATGTTTGTATGAAACATATTTAAATGAATTTCTCAATTGATGTATTATGCACCTTTGTATTTCTGACTTTGGATAAGCAGCTTGTATAGCTTCTTTCATTCCAGTGAGACCATCAACACAGAAAACCAGAACATCTTCTACACCCCTGCCCTTAAGGTCATTAAGAACTCCAAGCCAGAATCTTGATGATTCATTTTCTCCTATCCATATACCAAGAACTTCTTTATATCCCTCAATGTTAACCCCAAGAACAACATAAGCTGCACGATTAAGAATACGTCCTTCTTCTCTTACTTTATAGTGTATAGCATCCATAAATATAAAGGAATAAATTTTTTCTAAAGGTCTGCTTTGCCATTCCTTAACTTCTGGAATAATACGATCTGTAATTTTACTAACAAGCTCTGGTGATATATCTATGCCATAGAGATCTTTAATTTGATCCTGTATATCTCTTGTGCTCATTCCTCTAGCATAAAGGGATATTATCTTATCTTCAATTCCAGAGATATCTGTTTTATTTTTAGGAACAATCTTAGGCTCAAATTCGCCATTTCTGTCTCTTGGGACATCGATTTCCATTTCACCAAATTCAGTTTTAATTGTTTTTTTAGAAAATCCATTTCTGCTGTTATCGGTTTGCTTATTTTTTACATCATATTTTTCATAGCCTAAAGTTGTATCAAGCTCCGCTTGAAGCATTTCTTCTAAGACATCTTTAAATAATTCTTTAAGGGTAGATT
>NZ_AZQP01000125.1 GCF_000601455.1 Fervidicella metallireducens AeB
ACATTACCCCCTTCACGGTAGATTTGACCTTTGCTTAGCATTGCAAAGATCAGTCTTAGTAATTTCCGGGCAGTGAGGACTAAAGCTCTCTTGTGTTGGTGTTTATTAACTTCACCATACTTCTTGTTATAGTAAGCTCCAAACTCATTACTGTGCATCCTTACAAAGTTTGCAGCTTCAACAAGGTAGTAACGAAGATATTGGTTACCACACTTAGCAAGAGAAGTCTCTTCACCGCAGAAATTTCCTGATTGATATTTGTTCCAAACGAGTCCTGCATACTTAGCTAGGGCAGCTTCATTATCGAATCTAGAGATGTCTCCAATCTCTGCTACAAGGCCGGCCGAAATAACAGGGCCGATACCTGGAATGGTAGTCAGAGTTTGCCTAAAAGCCTTAAGATGAGATTCTATCTCTTTATCGAGTTTATCAAGCTGCTTCTCTAAGAAGCGGATATTTTCAAGTGTCATGGATAAAGACAATCCAATGGAATCATCCAGCACTGGATGAAGCCGATAGGCTCTATTTGCGGCTTTTTTAAGACCAGCAACTATTACATTTGGATCTTTAAGTCTGTTGTTTCCGTTTGACACTATAAATTCAACAAGTTCCTCTGATGACAGCCTAGCAATCTGGTCTGGAGTATATTTTTCGATTAAAGCCGTTGAGGCCTTGCCAAATACATTGCTAAATGGGCAGTCTTCAGAATAGGATGAGAACTTAAGATAGATAAGGTTTGAAGCTCTGTTCTTTTCATTAATTATAGTGTGAACTAAGCTAAACCTATATCTAGTTAGACGCTGAAGAGCTGCAAATCTAAAATCAGGCTTTGGAGATGGCTTAACATTGCCAAAGCGTACAGTTTCAGCAATCATCCTTGCGTCAATGGTATCAGTCTTCTGAGTATAAGGAAATACCTTTTTTATTCCCCTTACGGTGGCGGGATTCAAAAGATAAACTAGAGTATCAAAACCTAGAAGCTCAGAAGAATTATATAGATACTGCTGAAGGTGCCAGGAGTAGTGGGATGTGGACTCCATGCCAAACTTAATGCTGGTCGCATTAATCTTCTGGGCACAGGAAATAGCTTCAGCGATTATAGTATCAGCACCGACCGTGTCATTGTTTACGAAGAATGCTTTTTTAATAAGGTGGTTACCTTCAGAGTCCATAAAGAATATTGAATTGGATTGACTGCTAACATCAATTCCTACGATTAAAGTACTGGACATAAAATCACTCCTTTCTTACAAATTATTGGCCAGTAACTTACAGGTTAATCCCTTACGAATTACGGTACTGCACCCTCGCTTATTAGAACTATGCCACAGCCGTTAGGATGCGATCCTGAGCCTGCTAAAACTCAGAAAAACTGCTAGGCATGAACAGCACACGAGTAAGTAGTATCTCCAGTAATT
>NZ_AZQP01000126.1 GCF_000601455.1 Fervidicella metallireducens AeB
GGTGAAATATTTAATAGTAATTGATAATCTATAATTAATTCAAATTATATAATTATATCTCTTATTATCATTAACTATGTCTTGTTTTCTTATAATGATATACCAGGAGATGTTGTTGAAATCATATATTAAAGCTATTAACAATATAACTTTCAATGAGTTTTAAGTAATAAAAAATGCTTTGAATAAATTCAAAGCATTTTTGGTGAGCCACCGGGGAATCGAACCCCGGACACCATGATTAAAAGTCATGTGCTCTACCGACTGAGCTAGTGGCTCAAGTTACATCGGAACATGACTAATAATAACATGATAAAGTCAATATGTCAACATAAACATTCTTCCTATTGAACCCAGCTTTTTAGTTTATTTACACTTATTATTATTATTTCGTCTTTATCTATTTCAATAGCTTTATCTTGTCTAAGCTTTGACAATGCTCTTGTAAATGTTTCTCTCGAAAGACCAACCATATTACCCATTTCTTGCCTAGAAAATGAGGTTTTTAATTTTATTCCATCCTTTAACGGTAGCCCCTCATCTTTTATCAATTTTATTAGTAAGGATGCAGTTTTTCCATAGGCATCCTGTAATGCAAGATACTCAATTTGTTTTGAGACCATCATTAATCTCTTTGCCATTACTTTTATAATTTCTATTCCTATAGTAGGCTGCTTAAGAATTAATTCCTCTATATCTTTATTTTTAATCATTAATACCTCAGAATCCTCTATAGCTTCTGCATTAGCTGGATATCTGGAATTTGAAAAAAGACATGCCTCAGCAAAAACTTCACCCTCAGTCATTATATGTATTATGTGCTCTTTTCCATCTTGAGTATTTTTAAATATTTTAACCTTCCCTTGTTTTACAAAGTAAATTGCTTCTCCAGCTTCTCCTTCCATAAATATTGGCATATTTTTTTATACTTTCTTTCTATCATTATCTCTTGTACTTTATTTATGCTTTCTTCATCTATATCACTAAAAAATGCTACTTTTTTTATATATTCTTTCTTTTCCATATTGGGCCTCCAAATCATATTTAAGTATTTCTATATAAAATTTTACTACATAATTCGATTTAAGACCATATCTCTTTAACGAAGATTCTCTACTTCCTAGTTTTTAATAGAATAATAGTAATCATTCTGGTTTTAGAATATAAAAGTAGATAACTACCACCCCTGCCCGTATAAAACTACATTAGTTTTGATTTATCTTATATATTACTTATACAAAATAAAAAAAGCATCTCAACGAGATGCTTATGGTGCGGGCGGAGGGACTTGAACCCCCACGCACTGGGCGCTAGATCCTAAGTCTAGTGCGTCTGCCAATTCCGCCACGCCCGCATATCAATCCGGC
>NZ_AZQP01000127.1 GCF_000601455.1 Fervidicella metallireducens AeB
ACCCCTTTTAAATTTTTTTCTTTATATATCAAGGGTTACAAAGTTTTTTAGAAATAAAAAACAATGACCCCCTTTTTTCTGTTATAATTGAATCAGCTAAAACAAAAAATAACACGAAAGGATGTCATTGTCTTGGATTCAATTATAACTTATTTACTTCAGATAATTCAATACCAATATCAACAAATTTGTTGGCTAGTTCTCTTTATTTCAAAATATATTCCGCTTAAGCAATTGGCTCATGATGAGACTCATTCACCTAAATATCAAAAATTCAAAACTGATATCCTTCCCATAGTTGTAAAGTTCGAGAAAAAAGACTGGCGCAAGCTTCTAACTGATTATGAGCTTGAACATGGGAAACCCCTTAAGACTGTCCAACGACGCAATGGTAAGTCTATTTCTGTTGATACTATTTGCCCTGTATGCGGTGCGCCTCACCATTATATTTACGATAACAATGGCGGAAAAGGTCAGTTTCAATGCAAGGTCTGCGGTCAGACCTTTATTACAGGAAAGCATGCCACTAAGCCTCTTAAGCTTAAATGCCCATATTGCGGACATGCTCTTTCTCCTAAAAAGCATCGCTCTTTCTTCATTGTTCACAAATGCGTCAACGATAGCTGCTCCTATTACTTGAAGAACCTAAAATCTGTGGATTCAGAGGTTCTCAAAAATAACGAGAAATACAAGCACAAACTACGCTATATCTACCGTGAATTTACTGTGGATTTTTTTGCTATGGATTTAAACTCTTTACCTAAAAATGCTTCTTCTTTGAAATTTAACAAACATAATGCTCATATTATGTCGCTTTGCCTTACTCTCCACGTTAATCTAGGACTTTCACTTCGTAAGACTTCACAAGCTTTAGAAGACCTATATAATATTAAGGTTTCACACACCATGGTTGCAAACTATTGTAAGACTGCTGCAGTTGTTATTAAACCTCTTGTAGACAATTACAACTACAAAAAATCTGATACTTTCGTTGCCGATGAGACCTACATTAAGGTTAAAGGTGTCAAAGGCTATATTTGGTTCATCATGGATGCTGTTTCAAGATCTATCATAGGTTATCAGGTATCTGACAACCGTTCTGTAGGTCCTTGCATTCTTGCTATGCGCATGGCATTTGGCAACATAAAATCTTTATCTGAGAAATTTAAATTTATCGCTGATGGCTACAGTGCTTATCCTCTAGCTGCTCAGCAATTTTCTCTGAAACAAGAAAATCCACTTACCTTTGATATTACTCAAGTCATTGGTCTTACCAATGATGACGAGGTCTCCAAAGAATTTCGTCCATTTAAACAAATGATAGAGCGTCTTAATCGAACCTTTAAGGAAACTT
>NZ_AZQP01000128.1 GCF_000601455.1 Fervidicella metallireducens AeB
TTAAATTGCAATAATAAATGCAACACCCTGTAAAAAATCATGTGGTATAGGGACTAAGAATAGTCAAAATAGCCTTAAATCCATCTCAATTGTCAATGTAGATGTCACGCATGGGTATGTGTCAAGGGCTGCATAGCAGGCGTAGCTTTACCCTTGACATACCCCAAGTGACATCTAAAATATTTATAATATGAGTTTAGGCTATTTTTAATAATTCCTCACAAAAAATTTTTTCAGGAGTTTTGTAATTTAGTAACTTTCGTGGGAGTGTATTCATCCAATTTTGAACTCTTTGAATGGTGTCAATAGAGATATCCTTTATACTCTTTCCCTTAGGGATAAATCGGCGTATAAGACCATTATGTCGTTCGTTAGTTCCTCTTTCAAAAGAAGAAAAGGGGTGGGTATAATATACCTCAACATCATATTTTTTTAGAATGGATTGTAAATTACTAAATTCAACTCCATTATCTGATGTAATACTCTTAAAAATCTTTTTAAAGTCATTCCCATAAACTTCCATGAGTTTGTTTATAGAATCATCAACAGACTTAGAATCTTTATTATCTAGAAGCATGATTATTTCATAACGGGATTTGCGTTCTGTTAAAGTTAAAAGAGCTTTATCTCCTGATTTTTTACCTATGACGGTATCTATTTCCCAATGTCCAAATTCCTGACGGGAATTAATTTGTTCAGGTCTTAAATCAATACTCTTACCTAAAAGGCGTTTGTTTTCTCTAATTCTTTTCCTTTTAGGTTTTAAACGTGTTTTTAAAGGTAAATCTATATTACGAATAGATAAAAATCCTCTATCAATATAGTTATATAAGGTCTTAGTTGAAACAATGAACTCATCTTTCCAAGAAGGATCAGTTTTACAATAACCAACGACAGTATCAACAGACCAATTATTTTTACGGATTTTTTCTTCTGCAAATTTAATGAAGGTCTCTGCTTTAGCTAATTTAATTTTTGCTCCGCAATTTGAACGGTGATTTTCGTAGACAGCTTGCCCAGTTTCATGGAAATAGCTTGAATAACAGGATAAATCACTTTTTAATTGAGATACGGTGCCACGTTTAATTTCACGACTGATAGTACTTGGACTTCGTCCTAATTTTTTAGCAATATAACGAATACTTTTACCTTCTTTAAGCAAGGCAAAAATTTCTCCTCGTTCATAAGATTTCAGGTGTTTAAAAAAACGTATAGGTGTGTTATAATTATTTTCATGAACCATAGTGAAAACCTCCTGTATGTTTGGATTTGTCACCTATATCATACATGATTTTCGCTATGGTTTAAATATTTTTTACCTGTTGCATTTAATTATACAATGAGTC
>NZ_AZQP01000129.1 GCF_000601455.1 Fervidicella metallireducens AeB
TGTTTATGCGTATACCGGCGGCGTTGACAATACCGGCCGCTCCTGCGAAGGCTGCATGTTGAATTTACACATAAATGCGCTCGCCACCCGGCAATTGAATGCTTAACACTGTAAGCCGCTGTGTGCGGCTGTGTCGCATTTTGGCAGCCGCCATAAGGTGTTTGCCCATTCGGCAAAAATGAAACCGTATTCGGCGGCTTTCTGAGAAAACGTGTTTACCTTCAAATTGCAGCCCCAAAATGTGCCTTCATCCCCTCAATCGCCGGGTGAACCATGGGGTCGAAAATGGTGCATGTTAAAGCACCGGGGTCGCAGAGCTTCCCCGGCACGGCTCACATCAGCGCAATGCGGGCTGAGTGGCACTCTGGTGTCGGGGTCGGATTTCGTATAGTGAAGTGGTAAGCGGGGTTATGTACTGCGAAAATCCGCATTTGTAAAGGAGCATATAGGGTTCATTGCTGACCCCCTGTTTTATCAATCAGGATACTATTTATGTTTTTCATGTAATATTAATTTGTTTTTTTCTTCCATACTATATTCTCTTATTCCGTTTATACAATCTCTTAAATAGACTAATTCGGTATTAGTTGTTTCAAAGTCTTTCTCAGTCAGATGCTTAATCGCAAAATAACAATCCGTAATCAATGGACTTGATTCAATGTCATAGATTTCTTCGGGTTGGATAGTTGTAATTAATCTCTCAACGGCTTTCAACCTATCGTATCTGCCGTTTAGATAATTTTCGATTATTTCGTTAAAATTTATAAGTATTTCATTCTTGTTCATATTCATTAGCCTCCTCATTATTTTGATAACTTGTTAATCAATTGACCTGTCTGGATTCTGACTGCATCAAAGTCTCGATGTAATAAGTTCCCTGCGCTATCGGTGACTTCATGAATTATGAACCTTGTACCACTGCTATCTGAATAACGTATAACCTGTGAAAGGCCCCCTTCTGTGGATGCTCTGCTTGACATTACGCTTGAATTTAGTTTTGAGAAATCGACTCTTTTTGCTTCAATTTTCCCAATATCGTCTATAACATTTTTAGGTGCATAATAACTTCCATTAATTTTTTCTACACCCTTCAAGTAATCTAGCGTTGTTTTTGCTCCAGTCCCTGCGCCCTCTATGGCCTTACCCGTTCCCTTAATCCTTGTTGTTAACTTACCTATAAATCTAACTAACGATTCTCCTAATTTTTGATAGAATCTTGGAGACATTTCAGGAAATGGTAGATCAATT
>NZ_AZQP01000130.1 GCF_000601455.1 Fervidicella metallireducens AeB
TACTTTATTATCTTAGCAACAACGCCAGCACCAACTGTTCTTCCGCCTTCTCTTATAGCGAATCTTAATCCTTCTTCCATAGCTACTGGGTGGATTAATTCAACGTTCATGTTGATGTGGTCTCCTGGCATAACCATTTCCATTCCATCTGGTAACTTGATTGATCCTGTTACGTCTGTTGTTCTGAAGTAGAATTGTGGTCTGTATCCATCAAAGAATGGAGTATGTCTTCCACCTTCTTCTTTCTTAAGAACGTATACTTGACCTTCGAAAGTTGTGTGTGGATTTACTGATCCTGGTTTTGCTAATACTTGACCTCTTTCGATTTCGTCTCTTGTTACACCTCTTAATAGTGCTCCTATGTTATCTCCAGCTTGTGCTTGATCAAGTAGCTTTCTGAACATTTCTACTCCTGTACAAACTGTCTTTCTCTTTTCTTCATGTAATCCTACGATTTCTACTTCGTCTGATACCTTTAGAACTCCTCTTTCAACTCTTCCTGTTGCAACTGTTCCTCTACCAGTGATTGTGAATACGTCTTCTACTGGCATTAAGAATGGCTTATCTGTTGCTCTTTCTGGTGTTGGAATGTATTCGTCTACTGTTCTCATAAGTTCTAGTATCTTTCCACACCATGGGCAGCTCTCTTGTGCACATCCACATTCTAGTGCCTTTAATGCTGATCCTACTACTATTGGAGTGTCATCTCCTGGGAATTCATATTCGTTTAATAGGTCTCTTATTTCCATATCTACTAGGTCGATTAGTTCTGCATCGTCAACCATATCTGCCTTGTTTAGGAATACTACGATGTATGGTACCCCTACCTGTCTAGCAAGTAGTATGTGTTCTCTTGTTTGTGGCATTGGACCATCTGCTGCTGAACATACTAGTATTGCTCCGTCCATTTGTGCTGCTCCTGTAATCATGTTCTTTACGTAGTCAGCGTGTCCTGGACAGTCAACGTGTGCATAGTGTCTTGTTTCTGTTTCATATTCAACGTGTGCTGTGTTGATTGTGATTCCTCTTTCTTTTTCTTCTGGTGCTTTATCGATTTCATCGTATCTTGTTGCTTGCGCTCTACCAAACTTTGATAATACTGTTGTTATTGCTGCTGTTAATGTTGTCTTACCGTGGTCAACGTGACCAATTGTTCCAATGTTAACGTGTGGCTTAGTTCTCTCAAAATGCGCTTTTGCCATTTTATGTTCCTCCTTTTT
>NZ_AZQP01000131.1 GCF_000601455.1 Fervidicella metallireducens AeB
AACAGAAAAGGCCAAACTCAAAAATAATAGGGGAAGTTATAGAAAAAAGAGAAAAAAATATAAAGCACTTTCAAATGGAAGATGGAAGTTAAGAAGCAGAAATATATCCAACTGGAGTTCACTTTAAAGATAGCGGTAAGTGGAAAGATATAAATAATACGCTTCAAGGTGAGATTGATGATGATGGATTAGATGTACTTGGAAACAAAGATAACAGCTATAAAATTAAAATAGCCAAAAACACTAACCCAAAGAGATTAGTTAAAATTACAAAAGATAATTATCAAATATCATGGAATATAGATAATCCTGAAAAGGCAACAGCAGAAACTATAGCTCCAGATAATACATATTTAGATAGCCTAAGCTATAATGAAAAGAAAAAAGTTTTAACAAATTTAACTTCAACAGTTAAGTTTTCAAATGTATATCCCAATGTTGATTTACAATATAATGTTAATCCACAGGATGTAAAGGAATATATAATACTTAACCCAAAGGTAGATAATTCACAGGCGGTTCAGATTTAGTAAAGGTTACTGACAGCACAGGAAGATATGTAACACTTGAACGTGACCCAAGTACAAAATACTTAACAGCAATAGTTGACCCGGCAGGAAGAAGAACAAGCTTAGAATATACAAATAATAGATTAACAAAGATAACCTATTCATATGGAAAATATTAACATATAATTACGATGCCAATGGAAACATAACTTCGGTAATTAATTTTAACGGATACAAGCTGACATATTCATACTATGCCACAGCACCATATAAGGTTCAGAAAATACAAGAAGGCCATACAGATGGAACAACCGGAGGTTCTGTAAATATTGTATATGGGTATAACACAACGACCTTTACAGATCAAGATGGCAGGTCAGAAACTTATCAGTTTAACTTTAATGGAAATACAATAAATATAAAGGACGAGGACGGAAGTGCTCAGTACTATAAATATATAGAAAATGGTGGAAATAAAAATAAGATATCAGAACAATCAAAGCTTCAAAAGACAACGATAAATTATCTTCAAAACCATAACATTGAAACAACAGGATATTGGAATCACGAGTATTGGTCAGGAGTAACAGGAAATGGAAGCTTTGCCACAGATTCTAAGTATTTAGGAAATCAATCAATAAAAATTGAGAATACTAATAGTATTGGTAGACAC
>NZ_AZQP01000132.1 GCF_000601455.1 Fervidicella metallireducens AeB
ACCTCATTTTGTGCTTAAACAACTAAAAAATTTACTCTTCTGACCCAAATTGTATCTAACTTCGATTTTACAGTGGAAGTTAATTTTTCAATTCACCCTTTTAAACCTCTTGAAATAGATATCAATGTCTTTTTTGTCTATGGTTAAAATATTGGGCATAGGAAAAATTTATGCTGTCCATTATCCTTTATATATCTGTTCCATAATTTATTTTTCCTTTTAATGGATATACCATTAATTCTTTGAACAAAACTTATACGTCCTTTAGATATAGTTTCTTTTCGTCAGACCAGAGCTTTGGCGCCGACTTCCTTCAGATTCCACCTCACGGTGGACACCCTTGTCTTAAGCTAACGGTTGGCACTATCAACCCCCGTATCGGACTTTCACCGACAAGACTACGCCCATGCCGGGCACACAAGAAAAAGGCCACATCAGTCTAAACTGTGTGACCTTAGAAATTACATTAAGTCAATCCTTTGGCAATAATATGAAATGTAGTCATTATCCTTAATATCTCCTGGAAGTATATTTTTCTCCACTTGCATTTTTATATCTCCAAGTTTTATTAACCCAACTTCTTTATCAACTACCTGTGCGTAAATATTGTATGCGAAATACTCTGTTAGTTTAACTACTGAAAATTCTGTTTCCCAGGCTTTTACAAGATTTTTAACATTATAGCAATATAAAGGTTCTTCAATCATATGGTTTATATCATAATTCATAGGCTGAGAAAAACATTTCAATTCATATAAACCATCAGTAATAATAACTTCCGCTTCTAAAGCGTCTTTAGATATCCATATAATTTTACTTATATAAACCATTTTGTATCTCCTTACTTTATTTTATTATTCCCAAGCTCGGAGCTTTCTTCGCAAGCTCACTTGCAGTTTTTATATGAAAAGTTGTAATATTACCTGTAACTCTATCAAGACCTACAAATCCATATTTTGCACTACCTGGCCCTCCAATAAGCCTTACATATCCATTTAATTCTTTAACATATTGACAATTATTCACAATAAAGTTAGCATCGTCAATATAGTTCTTTAAGTTATATTCGCTTTTACCAAGGACATCTATAATCTCTTTGCCATGTTTCTCAAAGTGCACTACTGCTTCATT
>NZ_AZQP01000133.1 GCF_000601455.1 Fervidicella metallireducens AeB
AATTATACAGATGATTTTAAAAAGCAAATAGTAGCACTAAAACAAAATGGTAAATCAACATCAGAGATATCAAGAGAATATCAAATAGCAAAATCAACAATAGTAAAGTGGGTAAATGATTATAGCAATTCTGGGTCTTTCAAGGCTAAAGATAATCGTACCGAGGAAGAGAACGAGCTAATACGTCTCCGTAAGGAAAATAAACAATTGATGATGGAAAATGATATTTTAAAGCAAGCAGCGCTGATAATGGCACGAAAATAGAAATAATTCTAGCAAACAAAGAAAAGTACAGTATCAGCGCAATGTGTAGAGTATTAAATATTCCAAGAAGCTTAGTATATTATAAGAAAAAAACTAGAGTCTATAATACTAAGCTTGAAAATGCAGTTATATCTATATTTAGAGAGAGTAAGAACAATTATAGTTCAAGAAAGATAAAAATAGAATTAAAAAAGCAAAACATAATAGCATCAAGAAGAAAGATAAGACAAATTATGGACAAGTACAGATTGGTTTCTAATTACACTGTAAAACAGTACAAGGTGCATAAAGCCAGTTGTAATGAGGAAAAGGTAGATAATATAGTAAATAGAGACTTTGATAATAGAAGTGATCTAGAAATAGTAGTAAGTGATCTTACATATGTTAATGTGGCTGGTAAATGGCATTACATATGCCTATTAATCAACCTCTTTAATAGAGAAATAGTAGGTTATTCAGCAGGTCCTAAAAAAGATGCTGAATTAGTTTATGAAGCGTTTATGAGCACTAATATAAATTTAAGTAAAGTAAAAATATTCCATACTGACAGGGGCAATGAATTTAAAAATAAGATAATAGACGAAGTTTTAGAAGCTTTTAAGATACAGCGTTCCTTAAGCAAAAAAGGATGCCCTTATGATAATGCAGTTGATGAAGCTGGGTATAAAATTATAAAAACAGAATTTGCATTTAATAAGATTTTTAAGAATTTGGAAGAGCTTAAAAAAGAATTACGAAGTTATGTATTATGGTATAACAACAAACGTATTCATGGTTCTCTGAATTATATGACTCCAGTAGAATATCGGCTAGCAAAAATGACCGAATAAAAATTGTACAAAAAAGTGTTGACAATCC
>NZ_AZQP01000134.1 GCF_000601455.1 Fervidicella metallireducens AeB
GCAATGGCATCAGCTAACCCATTAAGATATGCAGGATACAGGTATGATGAAGCAACAGGACTTTACTACTTGATGGCAAGATACTACGATGCAAATGTTGGAAGGTTTATAACAAGGGATACTTTCCATGGGTTTGAAGATGAGCCAAAGAGTTTGAACCAATATAATTATTCTCATAGTAATCCTGTTATATATTTCGATCCTAGTGGACATGCTTCTATTTTAGTACGTCCTAATTTTAAAACAGGAACTGATATTACTACAGATTTTATAAACTATATGAAATTAAATGCTGAGTATGCAAGAAATATGGCAAAAAAATTAAGCTATGGGGAAAGATTATCATGGTTCAAAAACTTAGTAGCAAATAAACAACCATGGGATTTAAAACAAACTTTAAAAGGGCATTATAAATTTATGGGTAAAATAGTAACTGGTGCAGATTTAGGTAATATTCATTATGGTTTTGTAGGAACAGCTGTTGGTTTTAGTGAAACGGTGTTACTATTAGGAGCTGGATATGCTCAACTTAGAGCGGGGACATCTAGTTGGAAATTTGTGTTTTCAAACTTTGATGACCCATGGGATCAAAAAATGATTTCTTGTGGAATTAAACTTTATAATCCAATAATGAATCATTCTATTAAAGCCATATAAAAAAATTATTTATTGATAATGGAGGTTTCTTAATGGTAATCCACGAAATATTATTACCTTTTGCATTTGCTGAATTATTAACAAGTTATTTGAGAAATATTATTTTAGTAGATACCATAGAGATGTCAAATTACATTGAATTAATCTTGATAATTTTTGAATTTATAATGATAGTATTTGGAATATATCCTAAATTTATTAGTGTAAGATTAAATAGGCATATTGGTGCATTAATTTTTTATTTGACTATAAATATTATTTCTAATATGTTGCTAATAATTGCGTTTGGTAGTGGATTGGGAGTTTAAAAAGCAGTTTAATATTTTTTACTTTTCATTGTTATTAGGGGGTACATCAAGGTAAGAGAACAAGTATGACCACAGCCAGTGGAACAATTTATTTCCACTACAGCAGGG
>NZ_AZQP01000135.1 GCF_000601455.1 Fervidicella metallireducens AeB
GCGTCCCACATCTCACATCTGACATCTGGATTCGGTGGCGATAGCCTCGAGGACACACTCCTTCCCATACCGAACAGGACAGTTAAGCTCGAGTACGCCGATGGTACTTTGGGGGAAGCCCCATGGGAGAGTAGGTAGTTGCCGGATAATATGGCCCCTTGGTCAAGCGGTCAAGACACCACCCTTTCACGGTGGTAACAGGGGTTCGATTCCCCTAGGGGTCACCATAAAAAGGAAAGTCTGTATGTAGACTTTCCTTTTGTTTTACTTAATATTTGTAAATAGATTAAAATTAAAATAATAAGCTTGTTTAATAAAAATTAACTTGAATAAAAAATAGGTGCTTAATAAAATATAAAGGTAATAAAAAGAATTCATATAGGGTGGGATGAGGGATTAAATGAAAGGAGTAATTTGAGTGAAGAATATCAAAGAAATATTTCTATCACTTTTAACTGGAATGCTTGCAGGGTTTATTTTTGCTAAAATGTCCCTTCCAATACCAGCACCACCAACACTAGATGGATTTATGGGTATATTTGGTGTTTGGTTAGGTTCAGCACTAGTAGAATTAATAATTAGAAAACACGCTTAGGAGGGAAAAAAATGAAAATATTACTTTTAAGTACGCTTGCAGGCATGATAATAGGTGCAATATTTAAAAAACTAAGGTTACCGCTACCAGCACCACCAACATTGGCTGGAGTAATGGGAATCTTGGGAGTATTACTTGGAAGTATGGTAGCTAAATTGGTACATTTTTAGGTGGATATATTTAGAAACAAAAGTTTCTAGTAACAATATTTTAATATTTTTTCACCTTGTATTAAATATTTAAGGTCTATGAACTGCTAATAAACACTCCTTTCTATAATAAGGAGAGGAAGCAGGTTTATAGGCCTTATTATTTTATAATAGGATATAGATATATATTATTTATCCATTAATAACAATCAACATAACCTGGAATGTCATATAAAGATTTTAAGAGTTTAAACTAATTTGATAGAGATTTCTTGAGATAATCTGATTTAATTACATTTATATTCTTATAGAGAATTAAGAATGT
>NZ_AZQP01000136.1 GCF_000601455.1 Fervidicella metallireducens AeB
TTTCTATATTACTACAGTAAGTATATGTCCCATAGGTTATAATATCCGTGAAATAGCTTTTGACCGTTGGGGAGCAGTTCAGATGGTGAAGAATCTTGAGGGTATGGGATTTACTGTAGTTCCATTCGGTCAAGGATTTAAAGATATGTCCACACCAACCAAGGAACTTATGAAATCAACCTTGGAACAGAAGCTTGCTCATGGTGGACATCCAGTTTTAAGGTGGAACATGGACAATATATTTATTAGAACTGACCCTGCCGGAAACATTAAAGCTGATAAAGAGAAATCAACTGAAAAGATAGATGGTGCTGTTGCAACTATAATGGCATTTGATAGAGCCATACGGTGCGGTGGTAGCTATGGTGGAAGTGTTTATGATGAGAGAGGGATTTTGGTGCTTTGAGGTTTACTTCGCTTGTAGTATAATAAATACAAGTTGGTATACAGAAGGAGTAAATCATATGAACGAAGAATTTGGAAAAATTAGAATAAAATTTTCATGGACTTGTTTAATACTTATTACAGTAATAAATATTAGTTGTAGTTTATGGGCTAATTATAAAAGTTATAACTGCAAAATGCAACTTTCACAAATACAACAAGAAATTAAAACAAATAATTCAACTGATGAAGCATTATCTAAGGATAATCCTTTAAATCAGTTAAGACCTATTTTAAATGCAGGAAAAGTTGCTCCATATGCTCTTGAAATTTTTATAATCGGCATATTTTCAGCACTCTTTTCTTCAATGCTATTAATTTTGCCAAAATTTCTATTAAAATGTATTAAGGAAAGTTTCATGTGGTATGATGAATTAGAAATATTCAACAAATCTTATAAAATTTTTATTGTGTTAAATATTATTATTTTGGCATTTGAATTTTATGGACTAACTACTTGGTTTGATTATGCATCAACAATAGCTAAAGCAATAAATAGTTAGAATTATATGATAAACAAAAGCATCTATCGATTGGTAGGTGCTTTTCTTATGCCTGTTTTTAGAAGGGAAGTGATATTTTATGAATATATTAAGCGGTCTATTTAAGTCT
>NZ_AZQP01000137.1 GCF_000601455.1 Fervidicella metallireducens AeB
ATTAATTCCTTGATATATTATGAAAGTAAGCGTAAAATACTTCACACATAGCTAAAGGATAAAAATTTTGAGATAATCAGCTCATATTCTCCTAAGTCCTAAGGGACATATACTTACTGTGATAATATAGCCATATATATTTTACAAGTCCTTCCACAATGCATTTTTAACCACATTTTTAACCAAACCTCATGATTTTTTAACTTAATACAACTTTATTTCCTTTTTTTCTAAGAGTTTTACCATGCTTGTCCAATTTTTATACTTAACAAAAGCAATTATTTTTATAGCTTTTGAAATCGCAATTACAATATTTTCGTTTTAAAAATTAAGCATACTGTTTCATAAACTCATATGTAATATTTTTATATTTCTCCTCATCTAAAAGCTTCACCCCAAGGCTGCTGAGCTTTGAAACTCTGCTTTGAGTTATGTTTCCAAGGACGCGGCAGATTTCACTGCATTTTAAGTTGCAAAGACTTCTCATTAAAAGTACAGCCAGTGCCTTTGCTTCAACTATTTCTCTGCAGTGTTTAGTATGGATCTTTATTTTTTCAATTCCAAGTTTTGATGCTATAAATTCTAAAATTTCTTTAGTTTTAATGTTTCTTATTAATATCTTTCTTTCACTTCTGTATTCTGTTCCTTCATTTAAAAATTCTACTTCCTCTTTAAAAACTTTATCAGAGGATTTATATACTAATTTCATATAGCTTTCTCTTGCCCTCTTAGGATTTTTGCTGAACATTCCCATAATAAAGCCGTCATCAACAAGTTCATAGGGGTCATGTCTTAGGCCTAGATATATTGAAAGACTTGAAAATTCATATTTCTCTGGGCAGTTTTCATATCCCTTTATGTCACATGGGTTGTTATGAACATATGCCGATAAGGCATAGAGATATATTTCACTCTTTACCATTTTGCTTTTAAATCTGTCCTGAAAAAGATGTCCATGTCTTTTATGTCTATGGTTAAAATATTGTGCATAGGAGAAATTTATGCTGTGCATAATCCTTGAAATATCT
>NZ_AZQP01000138.1 GCF_000601455.1 Fervidicella metallireducens AeB
ATCGAGTAGGAGCTGAATAATTATTTTATTCAGCGTCCTCTCACACCACCGTGCGTACCGTTCGGTACACGGCGGTTCAATAGAAATTAATGTACAGATGAATAAATTTCAGATATTGAAACCAAACCTATTTCTTTGAGGTATTTATTGGTTAGTGCTCTGGATAATATAGGGCTGTTGGATATTCTCCAATAGCCTTTTCTTGTGTTTGCATATTTCCATGCTTTAATATTTTCAATTCCTAATTTTACAAGATTGTCATGTTTAGTTTTAATCTTCTTCCATTGTTTCCAAAAACACATTCTTATCCTTCGCCTTAACCATTCATCAAGTGTTCTTAGAATGTTTTTCATGTCGGCAATAGCAAAATAGTTTATCCATCCTGTTATTGCTTGTTTTAATTTTAGAAACCTATATTCCATTCTCATTGCATTACTTCTTGAAGTTAATTCCTTGAGTTTTGTTTTGAATTTCTTCAAAGGTTTCTCATGAACTCTTATTCTATATTCGCCTTTACCTCTATAGAAAGAAAACCCTAAAAATTTAACTTTCCAAGGTCTATCTACTGTGCTTTTATCCTTATTCACTTTAAGTTTTAACTTTTGCTCAATAAACTTCACAATACTCTCCATTACTCTATTGGCTGCTTTCTTGCTTTTGACATATATATTGCAATCATCAGCATATCTACAAAAGCAAAGCTTACGCTTTGTTAATTCTACATCAAGTTCGTGTAACATTATATTGCTTAATAATGGTGATAGCGGACCACCCTGCGGTGCACCTTCTTCTGTTTCCATAATCACACCATTTATCATTACACCACTTTGTAGATATTTTCGTATTAGAGAGATTACTCTGCCGTCTTTTATATCGTTAGATAGCAGTCTTATTAATTTGTCGTGGTTTATTGTGTCAAAGTATTTTGCAAGGTCTATATCCACAACCCAGGTATAACCTGCATTGATGTATCCTTTGCACTTTTCAACTGCTTGCTTTGCACTTCTTAATGGTCTAAACCC
>NZ_AZQP01000139.1 GCF_000601455.1 Fervidicella metallireducens AeB
ATCTAATAAAAATGCCGTAAGTTTATCCCATTGATTTAAACAATACTGAATAGCTTGACCAAAAGCACTTTTAGGAAGAACTCTGGGTTTTTGTATTTTAAGCCATGACAAAAAAGCCTCAAGCACAGGCTGACTTTTTGTGAGCCTTAAGGCATATCTTTCATCTGGGGTAACATCTTGCAAATCCCGTTCTATTGAAAACAATTGATTGCAATAATTCAAGCCTTCCTTTGCAGCTACCGCTGCATTGCTCCTGGAATCTGGAAGAGCAGTAAGAGCCTCGGAAAATTTGCGCCTTGCATGAGCCCAGCATCCAACAAGCTTAATATCAGGAAGCTCATTGTAGCCGGCGTAGCCGTCAACATGGAGATATCCTTTAAAACCTGAAAGAAAACGCCTTGGATGCTTGCTTGCTCTTGTCGTCTGGTATCATACAAAACTATTGGATGGCATTCCCTTCCAGTACGATAAAGCCACATGTAGGAAGATGTTTTAGCCCCTCTGCCTTCTTCTTGAAGTACCTGAAGAGTAGTCTCGTCTGCATGAAGGATATCCTGTTTTAAAAGATGGTCATGCATTCTGTCATATAGTATCTTAAGCCATGGGTCTGCAGCATTTAGTGTCCAATTTGCCATGGTTTGACGCGACAAATCAACCCCAAGACGTTCAAATTCCTGCTCCTGGCGGTAAAGAGGTATACTATTTACATATTTTTGAGTTATAATATGCGCAAGCATTGAAGCTGATGATAGACTTCCAGGAAGTATAGGTTTTGGCATTGTTGCTGTAATAATCGGTGTCTCTATACCTTCCTTTTCACAGCTACGGCAGGCATAAACATAACGTACATGCTTAACAAGTTTAACCTGGGCTGGAATTACATGAATCTCCTGCCTTACTTCTGTACTCATTTCATGAAGTCTGCCATTACAGCAAGGACATACTTGTTCTTCTTCATTGAGTTTGTACTCAATAACCTCAACAGGAAGATCCTTAAGCTTTTCCTCTCTTTGT
>NZ_AZQP01000140.1 GCF_000601455.1 Fervidicella metallireducens AeB
TCGAAGGCTGAAGACGCGAATTTGCTGTGTAGTTTTGAAAGAACTAATATTCCGCGATAGCTCAATGGTGGAGCATTCGGCTGTTAACCGAAGGGTTGGAGGTTCGAGTCCTCTTCGCGGAGCCATTATGCCGGCTTAGCTCAATTGGCAGAGCAACTGACTTGTAATCAGTAGGTTGTAGGTTCAAGTCCTATAGCCGGCTCCATAAAAAAATATTCCGTGGTAGCTCAATGGTGGAGCATTCGGCTGTTAACCGAAGGGTTGGAGGTTCGAGTCCTCTCCACGGAGCCACCAATATAATTCAATTACCATCGCGGGGTGGAGCAGTTGGCAGCTCGTCGGGCTCATAACCCGAAGGTCGGAGGTTCAAGTCCTTCCCCCGCAACCAAATTTAATAATCATGCGGGCGTGGCGGAATTGGCAGACGCACTAGACTTAGGATCTAGCGCCGCGTGCGTGGGGGTTCAAGTCCCTCCGCCCGCACCATATAAAAAGGATTATGTGTGAACATAGTCCTTTTTACATTTACTTTTAATGGTAGCTACATCACATATGATTTTACCCCTTACCCATATATGATAAGTTAACACTAAGGGAAAATGGAGAGTAACATAGGTTATAAATGAAATAGGGAACTTAAAATTGCACTAATAAAAGTATATATAAATTTTAGAATAACAACATATCCTGGAATATCATAATAAATAAAAGAGAGTATCTAAGAGATATAGGGAGAATGGTTAACATAATTCTGAGAGTTAGCTAAAGATGATGAGGTTTAGGTATAGATATAATGATATTATATACAAGCTGTTGCAAAACGGTAAAGGAAACCTCGGAACTATAAACTGTAGGTTTTAATTAAGAAAAGTAGTTGACATAATAAAAAAGACATGATAATATATACGAGTCGATTGGGAAGACTAGAAAGAGAAATTTAAAAAACTAGTTGACATAAATCGATAATAATGATAATATGATTAAGC
>NZ_AZQP01000141.1 GCF_000601455.1 Fervidicella metallireducens AeB
GATTCATGTTTATGAGATTATTATTTGCATCGTAAGTATGATAAATCTTATCTGTCCCAAGTCGATACGTTTTCCAGCCTGTTTATGCATAAATTCAAGGATTAACTGAACTTACCACAGAAAAGGAAGTGAAAAACGGAGTCGCAGCCGGAGTTGAATATATTGACCTGTTTGAAAAATAAAGAAAGGCCACATCAGCCGAAACTGTGTGACCTAATTTATTATATTTCAACAACTTCTAATTCATTACCAGGAATCGCAAGCAACGCTATAGTATACCCATTAGTACTATGGGAAAACTCAACTTCAAAATTCCCATCGTTATAGTCTTCGAGAGTAAATCCTAAGTCACCTTTTCTAATTCCATATTTCCCAAAATATTTATCTGTTAAGAGCCTTACTTTTTGGAACTGTTTCATGCTTTTTCAATATCCCTTTCATGTACTGCAAGCACATCCAAAGTATTTCCTTCTTCATCAATAAATTCAACTTCATATTGTGGTGGTGTTGACGTGTGAATAATCAATACAGCTCCTTTTGAGCCTTTCGGCACTTTGTCATTTATGTCCCTTATAGCCCTAACTACATCGTATTCCTCATACATTTAATAATTCAATCCTTTCTTTGAAGCTATATTTTACTTCTTAGTTGGAATACCAGTTACAAGTCTAACAACTCCATCGTTATTCTTTATCCAAGCAAATGTTACATCAATTGTTTTACCATTTGCTCCAGTAACTGAAATCACTTGATTATACTTAGTTCCAAACTCTGTTACACCAGTTTGAACTGCCTTTGTAGGGTCAAAAACAATTTGGTTTGCTAGGTCATCCATATTGCTCTTGTTAAAACCTAAAGCTTCATCAAACCATTTTGCTTTGCTTCCTCCTACTGGATGTTCAGGGTTCAATAGATACCTATCTAGCTTATCAACAACACTCTCTCTTGAAAGTTTTTGTGCAGTATTAATA
>NZ_AZQP01000142.1 GCF_000601455.1 Fervidicella metallireducens AeB
TATAATTTAAGTAACTCAAGTAGATTTCAGCTGTTTTTGGGCATAGCAAACAAAGAGTGAATATTTTCCGTTTTTTTGAAAAGGTAAAATCCACCCCTTGGAAGAGCTTTTGCTTAAGCGTCAGCTGTAATCCCTGCTTGGGTAGTTTAGTATTTTAATAAACTCGGATTCATGATAATCTCATTTGATTCGATGAGTTCTGAATCCAACTTTGCGAGCGTTTTAGCGCCGTAAAGGAAGCTGAATACCGAGTATGGAGATCGGTCATTCAGCTTTTTTCTTGAATAAGAATTAATGTGGCTTATCATCAATGAGATATCTTTCTGCTGAAATGAGTTGAAGCTTTGGCCTTTAGGAACGATTCTGCGAATCAATTCATGGTTGTTTTCTGCAGCACCTTTCTGATATGGCGCTGAAGGGTCACAATAGAAAATGCGAGTTCTGCGGTTTCCTTGCCCATCAAACTCGATAGCTCTTGGATTTGTAAACTCACTGCCATTGTCAGTGAGAATGACTGGGAATAGTTTTAGAAAAGTTTCGGGGCCTAGTTCCCAATAGAGCTTTTCGAAAATATCTATGACGGAGCGTGAAGTGTTTGCATTCCTAATATAAGCAAGCATAAACTGAGAATCAACGAAATGAATGGTGAGCAATACCTTGCCGCCTTTATTTCCTTCAACGGTATCCATTTCAACTACTGGAGTATCAGGATTTTCCTTCATGAATTCAATAAAATCCTGATATGTACGCCCAATTCTACAGGTTTTATCCACTTTAAAATGATTTTTGAGCTTTTTTCTTGGACGATAAACAACTTTTCTTGGAAGGTCAATATTTTTTGTGGAGAAAAGGTTGTAATCAATATAGTTGTAGATTGATTTTTCACTATGCATGATAAGGTCTCTGTTATTAACACAGATATGGTGTATAGATTGACCTCTTTGAATGAGTGGGGTTATGATTTTATCG
>NZ_AZQP01000143.1 GCF_000601455.1 Fervidicella metallireducens AeB
TAAGCAAGTTATATTACACAGTGATTTAGGAGCACAGTATACAAGCTCTAAATTTGCAGAATATATATCAAAAATTAAATTCATTCAATCATTCAGTTCCAAGGGAAATCCCTATGATAATGCCTGTATGGAGTCTTTTCATGCTGCCCTAAAAAAGGAAGAAGTTAACTTAGTAACCTACTATGATTTTAATGTTGCAAGACTGGCAATATTTGAATATATAGAGTCATGGTATAACAGAAAGAGAATCCACAGCAGCATTGGGTACATTACCCCTCAGCAATGTGAAGATAATGCTATAAAATCAGCATAAAAAATTTGAGTTTTAGTGTTTACAATATTGACATAGGTCCACTTTCATTGGAGTTTCAGTTATTAATAAAAGCAATGATTTCATTGATTACATAGCAGAAATAGCGAATATAATTAAAGCCAATTTGAATCAGATTTTACAAGCATTTAATACGAAGAATTCAAAAGATACACAAATCAAAATTAAGGCTTTAGCAACAAAAAGAGCAATGGGAATGTTTAAGCAATAACAACAAAACAAGGGAAGTCGGTTGTCTTCGGATGATCGTCTTTCTTTTTTTTGCCCAAAAGCAAAACCTCAAGCTTTTACACTGGGGGTTATAAAAGTGTGCCCGGCATGGGCGTAATCTTGTCGGTGAAAGTCCGATACGGGGGTTGATAGTGCCAACCGTTAGCTTAAGACAAGGGTGTCCACCGTGAGGTGGAATCTGAAGGAAGTCGGCGGCAAAGCTCTGGTCTGATGAACAGAAACTATACCTAAAGGACGTATAAGTTTTGTTCAAAGAATTAATAGTATATCCATTAAAAGGAAAAATAAATTATGGAGCAGATATATAAAGGATAAGAGACAGCATAAATTTTTCCTATGCCCAATATTTTAACCATAGACAAAAAAGACATTGATATCTATTTCAAGAGGTTC
>NZ_AZQP01000144.1 GCF_000601455.1 Fervidicella metallireducens AeB
CTTGAGACCCCAAAGCGTTTTTGCTGACTTAGTCGGAACTGTTCTTCAAGCCATTTAAGCTTTGCAGAAAGTTCAGCTATCTGCTGCTCCTGCTTAATACATAAATTCTGAAGATCGTCATATGTATATGAATTTACATCGATTTTATTATTTTTTAGTGTTTCATTTATCTTTTCCATATTTACATAATTCGACGTTTGTTTTAAAAATCCTCTAAGAATTAGAAAAATCAACAGTTTGTTTACAATTACAATCTGTTGATTTATTAGATTTTATAAAATTGTACGTGCGTTAACTTCAGGATGTGCCTTTTTCTGCACAAGATCCAGTCCATCAAGAAGCCAGCGCAGCTGACGCTGATCAATACTGACAGCTGTGTTATTATCTGCAACAGGCCATTGAAACTTGCCTTTTTCAAGGCGTCTGTAGTACAGCCAGAAACCATTATGCTCCCATTGAAGAATTTTAAGCTTATCCCTGTTTTTATTGCAAAATACAAATAAGCAGTTTGAAAATGGGTCAAGATCAAAACATTCTTTTACAATGACAGCAAGTCCGTCTATCGACTTTCTAAGATCTGTAGAGCCACAAGCTAAATAAACTTTATCGACAATAGTCTGATTTAACATAATGTTTCTAACACCTTTAAAAGATTCAACAAATGATTTTTATCAAACCCTGGCTTTATTTCAACAACAGCTTTTCCTACTCTTACATTGATAACATCCTTCTCAGTTTGACTCATATTGTTTTTTATATCCAATGCCAGCCAGTTTTGACTTTCATCAGAATTATTCTTTTGCTCTTGCTCTATATTTCTGTATTTTCTCACCCAATAGCTTAGCTGCTTAATATTTAAATTATTCTCTTTACAAAATGCAGCCTGAGTTAAACCGCTTGCTTTATATGCCTTAATTCTTTCAAGCCATTGTGCTCTTAAA
>NZ_AZQP01000145.1 GCF_000601455.1 Fervidicella metallireducens AeB
ACTGCCGTCGTATTCGTATTTGAATTTGACAACATCATTGTATTTCTCTGCTGTAACCCTGTCAAGGTCATCGTAATCATAGCTTACTTTATGACCATTACCATAGGTTGAGTAAAGGAGTTTTCCTGAAACAAGATTATAGGTATTTTCAATTAGCTTTTGAGTTCCTACGGAAACAGTTGTGTTGTTTCCAAAGCTGTCATATCCGAAGGTATAGCTAAAGCCATTATGTGTTATTGTCTTTATTTTGTCATTTTCATAACCGTAGCTGTTGGTTATAGTTTTTGCATCCTGTGCACTACTTTCCTTTTCAGAAACCTGAGTTAACCTGTCAAGATCATCATAGACGTAGTTTGTTTCACTTCCCTTGGCATCAGTTAACTTGTCTAGAGTTCCCTTAGTACTGTTATAGCTGTAAAGTACCTTGTTTCCCTCCGAATCCTCAACTTCACTAATATAGTTACCATCTATTGTATAGGTTGCCTTTGAATTTATAACTGTTGTTCCTGCGGCATCCTTTATTGTGGATGTAAGTGGATTTTTCTACCTGATACTAAAGGAACTGAGTCTCCCTTAACCCATCCTCCAAGTATAATTGCGTCTCCTGCTTTACCTGAAACATTTACTGTTTGGTATATATATTTTCTTGATGCAGCTGATCCGGTAAATTTAAAAGCCTTATTGTCAAGGGATTTAGGTTGATTTGATACAGTTGTTAACACATCTGTTGCATCTGTTTCACTTCCCTTTGTCCAGAAGGTTGGTGTCGTTGTGCCAAATTTAAAATCAGGATTTTCAACTAGGTTATATCTATTTGCAATTGAGCCACTTTCTAATTGAAGTGCGTCAAAATATGCTGTACCAGTTCCTTA
>NZ_AZQP01000146.1 GCF_000601455.1 Fervidicella metallireducens AeB
ACGGAACTAAACTTTGAAGGGAGATGTTTTTTATGCCAAGAATCGCACGGCAGAAAGAAGAAGATGCCATTTTTCATGAAACAATATGGGACAGATAAGTGTTGTTCAGAACCAATGAATAACATCTCCCTTCAAAGGAAATACTATTTTCAGAGTAAACTTTGAAGGGAAATGTTTTTTATGCCAAGAATCGCACGTCAGAAAAAAGAAGATGCCATTTTCTATGTAATGGCAAGGAGTATAAGTGAAGTTGATTTGTTTTAGGTTTATTTGTTTATGATAAAAGTTGGACAAGCAAATGAAGAATTAAGAAAACAATAAAAAAGGATAGTTATATTAAATAAAAAACAAATTTCATTTTATTTAGAAAAGACATTTATGTATAAATCAGATTCGGTTAAATATAAAAAATGAATAGGACAGTAAGTATATGTCCCTTTAAAAAAAGAGGAGGATAAAACATATCCTCCTCTTTTTTACATTAAACATTAAATCTAAAGAAAACAACATCTCCATCTTGCATTATATAATCTTTACCTTCAAGTCTATATAATCCCTTTTCTTTAGCAGCAGATTCTGAACCACACTTAACTAGAACATCGAAGGATATTACTTCAGCACGAATGAAGCCTCTTTCAATATCAGAATGAATTTTTCCCCCAGCTTGTGGAGCTTTAGTACCTATTTTAATCGTCCAAGCTCTAACTTCCTTTGGTCCTGCAGTCAAGAAACTCATGTATAGGGACAGTTAAGTATTGTCATAACTTAGACGATAGAAATATGCAAAGCACATATACAAGAGAAAAATCATCGAAAGAGCTGGCTAAACAGGTCAGCTCTTTTCAATGGTTTACGTTAATAAAT
>NZ_AZQP01000147.1 GCF_000601455.1 Fervidicella metallireducens AeB
AAAGGGGTTCAGTCTTAAACGAGTAGTCATTCTCTTAACGAAGCTACAGGGGGAAGCCAGAGCTACCCTGTCTAACTAAACCAAGTTTAGTTTAGCATGAGTACCTGAAAGTTATACAAGGATGCTTTATGTCCTCTAAACTTTGTAGCTATCCATTCAATTATATATAAATCTATCAATTGTCAAAGAACAGTTATATAACTGTTTTTATAGATATCTATAATTCAAATTATACGAGGGGGAATAAAAAATGCAAAGAAAGGTTATAAAGCTTGATTCTAAAATTAAAAAACCTATATCTAAAAAACGTGTTGCTGCCTATGCAAGAGTATCAAGTGGAAAAGATGCAATGCTTCACTCTCTTTCAGCTCAAATCAGCTATTACAGCAGCTTTATTCAAAAACACATTGAATGGGAGTTTGCGGGAGTATATGCAGATGAAGCTATTACTGGAACAAAGGATGAAAGGCCAGAGTTTCAAAGAATGCTTGATGACTGCAGAATGGGTAAAATAGATATGATAATTACAAAGTCAATCTCAAGATTCGCAAGAAATACAGTTACACTACTTGAAGTAGTTAGAGAACTAAAGGAGTTAAATGTAGATGTATATTTTGAAAAAGAAAATATTCACAGTCTTAGCGGGGATGGTGAGCTTATGCTAACTATCCTCGCTTCATTTGCACAAGAAGAGAGTAGGTCAGTTAGTGAAAACATAAAATGGCGAATAAGAAAAGGATTTAAAGAAGGAGAACTTGTTAATTTTAGGTTTATGTATGGATA
>NZ_AZQP01000148.1 GCF_000601455.1 Fervidicella metallireducens AeB
ACTTGGGTCATCCATATTTACAACATTATTCATACAATAAGCAAATGCATTATGTGAAAGAAGTTCTCCTGCAACACCTGTTATTGAATCAGAGTTAATAAATCTTCCCAAATCTGGATTGTAATAACGTGAGTTTAAATAATACATTCCAGCTTCAGTATCGTATCTATATCCTCTATATCTATAAGGATTTTTAACCCCTACACTATCCTTTAGGCTTCCGTCTATTGATATAAGTTTCCCCCAGGAATCATAAGTGTATGATACCACTTGAGTTCCTGTACTGTCTAGAAGACCTATTATATCACCCTGAGCATTTCTTATATAATAGTACTCTACCCCATTTAGCTTCATGCTAATTAGGTTATCACTACTGTCGTAGGAGTAGTAAATCGTATCGGTTCCATCTGTTTCAAAGGTTACCTTATCCCCAACAAGATGATATTTTGTTGTTACAGTTCCTACTGTTTTTTCTGTTCTAATTCCCTCAGCATTGTATTTGAAGGAAGCATTTATTCCATTCCCTGAGATACCAGCTAATTGGCGTCCCATTTCCCATGTGTAGGTATATCCATTGTATGTTAATGGATTACCTATTGCATCATAGATTATATCATAGGTTTGAGGATTATCTGTACCTATCTTTACAGTGACTGCAGTCAGTTTATCCTTCCAGTTCGCATCACCATAATTATAGGTTACTGTTTTTAATGCATCTCCTAGTGTATCACTTGTTGTATAAGCATATTCTATTTTGTTTAATATG
>NZ_AZQP01000149.1 GCF_000601455.1 Fervidicella metallireducens AeB
AATGATATATTTTATTAATTTCATCATGTATTTTCTGTTTTTGGGCATGATAATTAGACTTCCTATCCTTCAGAAAGTTATAGTATGCATTCGGTGATAAATTGAATCTTCGAAGAAGCCATCTTAATCCGAATTCTTTACAATTATCTTGAATAAATCGATAAACCACTAATCGATTTCCCTCGCAAAGAATGCCGCCGCTTTTTTTAGGAACTGGTTCTCTTTCTTTAACTCTTCAAGTTCCTTGCGGAGCCTTAAATTTTCCTTCATATAATCGTATTCTTCCTTTAATTCGTGGTTTGTTTGGCATTCTTCACGGTAAGCCTTTATCCAGATGGATATAGCTGCTTTTGAAACGCTGTACTCCTCAGCTAAACTTTTTATAGTACGCCCCTCTTCCAGATGAAGACGGACTATTTTCTTTTTAAACTCTTCTTCATAATATTTTTGCATAGGTATCCCTCTTTTCTTATAGATTTATTATATCTATTAGATTGAGGTGTTACAACTTTAGTATACCATTACAATATAAAAATTAATATCCTCTACTCTAAACAATCTATTTAAATTATATTAAGCTTTGACAATTACCTCAGCTATAAACGCATATTAACAGTTTTTATTTTACATTTATCTTCATTCTAAAATATATCTGAATTAACAATAGACATTTTAACATTAGGTAAACAACTAAAGTCCAGTTCTAAAGTATCTATTGTATTGTTGACTTTTTGGGTATTACTTATTAATTTTTCTTCTAATTT
>NZ_AZQP01000150.1 GCF_000601455.1 Fervidicella metallireducens AeB
ACTATCATTCTTTGCTTCTTTAATTTCGAATAAACCATCATTTTTGTCTGCATAAGGTTTTAAACTTCCTTTTTTATCACGATAGATGTATTTTTTATCAATTAAAAATCCTATAAAGTCCTTTACCTTTATTTTTAATTCTTTAGCTGTATCTCTAAAATTAGTAAGCAGATTCCTTTCAACAAGGTCATCAAAATATTCTGCTCTTGGTCTCATAATTTCATTTTCAACACTTAGCTTTGAATTTAATAATTTAAGAGATTGTATATGGTTCTCAGCCATCTTTAAAGCTCTTGACATTACCATTTCAGGTGTATTCCATGCCTGTTCAATAGAAAGAAAATATTGTCGTGCTATTTTCCCTTTTTCAGTTCTTTGAATCATACACAGCTCTTTTGCCATAGGTATTGTTAAATAATAATCTGTTGTGGGCTGATGGTTTTGGGGGTGGTCAAAAATGACCGGGGTATAATCTATTCCCTCTGTAAACCCATATTCACACATCCTGGGAAACCAATGTCTAAACTCTGTCCCAATCTCTAAAAACTTGTGAAGTTCTCTTGCTGATACTGTTGGTTCTTCTCTGCTGTAATCTACTTTTATTAATTCATTCATTCTGTATACCTCCTTATAAAATCTATTGTTTTATTAAGTTGGCCAACTCTTTAATCTAATAATATACTTGAATTTAATTTTTTACCCGGACATGAAATGTCCTATTTTTCATTAAATTACCTCTTAAAAACACACGG
>NZ_AZQP01000151.1 GCF_000601455.1 Fervidicella metallireducens AeB
AAACTGAAGGCCGTCTTGGCCATCGTAAAATGAAAATCTTCCTGGAACGTAAAGGTATCATTTGTAGTAAAAATACTGTTCATAAATATATGAATAAGGAACTAGGACTTACTTCCATTGTTAAAAGAAAGAAACCGGGTTATAAAAAAGGACAACCCCATAAAATTTTTTCAAACCTTTTGAATCAAAATTTTACAACCGATAAACCCAATCATGTATGGTGTACAGATTTTACATATTTATTTTTGACAGATGGCAGTAAAAGATACAACTGTACTATCCTTGATTTGTATGATCGCTCTGTTATAGCTAGTTTAAACGGTAAAGAAATAACAAACGAGCTTGCAATTAATACGCTTAAAAAAGCCATTGCTTCGCAGCCAAAGTTGACAAATAAATTAATTCTTCATAGCGATCAAGGCTCGCAATTTACATCTAAGGACTTTATAGATTTCTGCGAGTCAGTAAATATACAACAAAGTATGAGCAGGGCAGGGTGTCCTTTTGATAATGCCCCTATGGAAAGATACTACAACACTCTGAAACATGAATTAATTCATCATTACCACTATCACAATGATGAAGAATTAAATAAAGCAATAAACAACTTTGCTTACGTTTGGTATAATCATCTAAGACCTCATACATATAATGAAGGCTTACGCCATTTGAGGCAAGATACAGAAAATCTAAAATATTAGGTTAAAGTGTTACAAAAATGCTT
>NZ_AZQP01000152.1 GCF_000601455.1 Fervidicella metallireducens AeB
TCAAGAATGGTAAAGAAACTTGAAAAGAGGCTTAAAAGACTACAAAGGAAACTATCTAAAAAATATGAATTAAACAAAATCCAAATAGAAGGAGGTGAATACCGTTACAGAAAGACTAAAAATATTAAAAAGTTAGAATTCCTTGTTTTAAAGACACGAAGAAGGCTTAAAAACATAAGGCATAACTATATTCATCAAATAACTACATCTTTGGTGAGAACCAAGCCAGAGTATGTAGTAATGGAAAGCTTAAATACTTGTGGAATGTTAAAGAATAGGAAGCTATCAAAGGCAATACAAGAACAAGCTTTCCACGAATTTAAAAGGCAGATGGAATATAAGTGTGCATGGAATGGGGTTAAGTTTATACTTGCAGACAGATTTTATCCATCAAGCAAAACTTGTAGTAGATGTGGTAGTGTAAAGAATACCTTATATTTATCAGAAAGAACATTTATATGTAATGAATGTGGATATGAAATAGATAGGGACTCAAATGCAAGTATAAATCTTAAAAACTATGGTAAATCAATAGCATAACACTAAACGTTAGCTTTTGATATGTACCCATACGTTAGTGGGGAATTTAAGCCTTTGGAGTGTCAAACAAACACAAGTAGGTTTATCCGAAAGTGGACACGATGAACAAGGAAGGAAACATAAACTTTATAGGGTTTTATAAATACCTTATAGAGTTTTGTAAGTTTTCTGTAACGG
>NZ_AZQP01000153.1 GCF_000601455.1 Fervidicella metallireducens AeB
TGGTGTTAGTATAGTTTTATAGACACAATAACTCGAACATATTAAAATAAAATTAGAGAGAGGATGTGTCTATAAAATGGCAAGAAATCAAAGAAAATATTCCGAAGAATTTAAAAAAACAATAGTGGAGTTATATAATTCAGGAAAAAGTTTATCAGAGTTAAGCAGCGAATATGGCATTTCAAAGTCTACTATTAACGGTTGGATAAAAAACTCAAGGCCTGTTGTTATTGATGAAGGTGAAGTTGTAACTATGAAAGAGTATAAAGCATTGAAGCAGGAGATGGCTAAAATCAAGGAAGAAAATGAAATATTAAAAAAAGCCATGGCCATATTCGCGAAGAAGTAGATTCTATCTTTAATTTCATATATGATAATAAGGACAAACATGATATTAAGCTAATGTGTAAACTATTTAAAGTTTCAAGAAGCTCTTATTACAAAAGTCTTAACAAAGTTGAAAGTAAAAGAAGTATTGAAAATAAAAGATTAAAAGAAGAAATTCTTAAAATATATAATGATAATAAAAAACGATACGGAGCTCCTAAGATCCATAAAATACTAATAAATCAGGGAGAATCCATAAGTTTAAAGAGAGTTCAAAGGTTTATGAATGATTTAGGGATAAAGTCAATAGTTTGTAAGAAGTACAAGCCCTATTCATCTAAAATCAA
>NZ_AZQP01000154.1 GCF_000601455.1 Fervidicella metallireducens AeB
TTCTTCTATTCCCTCTTCTCTGACTTTTTCAAAGGTCTCTTTTATTGTCTTTGATATGTTAGAAGTCATAATCATAACCTCCTCTTTATTTGCTATCAAAATATCCTCTATTTTCTCACCTAATTTATCCTTTAACTCATCTGATAAGGTATTTCTTAACCAATGCCTTAGCATCATCTTTTGTTCTTCACTTAAATTGTTAAAACTTAAAGCTACTTCCTTTACTCTGCTTATAAATTCCTCTATGTCAACCTTCTGATCCAATAAAAATACTGCAGAGGCTATATTCCCTATCTTCATTAATTCTTCTTTTTCATATTTATTTATATCTATCAGTATATACTCGAAATCAATTACATTGTCTCCAAATAACTCACTCTTGCTTATAACATTTTTAAATCTTCTCTCAACTGTCCATTTATATTCTCCATTATACAATACTAAAGGTACTATTGCAGGTAGTTTAAAATCTTTGCTCTTGATTTTTGTTTTTTCTGTATCCCTTAAAATTCCCCTCCATATCTCTGCCATGTATAAAAACAATCTTATGGGCATACTATAATCAACATATGATTGAAACTCCAATAATATATAAAAGATTACTTCACTGTTATCTATTACTGCCTTATAGACTATATCAGATTCTAATTCTTCATAATCTGATA
>NZ_AZQP01000155.1 GCF_000601455.1 Fervidicella metallireducens AeB
CGAAGGCGGTCGCTCTTACCCGGGGAGGTCTGATAGTTAAGTTATGGATATGAATTTAGAAATAACAACCCATGCAGTGATGTATGGCTGAACTATCAGAAGTCAGCAGAGGTCATAGTACCACGCAATACGCGTTAGCGTGGGAAGGACTGAACGATAGGAGGTTTCAGAATTTTGAAAGACACGAAGAAATATGATGAAAGCAGACAACTTCATGAAGAAGGCTATCTATATAAAAATAGAGTGGAACTCAAAGATAATGTAGAAGTGCATAGTATTTCTTCCATGTCCGATAAAGGAAGAAACGATGTCAATGAATACGGTAGTGACATACTTGAGCAAATATTATCAAGGGATAATATGAACAGTGCATATAAAAGAGTAAAAGCCAATAAAGGAAGTCATGGAATTGATGGTATGACAGTAGATGAACTTCTACAATACCTAAAAGAACATGGACAGGAATTAAGGCAGTCACTACTGGAAGGAAGATATAGACCACAACCTGTTAGGAGAGTGGAAATACCAAAGCCTGACGGAGGAAAGAGATTACTTGGGATACCTACTGTAGTAGATAGAGTTATTCAGCAAGCTATCGCTCAAGTTTTAACACCTATATATGAAAAGAAGTTTTCTGATAATAGCTAT
>NZ_AZQP01000156.1 GCF_000601455.1 Fervidicella metallireducens AeB
TTTATCCCCAGCAAATTGCCCTTTATTATTCTAAAATTTATATTTAATTTAAATGTTATTATCATAATCCTGTTTACAACAATACTTAGATGTCCATCATGTTTAGTTAATTTCAATTTTACTCTTTTCCACCCTTTATTACCTTTAAATCTTCCTTTACTCCCATTATATCAACTTTTATATCAAAATCTTCTTCCGCTAAAACTTTTAATCTGTTCTCGATTTTTGCTAATTTATTGTCTATCTTCTCATGTGCAAATTGAGTATTTTTCTCAAATTGAATAAGCAAATCAAGTTTATCTCCATGTTTTTCTTTAATATATTTAACATCACTCTCAATATTCTCCAATCTTTCATTAATTGGTCTTAATTCATCCCTTATTAACTCTCTTATTGCCTGTAAAACATCTTTATCCATATTATCACCATCCAACAAAACTATCTTTTAAAAAATATAAATAATTTATCTATAAATTCTCATTTCACATGACCATGTATTGATATCTACATTTTATCAGATTATTATTCTTTATACCACTTAAGAAACACTAATTCTTGCTTTAATCTTGGAATATAAAGCATTTACCTACTACCTCATAGTTACTATTTGTTATTTATAGCTTAAAAAACTGCAGCATCAGGCTTTAT
>NZ_AZQP01000157.1 GCF_000601455.1 Fervidicella metallireducens AeB
TGAAGGCGGTCGCTCTTACCCGGGGAGGTCTGATAGATAAGTTATGGATATGAATTTAGAAATAACAACCCATGCAGTGATGTATGGCTGAACTATCAGAAGTCAGCAGAGGTCATAGTACCACGTAATACGCGTTAGCGTGGGAAGGACTGAACAATAGGAGGTTTCAGAATTTTGAAAGACACGAAGAAATATGATGAAAGCAGACAACTTCATGAAGAAGGCTATCTATATAAAAATAGAGTGGAACTCAAAGATAATGTAGAAGTGCATAGTATTTCTTCCATGTCCAATAAAGGAAGAAACGATGTCAATGAATACGGTAGTGACATACTTGAGCAAATATTATCAAGGGATAATATGAACAGTGCATATAAAAGAGTAAAAGCCAATAAAGGAAGTCATGGGATTGATGGTATGACAGTAGATGAACTTCTACAATACCTAAAAGAACATGGACAGGAATTAAGGCAATCACTACTGGAAGGAAGATATAGACTACAACCTGTCAGGAGAGTGGAAATACCAAAACCTGATGGAGGGAAGAGATTACTTGGGATACCTACTGTAGTAGACAGAGTTATTCAGCAAGCTATCGCTCAAGTTTTAACACCTATATATGAAAAGAAGTTTTCTGATAATAGCTAC
>NZ_AZQP01000158.1 GCF_000601455.1 Fervidicella metallireducens AeB
CATGATATATTTTATTAATTTCATCATGTATTTTCTGTTTTTGGGTATGATAATTAGACTTCCTATCCTTTAGAAAGTTATAGTATGCATTCGGTGATAAATTGAATCTTCGAAGAAGCCATCTTAATCCGAATTCTTTACAATTATCTTGAATAAATCGATAAACCACTAATCGATTTCCCTCGCAAAGAATGCCGCCGCTTTTTTTAGGAACTGGTTCTCTTTCTTTAAATCTTCAAGTTCCTTGCGGAGCCTTAAATTTTCCTTCATATAATCGTATTCTTCCTTTAATTCGTGGTTTGTTTGGCATTCTTCACGGTAAGCCTTTATCCAGATGGATATAGCTGCTTTTGAAACGCTGTACTCCTCAGCTAAACTTTTTATAGTACGCCCCTCTTCCAGATGAAGACGAACTATTTTCTTTTTAAACTCTTCTTCATAATATTTTTGCATAGGTATCCCTCTTTTCTTATAGATTTATTATATCTATTAGATTGAGGTGTTACAACTTTAGTATACCATTACAACAGGAACAACAGGAACATCAGCTAAGGTATACAACTACTCCTACGATGACACAAACTGGAAGGACAAGCTAACTTCATTTGATGGTAAAG
>NZ_AZQP01000159.1 GCF_000601455.1 Fervidicella metallireducens AeB
GCTGCCGTCATATTCGTATTTGAATTTGACAACATCATTGTATTTCTCTGCTGTAACCCTGTCAAGGTCATCGTAATCATAGCTTACTTTATGACCATTACCATAGGTTGAGTAAAGGAGTTTTCCTGAAACAAGATTATAGGTATTTTCAATTAGCTTTTGAGTTCCTACTGAAACTGTTGTGTTATTTCCAAAGCTGTCATATCCGAAGGAATAGCTAAAGCCATTATGGGTAATTGTCTTTATTTTGTCATCTTCGTAACCATAGCTGTTGGTTATGGTTTTTGCATCCTGTGCGCTGCTTTCCTTTTTAGAAACCTGGGTTAATCTGTCAAGGTCGTCGTAGACGTAGTTTGTCTCGCTTCCATTGGCATCGGTTAACTTGTCTAGAGTTCCCTTAGTACTGTTGTAGCTGTAGGATACTTTGTTTCCCTCTGAGTCCTCAACCTCTTTAATATAGTTACCGTCTGTTGTATAGGTTGCATTTGAATTTATGACTGTTGTTCCTGCGGCATCCTTTATTTTTGATGTAAGTGGATTTCCGAAGGAATCGTAGGTAAATGCATAAACAACATTTTCAGCTGATGTTGCATCAAGTATATTATG
>NZ_AZQP01000160.1 GCF_000601455.1 Fervidicella metallireducens AeB
ATTAAATTTAAAAGGTATTGTTTCATATCGATTTTACATTAAGCGGTGTTTCATTATATAGTAGAGTAACTCTATTGTGTGGTCATTGATATATATTAATATTTAAAATATAATATAAATAGGACAACTGAATGAAAGGATGATATAAATGGAACAGTTACTTCAGCAGATAGTAAATGAGTTAAAAGAGATAAAGAATACCCAGATTGAATCTAACGAAAGACTTATTAGAATTGAAAAAAAGCTTGATGCGGTATATGAACAAACTGCTAATTTAACTGAGTTTAGAACTGAAACAAACATGAAATTTGACAGTTTAGATGAAAAAATGGATAATCTTCAAATTGATTTAAATAATCTTTCTGTAAAAACTATATGTAATGATAATAAAATTATTGAAATAAGTAGAAATCTTAAAAATGTAAAATAGCTCATAGCCTTTTAAAATATACAAAGGGATACAAAGGGACATTTAAGTGCTGTTATGCAATAGGATATGATATCAAGGTTGATATATAATATACATGGATTTTAAATAGGACAATTCATTAAGTATTAAAAA
>NZ_AZQP01000161.1 GCF_000601455.1 Fervidicella metallireducens AeB
CAAGGAGAATAATGACAAAATACAGCTATACATAAAATAATATTGACTGTATTTATGTATAAAGTTATAATTAAGTTAAAATATAGATGAAATGAAAAAAGGAGGAATTTGCTATGAAAACAAAACTTATAGGTAATATTCCAATTGCACAAAATACAAAAGGAGTAAAAAGAACTTTTTTTATACCTGAAAAACTAGATAAGGCACTAAAACTTCAAGCATTGATGGAAGGAAAAACATCAAAAGATGTTTTAGTTGAAGCATTGAATAATTACATAAAAAAAGAATACATAGAAAGAATTGAAAAAGAATGTAAACCAGTATTAATTTTAAATTCAGAAGAGTTAGAGAAAGATGAATAATAAGAAATAGATATAAACGTTATATGGTTATAGGTTATATGGATATATAAGGATTATATAGAAAAAATGAATAACATCTCCTTTCTAAAGCAATTCAGATTTAAAGCAACGTTTTAGGAAGAGATGTTTTTTATGTCAAGAATAGCAAGGGAAAAAAGATGCTATTTTTTATGAATTAAA
>NZ_AZQP01000162.1 GCF_000601455.1 Fervidicella metallireducens AeB
TTTGTTTTAGATGAATAGGGCTTGTACTTCTTACAAACAATCGACTTTATCCCTAAATCATTCATGAACCTTTGAACTCTCTTTAAACTTATGGATTCTCCCTGATTTATTAGTATTTTATGGATCTTAGGAGCTCCATATCGTTTTTTATTATCACTATATATTTTAAGAATTTCTTCTTTTAGTCTTTTATTTTCAATACTTCTTTTACTTTCATCTTTGTTAAGACTTTTGTAATAAGAGCTTCTTGAAACCTTAAGCAGTTTACACATTAGCTTAACATCATGTTTGTCCTTATTATCATCTATGAATTTAAAGATAGAATCTACTTTTTCGCGAATATGGCCATGGCTTTTTTTAGTATTTCATTCTCCTCCTTAAGCCTAGCCATCTCCTGCTTCAATGCTTTATACTCTTTCATAGTTACAACTTCACCTTCATCAATAACAACAGGCCTTGAGTTTTTTATCCAACCGTTAATAGTAGACTTTGAAATGCCATATTCGCTACTTAGCTCTGATAAACTTTTTCC
>NZ_AZQP01000163.1 GCF_000601455.1 Fervidicella metallireducens AeB
AAGACTTCCTCCTGTTGTGTCAAAGATGTTTTTTGAAATTATAAGCTCCATCAATGACCTAACTTCTACCTCTGTTAAGTTCTCCTTAACCTCTGGAACATTTATTGACACATTCTTCCCTGCCTGGTTCTGAAAAACCATCTGAAGACTCTTTGCCATATTCTCACCACCTTCCTACCTAAATTTAAATTCATTATTCATTTATAAGCTCATCTAAATCCTGTCTTTGAACTGAACTTACTGGAACAGCAAGTATTGATGCTATCCCCTGTGCCACTGCAAATACATCTTCCTTTACTGCTCCTGGTTTTACCCTTTTAAAGGTAATGCTCTTAAAAATGTCATTTCCCTTTCCATCAACTCCAGTTTTAACCTTCATCACTAAAGCTGATGTTAACCTAACTGAATTCACTGCCATCCTTTTCACCCCCTTTCACTTATATAAGTTGGGGGAAGATAAAAGTTTATATATAACTTCTAAAAAATTTTCAGATTACAATGGAAAAAATAAAAAGACAATCCACTAAG
>NZ_AZQP01000164.1 GCF_000601455.1 Fervidicella metallireducens AeB
TTTATAAGTAATTAAACCATATAACCATTATATGGCATAGATTACATAAATATTGCATTCGTTTAATATTCATAATGTGTTAATATTTTAAAGATTCATAAATGTTAAATTAAAGTAATACGAAAAAATGAAAGGAGAATGAGAAGAATGAAAAGAAAAAAGTTTTAACAAATTTAACTTCAACAGTTAAGTTTTCAAATGTATATCCCAATGTTGATTTACAATATAATGTTAATCCACAGGATGTAAAGGAATATATAATACTTAACCGAAAGGTAGATAATTCACAGGCGGCTCAGATTTAATAAAGGTTACTGACAGCACAGGAAGATATGTAACACTTGAACGTGACCCAAGTACAAAATACTTAACAGCAATAGTTGACCCGGCAGGAAGAAGAACAAGCTTTGAATATACAAATAATAGATTAACAAAGATAACCTATTCAGATGGAAAATATTCAACATATAACTACGATGCCAATGAAAACATAGCTTCGGTAATTAATTTTGATGGA